>VGZJ01000107.1 GCA_016872595.1 Planctomycetota bacterium
CGCGCCGCGCGCCCGCCGCGCCGGACACCGACGCGCCCGCCGACCCGCTCGCCGTGCCCCTGCCGCCCCCGCCCACCGAAGAACTGGTCCCCCCCGGGGCGGCCGACACCGACAGCCCGACCGCCGGGGGCGCGCCGACCGACGAGGTGCGCGCGCTCCCGCCGGCCTCCATCACCGCGGCCGAACTGGGCGCGCTGGTGCGCGCCCCGGTGGTGCCGTGCCGCGGGCGCGTGTGGGCGTGGCCGGTCGCGGCCCTCGTGATCGCCCTCGCGGTTCTCGCCGTCCTCGCGCTCCGCTGATCGCGCGCGAATCGCTATCATGTCCATTTGCCCCCGCGCGCGAGTTCCCGATGTCCCGTTCCGGCCGACCGACCGACGACAAGCCGCTGCCCGCGCTCTACGCCATGACCCACGGCGGGATCGAGAGCACCGCCGCCGACGAGATCACCCGCGACCTCGGGGGCGAGGTGAAGAAGACCGCGCGCGGCCTCGTCGTGTTCCGGCTCGACGAGTTGAGTGACAAGCTGCTGTCGCTGCGCACCACCGAAGACGTGTTCCTGCTCGCGTGGGGGTCCGACTCGCTGACGTACAAGGCCGACGACCTCGACACGATCCGCACGTGGACCGCGCGCAAGCCGGACTGGGAGCACCTGTTCAAGCTGCACCACCGGCTGCGCCCCAAGACCAAGGGCCGTCCGACGTACCACGTCGTGTGCCAGATGCAGGGCGAGCACGGGTTCCGCCGGGCCGACGCGCGGGCCGCGTTCGTCGAGGGGCTGGCCGGGAAGATTCCCAACGGCTGGCACTACAACAACGAAAACGCGTGGCTCGAAATCTGGCTCACCATCTACAGCAAGACCGCGGTGTGCGGCGTGCGCCTGAGCGACCGCGCGATGCGGCACCGGACGTACAAACTCGACCACGTTCAGGCGTCGCTGCGGCCGACGGTCGCGGCGGCGATGGTGCGGCTCGCGGGCGTCGGCCCCGGCATGACCGTGCTCGACCCGTTCTGCGGGGCCGGCACCCTCATGGCCGAGGCGCTAATCGTGGCCGAGCAGCGGGGCCGCGGCGGGGCCATTCGGGTGATCGGCGGCGACATCGACCCGAACGCCGTGTTCGTCACCTCGCAGAACCTCGCGCACGTCGGCCGGGCCGCGCTCGCGCGCTGGGACGCCACCGCCCTGCCCCTCGAATCGGACTCGGTGGACCGCATCATCTCGAACCCGCCGTTCGGCAAACAGCTCTCGTCCATCGACAAGATCGGCGCGCTGTACGAGGGGAGCGCCGCGGAGTGGGACCGCGTGCTGCGCCCCGGCGGGCGCGCGGTGCTGCTGGCGATGGAGCACGAGGGACTGAAGCGCGTGCTAAAGGGCTACCGCTGGTCGCTGGCCCGGCAGACGCGCGTGCGGTTGCTCGGCCAACCCGCCGTGATGAGCGTGTGGAACAAGCCGGAGTAGTCGGCGCGAGGGGCACCCGATGGGAACCGATCGCGCGCCCGCGAACGCGTCCGTTGCCCGCGTCGTCGCGGCCAGCTTCGTCGGCACGGCCATCGAGTGGTACGACTTCTTCCTGTACGGCACCGCCGCGGCGCTCGTCTTCAACAAACTGTTCTTCCCCAACGTCGATCCGGTCGCGGGCACCATGGCCGCGTTCGGCACCTACGCGGTCGGGTTCGTGGCGCGGCCGTTCGGCGGCGTCATCTTCGGGCACTACGGCGACCGCTTCGGCCGCAAGTCCGCGCTCGTCACCACACTGATGATCGTCGGCCTCTCGACGTTCTGCATGGGTCTGCTGCCGACCTACGACGCGGTGGGCGTGCTGGCCCCGGTGCTGCTCATCGCGTTGCGGTTCGTGCAGGGCTTGGGCGTGGGCGGCGAGTGGGGCGGCGCGGTGCTGATGGTGGCCGAGCGCGGCGACCCGCGGCGGCGCGGGTTCGCGGCCAGTTGGGTGCAGGCCGGCGCGCCGGTCGGCCTGCTGCTCGCGACCGGGGCGTTCGGGCTGGTCGCGATGCTGCCGGAAGCGGACTTCCTCGCGTGGGGCTGGCGCGTGCCGTTCCTGCTCGGCGTGGTGCTAACCGGCGTCGGACTGTTCCTGCGCCTCAAGGTTCTGGAAAGCCCGCTGTTCGCGCGGGCGCTCGCGGAGGCCAAGCCCGACGCCGGCCCGCCGCTGCGCGAGGTGCTTCGCGACCACCCGCGGAACGTGCTGCTGGCGATGGGCGCGCGCCTAGCGGAGAACGGCTTCTACTACTTCTTCACTGTGTTCGCGCTCAGCTACGGCACGCAGCACCTCGGCCTATCGCGCGGTCTGCTGATCGAGGGCGTGACGCTGGCCGCGGTCGCGTCGCTGATCGCCACCCCACTGTTCGGCGCGCTGTCGGATCGCGTCGGCCGGCGTCCGGTGTATCTGGGCGGCGCGCTGTTCCTCGCGGCCTTCGCGTTCCCGTTCTTCTGGTTGATGGGCACGCGCGAACCGGGCCTCGTGTACCTCGCACTCGCTATCGGGATGATCGGGCACGCGGCGATGTACGGCCCGCAAGCAGCGTTCCTCTCGGAGCTTTTCGGCACGCGCGTGCGCTACACTGGGGCGTCGCTCGGCTACCAACTCGCGGCCCCGCTCTCCGGCGGCGTCGCGCCCCTCATCGCCACCGCCCTCCTCGCGTGGTCCGCCGGCGCGCCGTGGCCGGTCGGCGTGTACCTCGTGGCGCTGGCACTGGTCACAGTGGTCGCAGTGCTGCTGGCAGCAGAAACGAAGGCCCGCGACCTCAGCGCCGCGCCGCACGTTGATTCGCCCGGCGAACGGCGTTAGCATCCGTTGGGTTGGCGAATGAACGGCAAAGGGGCCGCGTCGTGTGGGAGGATGAGTGCTGTATCGGCCGTAACAACGCGCCTTCGGAACGGCTAATCGCCAGTGCCACAACCAGAAGCGAAAACGAGTCGCGAACCGCCGACCGCCGAGGTGCTGACTCTCGCGAGGTTGCCGCGTTTCTGCGCGTGTCCGAGGGCGCGGTCATCGAACTGGGCGATAGGGGGACACTCCCGGCACAACAGATTGGCACCGCGTGGCGGTTCCTGAAGCGCGCCGGGCCGGGCCGCGCGGTGACGACGTTGGAAGTTGGCAATCTGGGTCGTCGACATGCTGGAAAAACAAGCGTGAAACCCAGATTGCCAACTCCGAAAACGTTGGCAATCTGGGTCCGGAATTGACGATCTCTTTTGGCAATCTGGGTCGAACTGCCGGCGGCCGGCACGGGGTCAGGTGCGGCCGTTGTCGTTGACCGAGCACATGAGCGGTTCGGTGGGGGTTTCGTAGGTGCGGCCGGTTTCGCCGGTCGCGTGCTTGCGCAGCGAGAGTTGGTACATCTGCTCGCCCGCGGGCGTCGGGTACTCGCCCGTGATGCACGCGCGGCACAGGCGATCCGGCGGCAGGTCGATGCACCGGGCCACGGCGTCTACGGGCAGGTAGAACAGCGAGTCGGCACCGAGGGCCTTCGCCATCGCGTCCTGTTCGGCCACGGTCGGCACCTTGTCGGCCATGAACCGCGGCGCGAACAGTTCCTTCACGGTGCTCATGTCGATGCCGTAAAAGCACGGGGCGAGGATCGGCGGGCACGCGACGCGCACGTGAATCTCGGCCGCGCCGCCCTGCTCGCGCAGGTGCTTCAGGAGGCTCTGGAGCGTCGTGCTGCGGACGATGGAGTCTTCGACCAGCAGCACCTTCTTGCCCTGTAGCACCTCGCGCAGCGGGGTGAACTTCAGGCGCACCTTATCGGCGCGGTTGCCGCCCTCGATGAACGTGCGGCCGATGTAGCGGTTGCGGATCAGCCCTTCGACCGACGGGATGCCGAGGGCGAAGGCCATCGCGTCGGCGGCGGCCTTGCCGGTATCGGGCACGGGCACGACAACGGTTTCTCCGGGGTTCAGCGGCACGCGCCCGAGGGTCTGCTCCTGCTTTGCCAGCTCTTGGCCGAGGCGCGAGCGGCTCAGGTACACGCTGCGGTCGTCGAGCGTGCTGGCGACGTTGGCGAAGTAGATCCACTCGAAGAAGCAGTGCGCGGTGCGCTTGCTCTCCGCGAAGCGGTGGACGCTGAGTTCGCCGTTCTGGATCAGGACCATCTCGCCGGGGGCGAGCGACTTGATGCTGGACTGGCGGAACCCGATGTTCTGGAGGGCGACGCTCTCGCTGGCCGCGCCGAACATGGGGCCGTCGTGAGCGTACACGAGGGGGCGGATGCCGACCGGGTCGCGGAGGACGACCATGTCGCCCATGGCGTTGAGGAACACGAGGTTGTACGCGCCGTCGAACTTGGTCGCCAGCCGGCGGAACACGTCCACGAGGTCCGGGCGCTCGTCGCCCCGCATCTCGTGGGCGATGTAGTGCATGATGACTTCGGTGTCGTTGTCGCGCGTGAGGTGGTAGTCGTGGTTCTGGAGGAGGTGCTGGCGGAGTTCGGCGAAGTTGGTGAGTTGACCGTTGAAGGCGAACGCGAACCACTTCCACTTGCGCCCGTGCCGGAACTGGAACGGCTGGGCGTAGCCGCGGTTGGTGGCCCCGCAGGTGGCGTACCGCGTGTGGCCGATGGCGGCGCGGCCGGCGTAGTCCTCCATGATGCTGGCGTACTTGGCCGGCTCGTTGATGCGGAACGCCTCGATGACGGTGCCGATGTCCTTGTACGTATCAACGAGCTTGTCGCGGTCGGGGTTGTAGGTCGCCATGCCCGCGGCGAGCTGCCCGCGGTTCTGGAGGTCGAGGAGCATGCGCGGCATCAGCCGCGACACCTGATCGGGTGCGCCGGTCCAGACCGTTGATTTTTGGGGAGAACCCCCCGCGGGTTCCCCCGAGCCGCCGGTCGGGAGGTAGTAAAGTGCCGCCACGCCACATTCGTGGTGCAACTCGTCCATGTCCACCGCCGGGAGTAGAGAAGAAGAGAGCGGGCGCGCGTCCCACTACTCAGAGTATAAGTCGGTGTGCGTTTCGTGAACAATCGCAACAAACCCCCGACTCGTCGTGTTTCTTGGCGGGCGAAGGGCGCAAGCGCCCCGTTCCTTACGCCCCTTCTTTCACCCACTTGGAGAGATAGCATGGTTCGCGCGATTCTGCCGGTTGCGCTGGTGGCGCTGTTTTCCGCGGGCGCGTCCGGGGCCGATGACAAGGCCAAGAGCGACCCGCCCGGCGCGCACCTCGAAGTGACGATCACCGGCAAGGCGAAGTACGCCCTCGACCTCGGCGGCGCGACCGCGGACGACTTCACGAGGGCCGTGCGCGCGGCGGAGAAGGCCGGGCGGCGTCCGACCGCGGCCCCCGCGGTCGATCTGACCGTCGAGATCAAGAACACCGCCGACAAGCCGGTCACGGTTTGGATCGGCGGCGACCCGGTCGTGCTGACGCTGACGTTGAAGGGCAAGGGCGCGGTGAACGCGGCCCCGGCGTTGGCGTTCACGGAAGAGTTCCGCAGCCCGCGCGGGGTGGAGATCGCCGCCGGCAAGACGCACAGCATCCCGGTGAAGGCGCTCCAGAGCGGCTACCGCGGCGCGGCGCACTGGGCGTACTGGACCGCGGCCGGCGACTACGAGCTGACGGCGACACTCGCGACCGCCAGCAGCCCGGCCCCGAAGGGCGCGAAGGACGCGATGGAGGGCTTCGGCCGCGTCACGCTCACCAGCGCGCCGTTCAAGATCGTGATCGAAGAGAAGAAGTAGGATTAATCCAGCCCAGCCCGCAAGCGGGTGCGCATGTGGGCGGGGGCGAGGGGTAGGAACAGCGTGCCGCCGAGCCACCCGCCGATCACGCCGAGTACGAGAATCCCGGTGAGCGCGGCGACCGCCGCGGTCGGGTCGTTGGGCGGCAGGTGGGCGAGCGAGAGCTTGCTGAGCCAGTACGAGACGGGGCCGAGGGTTTCGCCGCGGGCCGCGGTCAGGCCGAGTACGCCGACCCCGCCCAGCGCGCCGGCGATGACCCCGTGCCGCAGGCCCGCGCCGGTCGCGGCCCCGGCCAGCGCGCCGCCGCCCACCACACCGAGCACCGCGAGTTGCCACGTCAGGAACTGGGCCTGCCCCTGCGTCGTCACTTGGAGCATCCCGGCGGAGTACCGCTGCGTGCCGGAACGCACCTGTTCGGCCACGCCGACCGCGAACACGATGACGGCCGCGCCGAGCAGGGCGCGGAGCCAGAGGGTCGGCCGGCCGGGGGCGGGCGGCGGTTCGAGCACGAACCGCGAGGAGCTGAGCCGGGTGCGGTCGGGCACGGGCATTTCGAGTACGGGGACCGCGCCCCACACGCGCGCCGCGAACACCCCGGCCACGCCGCCCACCAGCACCAGCACGAGGAACTGAACGTACAACACGAGGTCGCGCGGGGGCGCGCCGGCGACCAGTTCCGCGGCGAGGAACAGGCCGCCGCACAGCCCGCCCACGGCGGCCCCGAACGCGAACCCGACCGAGCGCCCGGCGCTGGCGACCACGGCCCCGAACACCACGGCCAGCCCCTGCCCGCCGCACACGGCGAGCAGCCCTTCAAAGGAGGCCCACCAGCCGTCCGGGTCGGGGTGCGCCGCGAGTATGACGCCCGTCGCGAGTTTGCGCAGCGCGAGGTAGACGCCGAGCGCGAACAGCGCGCCGACGACGACGCGCCCGGCCGGGGTGGGGGCCGGCGGCGCGGCGGGCGGCGCGGGCTTCACCTTCGGGGCCGACGACTCGGCCGCTTCGTGCGGGAGCAGCAGCAGCCCGGCGCAGCGCGGGCACCGCTGCGTGCCGGCGAACGCCGCCTGACACGCGGGGCAGAACAGTTGCATGGCGCGACCCGGTCCACCTTCGACATTCGGTACGGGTTCCGATTTCAGCTTAGAACGCAATTCGCACGTGTGCCCGGCAATTGGTGGCCGACCGCGCGGTTACTTCTCGGCCTTCTTCAGCTTCAGGATCATCACGCCGTTGTCGGACTTGAACTCCTTCGGCCGGTCGCCCTTCTCGCTGAACGCGATGGTCAGTTCGCCCTTCTCCAACTTGTAGATGCCGGGGAACGTCTTCCCCTTCTCCAACCCGTCCTGCGGGCTGAAGTCGATGTTGGCGAGCTTCGTGTCCGGCGTCACCTTGATCTTCGACAGCTTCTTGTCGTCCGGCGCGGCGGAGAGAACGAACTCGTCCCCCTTGATCGTGACCGTCACGGTCGCGATGGTGTCCTTCTCCGCGAACTTGCCGTCCTGCTCGGCCGACATCAGCTTGTAAGTGCCTTCGAGTTCCTTGAGCGCGGCCTTCTCGTCGGCGCGGGCGAGGCCGGCGGCGGCGACCGCCAAGAACGCAAGGGCCACGGCGCAGCGGGTCATGGGTGTTCTCTCGGTGGGGGGAATCGCTCGCGGCTTCGCACGCGGCGGCGGGTTACTTCTGCTTGTGTAAGACGATCAGCAGTTCCTTGTCGTTCACCTTAAACTCTTTGGGCCGGTCCTTCGCATCGCCCATCTCGACGGCGCAAATCGTCAGCACCTCGACCACGATTTCCTTGTCGTCCTTGTCCTTCATCTTCACCTTCTCGAACTTGTAGGTGCCGTAGTTCACCTCGTCCTTCTTGTCCTTCGTCGAAGTGATGTCGATGTGGGCCGGGGTTTTCGAGACGTCGATCTTCAGCTTCGCCGGGTCTTCCTTCCCCTTCTGGAACGCGACGATCTGCCCGCCCTTGATGACGATCTTGCGGTCGCCGTCTTCGACCTTCATGAAGTCCTCTTCCGTCAGCTTCAGCCCTTTGCCCTCAAGCCCGACCAACAGGTAGGTGCCCTCAAGCTCTTTGAGGGCCTTGTCGTCCTTCTCGTCGGCCGTGGTCGCGCCGGCGAGGGCGAGGCCGGTCAGCAGCGCGAGCGCGAACACCGGGCGCATGGGAGTCTCCGGGTGTGTGGGGATGAGTGACAGAGTATGGCCGCGGGGCCGCGCGTGCCAGCGGCGGGCTACTTCGCGGCGGCGTCGAACACCGCGAACACGTCCGGCAGGGCGGCGCGCACGATCACCATGTGCTCGATGTCCGCGTACTCCTTGTACGTCAGGTTCTTCCCGCCCGCGAGCGCCTTGTTCAGCCCGCGGGTCATGGTCAGGGCGATGCCGTCTTTCTCGCCGACGCCGACGAACACCGGCAGTTGGGCGAAGGCCTTGGCGTCGCGCACGGTGCCGCCGCCGCCGAGGGCCGCGAGCGCCGCGAACCGGCCGGGGTGCTTCTGCACCTGTTCCACCGCCTGCATCGCGCCCATCGAGTGCCCGACCACGAACACGCGCTTCGGGTCGATGGGGTAGCGCGCGGCCAATTGGTCGAGCAGCGCCGGCACCGGCGGGCCGCCGCCGAACGCCAGCCCGCTGCGCGGCGCGACCAGCAGCCACCCGCGCTCGCGGCACTCCTTCACGATGTGGCCCGCGCCGTAGCCCTCGAAGAACAGGTTCTCCGAGCCGCCCGCGCCGTGCAGCGCCACCACCACGGGCACCGGCTTCTTCGGGTCGAGGCCGCGCGGCACGTACACCCGCGCCGCGGTCGCGCCCTTCGCGCTCGTCGGCGCGCTGAGCCAGAACTGCCCCACTTTGTCCGCGGTGTAGAACGGCTTGCCGTCGAGCATCTTTTCGGCGTTGGCGAGCAGGTCGGCCGCGGGCAGGTCCGTTTCGGGCACCGTGCCGCCGACGAGGTCCGCGAGCAGTTCGGCCCGGTCGCGCGCGGTCGCGCGCTCGATGGTATCGACCTTCTCGAACGCCGCCGTCGCCGTCTTCAGCGCCGCGAGCCGGGCGTCGAGGTCGGCGATCTGCGAAATGCCGATGGTGCCGTGCCGCAGTTCCTTCCCGGTTTCGACGAGGAAGTAGAGCTTGCGGTCCAGCCCCTTGAAATCGCCGAGCGCGGGGAGCGGGATCGTGACCGTGTGCGGGAACTTCTCCGGCTTGATCGTCGTGACCTGTTTGTCGGTGAACCAGAGTTGCACTTCCAACCCTTTGGGAACGTCGCCCTTCACCGCGTACATCGGCTTGATGGTGACGCGCAGTTCCTTCACCTTCCCATCGACGACGCGGGCCTCGGGCACGGCGTACAGGCTCCACGCCCACTGGCGCGCGGTGCCGGGGTCGTCGTTCGTGAGGAGGGCGAACCCGGCGCGGTCCAGCCCGCGCCCGGCCTCGCCGAATTGGAGCGAGAAGAACTGCTGCGTGAGCTTCTCGACGTGCGGGAGCGCGCGGCGGCGCGCGGGTTCGCTCTCCTGCTTTTCCCACGCGGCCTCGAACCGCTTGAGGCGCTGGCCGAGTTCGTACCGCATCGCCACGAGGTCCGCGGCGGCCGGCGGCTGCGCGCGCGCGCCGTTGGCGGTCAGCACGACGATCGCGGCGCAGAGAACACGCATCGAGAACTCCTGTGTTGCGCCGCTGGCGCACTTCGGCTTGCAACGCCCCTGTTGCAAAAGTTACAACTTGCGCTCCGCTTGAATAGACAACGGAAAGGAATCCGCCATGAAGCGTCACTTGTGCGTTACGGCGCTGCTCGCGCTGGCGCTGGTCCCGGATTGGGCGTCGGCGTGCTGGCCGCGGCGCGGCGGCGCGTTTTACACGCGCGCGCACTACGCCCCGGTCGTGTACCGCCCCGCGCCGGCGTACTGTCAGCCGGTGTACGTGTACCCGGTCGTTCCCGCACCCAAAGCGCCGCCGCAGATCGAACCGATCCCTAAGGGGAAGGCCGGGAGCGCGGTCACGGACCCGCCGCGGCCGATGGTGGCGAAGCCGACGCCGGCCCCAGCCGATCCCGACCCCGTGCGCCCCGTCGTCAACACCGAAACCCCGAAGCCGGCCCCGGCCCCGGAACCGCGGCCCAAGAAGCCGGAACCGGCCATCGAGTTGCCGAAGCCCGGCGGCTCGGACAACCTGCCGCCGTTCAAGCTGCCGACCCCGGACGGCCCGGCGCTGCCGCCGCTGGAACTGCCGAAGGTCGGCGTCGATCCGAAGCTGCCGCCGTTGGAGTTGCCGGGCAAGGGCAAGGAACCGGGCGCGCCCGCGATCCCGATTCCGGCCCCGGCCCCGGACCTGATCCCCGCGCCGGCGATTCCGGTTCCGAAAGACAACACGCTGCCGCCGCTGACGCTGCCGCCGGAAGCGCCGGTGCTCCCGCCGCTGCCGAAGGTGGTGGAGGCGAAGGCCAGCCCGTTCGCGGGCGCGGCACGGGCGCTGAAGGTGGACGTGTTCCCCGCGGCCGGTTCGACGGCCACCGCGAACGGGCACCGCAAGATCGGGTTCTTCAACCACACGGGGCGCGACCTCGCGCTCGTGATCGAGGGGCAGAAGGTGACGCTGCCGGCGCGGTCGTACCTGCACGCGACGTTGCCGCCGACGTTCACTTGGAAGTGCGGCGACGAACCGGCCGCGACCGCGCGAGTGCCCGCCGACGCCGCCGGCCTCGACGTGCTGATCCGCGAGTGAGCGCCTTCGTCAGTCCGACGCGCCAGCGAGGGCCGGCCCTCGCTGGCGCGCCGGGCTAACGACAACCGCCGCTACCTTCGGAAGAAATCGGACAGTTCGTAGATGTTCAGCTCGCCGTTGAGCAGGAAGTGGTCGAGCGGCTTGATCTTGCTCCCGCGGCCGGTCATTGCGTCCAGCGTCTCGTGCATCTCTTGCCACCACAGGAACCCGAGTGCCTCGGGGTTGGTCTTCGCCACGGCCCGAAACGCGGCCAGTTCCTTCCCGAACGCTTCGGCGTCGGCGCGGGCCTGCGCGAGTTGTTCGGTGCGGTACTGGGCCGCTTCCTGTTCGAGCTTATAGCGGATCGCCTTCGCCTGACTGACGCGCTGGTTGCTCTCTTGCTCCGCCTGCGTCTCGCGGGTACGGATCGCGGTCTGGGCCTGATCGACGGCCTCGAACGCGGCCCGCACCTCGTCCGGCGCGGCGAGGTGCGCGACACTCGCGCGCTGGACGCGGACGCCGAGCCGCAGGTCGGTGACGCGCGGGCCGAGGCGGTCCATGACCCACGCGGGTAGCATCGCGCTGCCGGTGCGCAGGACTTGGTCGATGGTGCGCCCCGCGGCCCACTCCGCGACGGCCGCTTCCGCGGCCCGTGCCAGCGCCGGCTCGGCGCGGTCGCGGGCCGCGACGTAGAAGTCGAGGTCGTCGTCGGTCTCGCCGATGGCGTAGTCGATCACGACGCGGACGTTGACGAGGTTCTGATCGCCGGTGAGGAACTGGCCGGCGGTGGCGGTCCCGTCGCCGCTCGATTCGGGGTCGTAGCCGACGCGAATCTGGCGCACGGTGCGCACGGGCACGCGGGCGATGCGGTCGATGCCCCACGGGAGGCCGAACCCGAGGCCGGGGCCGGGCCGCGCGACCACCGCCCCGAACCGGCGCACCACCGCGCGCTCGTCCGGCCCCACTTGGTAGATACCAGTGGCGAGGTAGGCGACGAGCACCAGCAACAAGAGGTAGCGCAGTTTCAACATGGGTTTAGTGTTAGCCGCGAGCCGCGGGCGAGCGCCGAATCGCACCCGTCACTTGTCCTTCTTCCCCGGCGGGCCGTCGAGCGCGGGCTTCAGCAGCGGGTGCTTCGTGCTGAGCAGCAGCAGGTCGCGGCTGGAGCCGAGCACCTTGCGGAACGAGCGCAGGCTCTCCAAGAACAGGAAGAACTCGCGGTCCTGTTCGTGGGCCGCGGCGCGGATCACCGCGGCGTCGGCGTTGGCCTTGCCTTCCACGATGGTCTTCTCGGCGCGAGCGGTCGCCTCGATGGTGCGGGCGTCGCGGTCGGCGTTGGTGATGATGTCCGACGCCAACTTGCGCCCGGCGGTCTCGTACTCCGCGGCCTTCTTCGCGCGCTCGGTGCGGATGCGCTCCGCGATGCTGCCGCGCACGGCCTCCGGGTAGCTGAGCCGGCGCACGCGGACGTCGAGCAGTTGGACGCCGTACTCGGCCAGCGCCTTCGTGCGCAGGTCGTCGGCATCGGCCCCGAACAGCCGGCGGCGCAGGCGCTCGTTCCGCTCGTCGATTAACTTGTAGTCGATGGCCCGGTACTCGGCGTCGGTCAGCGGTTCGAGCGCGAACCCGGTCGTCGCCACGAACACGGCGAGCGCGGCTTTGGTGTCGATGTAGTGGACGAGGTCTTCGAGCAGCATGTCGCTGACCACGGCCCCGAGGCGACCGTTGATGAGCGGGCCGAGCACCTTCTTGGCCTGTTCGGGCGTGCGCACGGTCTTGACGAAGCGGTCGGCCGCGGATGCGTCGGGGATCTTCCACGTCACGAACACGTCGACGGTAATGGTCTTCCCGACCGCGCCGTCCGGGTCGCGGGTCAGCGACTCGACCGCGGGCAGCTCGAACGACTGCACGCGGCGGTCGAGTCGGACGACGGAATCGACGGGCCACGGGGCCTTGAAGGTGAGGCCGGCACTGGTGCCGCCGTCGCGCACCGCGACCGGGTCGCCGAACCGCGTAACGTACACGAACTCGGCCGCGTCCACGGTGTAGAACGCCGTGCGCGCCCACAGCGCGAACAGCACGACGGCGAGAATCAGAAGGGAGCGCTTCATGTTGGGGCTTGAAGAACCTAACCCCCAACCCCCCTTCACTAAGAGGGAAGGGGGGCCAGAGGGTTGTCTTCTTCTTTCTCCCCCTTCCCTCTTAGGGAAGGGGGTTGGGGGGTTAGGTTGCCTTTACTTCACCAGCCACTCGATCACCTTAGCGGCGTCGAGCTTCTCGGCACTGCGCGTTAGCTTATTGGCGGCGTTCGCGGCGTCGTAGGCGGCGCGCGACACCTTGCCGGTGTCGGTGCCCTTGTGGTTGTGAACCAGCACCTCGCCCGGCGCGCACAGCGCGAGGAACGCGCCCAGCCCACCGTACTTCACCGCGCCCGGTAGCATCATCGGGTCGTCGGTCTTCGTGATGGCCTCGAAGTGGAACTGGTTCAGGTCGGCCGCGGTCTTGGTCACCGCGCTGCCGGCCAGCGCCTTCGCCAAGATCGCGATGGGGCCGAACTCGTCCCAGCCGACGAGGCGGATCGTGTTGTTCTTCTCAATCAACTTTTCGAACGCGATAAGTGTGAGCGCGTCGTGGACGCGGTTGGCGAGCAGCGTGCGGTTGTACCCGTAGGTGTACCCGGCGAAGCCCTTGTCTACCGGCCAGCCTTTCGCGAACGCCAGTTCGCCGGTGCCGAGCAAGTCTGGGGCGAGGACGCTGAACCCGGCGTCGGTCAGCGCCTTCACCGCCGGGAGCGCCTTGCCGTTCGGGAACAGGCTCGCCTTCCCCTGCGGGTGGAGCCAGATGGCGGACTTTTCGCCGTTGTACTTCTCCCCCGTCACGCCGAAGACCGGCAGTGCGTCCTTCTCGTTCGTGCGCCCGATCGCCGCGCGGTACACCATGAGGCCGTCCAAGACCCCTCTGACCGGCTCGACGCGCACCGCGATCTCCTTCGGCAGGTCGCTGTTGATCATCGCCCGCAGCGCGGTGCCGACGACGCGCTGATACTCCTTGAGGCTCGCGGCGTCCTTCGGAGCCAGCTTCGCGATCTGCTCGTCGCTAGCCTTCGTCATCTGCTCGCGCAGCGTCTTCGCGCTCACTTCGTCCTTCGGGCGCGGGTGGTCCTTGTCGAACACGCTCAGGTCGCGCGGCGGCACGACCGGCTTGAACGCGGCCTCGGTGTGCTTCTGGTCCTTGCCCGTCAGGTGCTTGAGGAACCACGCGTACATCATCTCGCGGGCGTGAACGTTGTACTGGTGCCCGTATTCGAGCCACGCCCGCACCGCGACCTTGTCCTTCGACCCGTACAGGTCGTAGAGTTGTTGCAGTTCGGGGTAGCCCTTCGTCATCATCTCCTTCGTCCAGTCGTTGGCGGCGCTCATGGCCTGCGGCTTGGGCGCGAACAGCCCGGCGATTTCGACGTTGCCGGTGTTCACGCGCAACAGCGAGCAGTTCTCGCACACGCACCCGCCTTGCATGCCGGTGGAAACCATGACGGCGGGGAACGCGCTGGCGAGCCGGTCGTCGAGGGCCGCGGTCATGAAGGTTTGCGTGCCGCCGCCGCTCGCGCCGGTCATCCCGAGGCGCTTCGGGTCCACGTCCGGCAGGCCGGCGAGGAAGTCGAGCGCGCGGAGGCTGTTCCACGTCTGCAGGCCCATCGCACTTTGCAGCCGCAGTTCGGCCTCGGTATCGGTGAAACCGGCGCGGTGCGGGATCGCGGTGCTGTCGGCGTAGCCGACCATGTCGTAGTGGAACACGACGAAGCCGAGGCGCGCGAGCGTCGCGGGGAGCGCCTGCATGAAGTAGCGGGCGCGGTCCATGTCCGGTTCGCCCTTGCTATCGACGCTCGCTTTGCCTGCCTTCTCGCCGTCGTCGTGGAACCGGCCGCCGGCCCAGTGCCCGTGCGCGAACAGCACGCCGGGGAACTTGGGCGGCTTGCTCGAATCGAACCCGGCCGGCCGGTACAGGTTGCCGCAGACGTAGTGCCCCGGCATCGAGGCGAAGTACACCTTCTCGATGGTGTAGTCGCCCTTGTCAATCGGCCCGTGAACCTTGGCGTTGAGGGGCGTCTTCTCCGGTAGTGGCCACAGCCCGTTGGCGACGAGCAACTGTTCGCGCACCTGCGCGCGCCGCTTCTCCCACGCCTCTTTCGTTTTGGGCACGACGAACGGGTGATAGTCGTTCAGCGTCTTGGCCGCGCCGAGGCGCGGGTCGGTCGGCTTCTTGTCGCCGGTGAAGACCCGAGTCGAGTCGTCGTCGCCGTCCGCGGCGAACGCGAAGGCGAGCGAGGGGTGTAACCCCCCTGTTAGCGCAACAGCGGCGGGAACGACTAGCGCTTCGCGGCGGGAGAGCATGCGTATCTCCATGAAGAGGTAGGCCGAAGGTACGCGAGCGAGCGCCGCGCGTCAACGACGCGGGCGCGCGGAAAGGTGAACGTGCCGATTTGGGCGAGCGCCACCCCAAGCGGCCTACGGCGAAGCGAACACCGGCAACGACGCTCGCGCGGGCGCGGAATCCGCGCTTGCGGACCGGACCCGCGCCCGCTACACTACCCTCACACTCGTCTAGCTCAGGTCTCGTGTTCTGGCTCGCAGCGGTTCCCGCCGTAACCGCTCTTACTCTCAGGTTCCTCACCCCATGCCGGACCCGGCCTCCGCGGGCAGCCTGTATTTGCTCGATGCCCACGGCCTCATCTTCCAGATGTTCTACGGCGTCGGGCCGATGACCGCGCCCGACGGCCGCCCCACGAACGCGCTCTTCGGTGTCACCCGCGCACTGATGAACCTGTACGACCGCGGCGCGGACTACCTGATCGCCGCGATGGACCACGCCGAGCCGACGTTCCGCACCCAGATCGACACCAACTACAAGGCCCACCGCGACCCGCCCCCGGACGACCTCGTTCGCCAAGAACCGCTGATCGAACAGGTACTGGACGCGATGAACATTCCGTGCCTCCGCACGCCGGGGTTCGAGGCCGACGACGCGATGGCGACCGTGGCGACCCGAGCCGCGGCCCGCGGGTTGGACGTGTTCGTCTGCACCGCGGACAAGGACTGCCGCCAGCTCATCGGGCCGAAGGTGAAGATGCTGAACCTGCGCAAGGACTACGAAGTCCTCGACGCGGCCGGCGTCGAAGCCGATTGGGGCGTGCGCCCGGATCAGGTGATCGACTTCCAATCGCTCGTGGGCGACGCGGTGGACAACGTGCCCGGCGTGAAGGGCGTCGGCCCCAAGACCGCGGCCAAGTGGCTCCAGCAGTACGGCACGCTCGACAAGCTCATTGCCGACGCCGACAACGCCCCCGGCGGGCCGAAGACGCGCCAATCGCTCAAGGACGCCATCGCCAACGGCGACCTCGCCAAAAGCAAGCGGCTCGTCACGCTCGATACGAACATGAAGATCGAGATCGACTGGGAGCACTGGAAGCGGCGCGAATGGGACGGCCAGAAGTTGCTCGAACTGTTCCACGAGTTCGGGTTCCGCGGGTTCGCCGAGCGCGTCCGCAAGACGCTCGCCACCAGCGGCGCGAAGAAGAACGCCGAGATGCTCGCGACCGCCGGACTCGCGCCCGCGCCGCCCGAGCCGAGCGCCGCGCCCGCGCCGGTCGCCGACGACGAGCGCGGCGTTCCCAACGCGCCGACGAAGCCCTCGCCCAAGAAGAAGGGGAAGAAGGCCGACGCGCCGGGTCTGTTCGACGATGTGCCTGAAGAACCCAGCGCGAAGGTCGAAGCCAAAGCCACGGCCGAAGCCGCACCGGGCGAAGCCGCGAGCGGCTCAGACGGGTGGAGCTACGACGGCTACGAGACCATCGACACCGACGTGGACTTCGACCGCTTCCTCGCGGCGCTCAAGAGGCAGAAGGCGTTCGTCTTCGACCTCGAAACGACCGGCCTGAACCCGGTGACCGATCCGATTGTGGGCTACGCCTTCGCGTGGGAACCGGGCACCGCGTACTACCTGCCCGTGCGCGCGCCGGCCGAAGACGCCGCGCTGAACCCCGACACAACCCTCGCGAAGTTGAAGCCGATCTTTGAAGACCCGAAGGTCGCGAAGCGGAACCACAACATCAAGTTCGACCAGATCGCGCTCGCCGCGGCCGGGGTGAACCTCGCGGGCGTCGCGGGCGATTCCATGCTCGCCCACTACCTGCTCGAACCGGGCGCGCGCGCCCACGGCCTCGACGACCTCACGCAGCGCGACCTCGGCCATTCCAACGTCCCCATCAGCGCGCTGATCGGTAAAGGCAAGAAGCAGATCACGATGGACAAGGTCCGCGTGGCGCAGGTGGCGCGCTACGCGGGCGAGGACGCCGACACCGCGTTGCGGCTCGCGGCGCTGTACGAACCGCAGCTCGCGCCGAAAGGCTTCCGCGCGTTGTACGACGACCTCGAAATCCCGCTGATCGGCGTGCTCGCGGAGATGGAGCGCACGGGCATTCGCGTGGACGTGCCGTTCCTCCAAAAGCTCGGCACCGAGATGGGCACCGAGTTGACCGGCATCGAGGCCGCCATTCACACGCTCGCCGGGCGCACGTTCAACATCGCCTCGCTCAAGGAACTGCAACAGGTTCTGTTCAACGAACTGAAACTGCCGGTGCAGAAGAAGACCGGCATCAAGGGCGACCCGTCCACCGATCAAGAGTCACTGGAAAAGCTCGCGGCGCTGGGCCACGAGATGCCCAAGAAGCTGATGGACTACCGCAAGGTAACGAAGCTCAAGGGCACCTACGTTGACGTGCTGCCGGCGCTGGCCGACAAAGACGGGCGCGTTCACACGAGCTTCAACCAAGCCGCGGCCGAAACCGGGCGGCTCAGTTCCAGCGACCCGAACTTGCAGAACATCCCGGCGCGCACCGAACAGGGCGCGCAGCTCCGCAAAGCGTTCATCCCGAAGGACGGCTGGACCCTCGTGACCGCGGACTACTCGCAGGTGGAGTTGCGGTTGCTCGCGCACCTGTGCGGCGACGAGGCGCTGCGCACCGCGTTCGCCCAAGACCGCGACGTTCACACCGCGGTCGCGGCGCAAATCTTCAAGGTCGCGGAAGCGGACGTGACAAAGTCGCAGCGCGGCGTGGCGAAAACGGTCAACTTCGGCGTTATCTATGGGATGAGCGCCGCGGGGCTGTCGATGCGCCTGTCGATCCCGCGCACGGAGGCCGAGACGTTCATCGACGCCTACTTCGCGCGCTACCCGAAGGTGCTGGAGTACCAACAGCGCGTGCTGGCGACCGCCGAGAAGACCGGCGAACTGCACACGCTTCTGGGTCGCAAGCGGACGCTTGACAAGGGCGCGGTCAGCGGGCGTTCGCGCTACCAGAACCGCGGCCAAGCGGAGCGCGAGGCGATTAACTACGAGATTCAGGGTTCGGCCGCGGACCTAATCAAGCGCGCGATGCTGGCCGTCGCGCGCCGGCTCAGGGCGCAGAAGATGCAGGCCAAGATGCTCCTAACCGTTCACGACGAACTGGTGTTCGAGGCTCCGCCCTCCGAGGTGAAGGCGCTCGCGCAACTGGCGCGAGCGGAAATGTCCGGCGCGCTGAAACTGGATGTGCCCCTGAAAGTGGACGTGGCCGCCGGCCCCAACTGGCTAGACGTGACGGACGTGGAAGGGTAAAGGCCCCTTGGGGGACAGAGTTTAGCGTCGATCCCGAAGGGATCGCGCAAACAACGGGGCCGTGCAATGTGGGGGATTCGCGCGCTGAGGGTCTGCGCGGCGCTGGCGCTTCTGGCAACCGCCGGGTGCTGCGAGCGCTGTCAGAACGTGTGGAAGTGCGACACGAAATCCGCGCCGCCGGCGCAAGAGAAGGATGAGCCGGCCGCGTACAAAAGCAACCACCCGCGCGGCGGGCGCGGCGGCTGGTTCGACGATTAGCCGAACCACCTGAAGCCGGAACTGGTTCACGGCGGCATCTATTAGCCAAGGGTGGGAGCGCTGTTACCAGAGTGAATGGCATGAGCGCGTTCAAGCACGGCCCGAAGCCGGTGGTCGGGTTGATCGGGGCCATCGGCGCGGGCAAGAGCACCGCGGCCAAGTGCCTCGCGGCGCGCGGCGCTCACGTGGTCGATGCCGACGCCCTCGGGCACGAGGCCCTGCGCCAGCCTGATATAATCGCGCGGCTCGCGGCAATGTGGGGCGACCGCGTGCGTAAACCGGACGGCGCGCTAGACCGCAAGGAAATCGGGCGGATCGTGTTCGCCGACCCGGAACAGCGGAACGCCCTCGAAGCCGTGGTGTTCCCGTATATCACCGGGCGCGCGCGGGCCGAGATCGCCGCGGCGCAAGCGAACCCGGCGGTCGCGCTCGTCGTCTTGGATGCGGCGGTGCTGCTCGAAGCCGGTTGGGGCCACATGGCCGACCGCATCGTGTATATTGACGCGGCGCGCGCGGCGCGCGTGGCGCGGCTCGCGGCCCGCAGCGGCTGGACCGAAAACGAACTGGCCGCGCGCGAGGCGGCGCAGTTGCCGGCCGAAGACAAGAAGGCCCGCGCCGACGCGATTCTGACGAACGACGCCGGCCCGGAAGCGTTACAAGAACAGATCGACGCGCTCCTCGCCCGGTGGACGTGCGCCGCGTAAGATCGTGCCCGATTGTGGGTAATAGGTAGTGAGATCGTCTGTGTAGTTCGTGTGTTCGAGTGCGGGGCCGAATCCCCCCAAAGGTGCCACCGGCGTTCATGGAGCGCGACCGCGTCTCCCGCCGGCGGCGGACCCGCACCCGGTTCCTTCCGCGCCCGATGTCCGAGGTTCACCATGTCCGACCCGAAGTCCGATATCATCAAGCCCGCCCGCGGCCGGGGCCGCAAGGCCGACACGCCCGTTGAGAAGCCCGCCGCCCACGAGGACGACGGGTTCGCCGCCGGGATCGTCGAGGAACCGAAGCCGGATCCCGCGCCGGAGGTGCGCGAGAGCCGCCGCGCCGAGCGCGCCGAGCCGCGCGCGCGCGTCGAGCCGCCCG
>VGZJ01000108.1 GCA_016872595.1 Planctomycetota bacterium
CGCCCCGTCGTCACACGGTGATGATGAAGAACGTCGCCGGACTCCACAACCGGATGTACGGGTAACGACCACACAGGATCGTCTGGCCGAAGTGCGACTGAACCAACACCTATTGCGCAACGAGTCTATTCCATCGGCCCCTCTCTGCACCGGCCCCGCGCCCGCGGCGCGCCACCCCTCTTTCATCGCTCGCCGCGTTTGCCCCACTTGAACAGAACGCGCGACACGGCCAGAGTGTCGGGCCGCGCGCGCCCGCACAGCTTGCCCCGCTTGCGCCGCCGGACGCGCCGGCCAGCCACTTCCCCCGCCCCGCGCGCTCCGCTATGCTCGTCTTCGCTCGACACACCACGCACGGAGTTCTTCCCATGACCTCTCCTTCCCGCCGCACGTTCATCGCCGGCAGCGCCGCGGGCGCGGTCGCTTTCGGCGCGCCTGCGGTTCATGCGCTCGGGGCCAACGAGAAGCTCAACATCGGCGTCATCGGCAGCGGCAACCGCGGGCGCACCATCGCCAACGCCTGCGTGCAGGCCGGGCACCGCATCGCCGCCACCGCCGACTGCGGCAAGTTCCGCCACGAGTGGTTCGCCAAGCAGATCGACATGGCCGGGCAGAAGGAGAAGCCGACCGCGTACATGGACTACCGCAAGCTGCTCGAACACAAGGGCATCGACGCGGTCATCATCGCCACGCCCGATCACCACCACAAAGAACACCTGCTGGCGACGATGGCGGCCGACAAGCACGCCTACTGCGAGAAGCCGCTCAGCAAGACCATCGAGGAAGGGAAGGCGATGGTCGCGGCCGTGCGCAAGGCCAAGAAGATCGTGCAGGTCGGCAACCAGCGGCACAGCGGCGAGCACTGGGCGCGGTGCAAGGACGTGATCCAATCGAAGGACTTCGGCGACCTCGTGTGGGTGAAGGTGTGGGACTGCCGCAACTGGATCAAGCGCGACCCGTTCGCGATCCCCAAGGACTTCGGCAAGGAACAAATCGCCGGCATCGACTGGGACATGTTCCTCGGCAATGCGAAGAAGCGCGACTTCGACGCGACCCGCTACTGGGCGTGGCGCTGGTTCTGGGACTACGCCGGCGGCCTCATGACCGACATCGGCGCGCACCAACTGGACATCGTCCAGTGGCTCGGCGGCGTGGACGTGCCGAAGAGCGCGACGGCCAACGGCGGCAACTACTACTTCAAGCACTGGGAAACGCCGGACGTGATCCACGGCGTGTGGGACTACGGCAAGTTCGCGGCCACGTTCGCGGTCGAGTTCATCAACGGCTACGACGGCGTCGGGGCCACGTTCTACGGCACCAAGCAAACGCTCGACTGTATCGCGGAACCGGCCGGCGTCATCCGCCTGTACGACACCACCGACCGCCCCGACCCCGCCATGAAGCCGAAAGCCGAATGGAAGGTGGTGAACGAAACCGCGCTGCACGTCCGCAACTGGCTGAGCGCGGTGAAGGACAACAAGGACCCCAGTTCGCCCATCGAACTGGGCCACCGCGTCATCACCGCGGCGCACATGGCGAACATGGCGTACCGCACCGGGAAGAAGGTAGTGTGGGACGAGAAGAAGGGGCAGATTGTGGAGGGCTGAACCACCACTACGTTCAGGTGTCTTGTTAGCCGCGAGCCGCAGGCGTGCGCGCCGACTGGTCAGAGAAGCCGCGCTCGCCTGCGGCTCGCGGCTAACCCAAAAGCAGGTGCCCCATGTCCGACGAAACTGCATTCCTCGACGCGCTCAAGGCGAACCTCGCCGACGACACCACGCGCCTCGTCTACGCCGACTGGCTCGACGAACACAACGAGCCCGCGAAGGCGGAGTACCTGCGGCTCGTCACGCGGTTGCCGCTCGTTGATGATGGCATCGATCTTTCATCGCCCGAAGCGACGCGCGCGAACAACCTCGGAGGGGCGTTGCCAACCGAATGGCAAGAAACCGCAGCTGGACGATTCGATGTCGTAATGCTCGGCTATGTGGATAAGGTTCGTGCTATCATGCGTGTTCGAGTGATGTTTGAAGTGAGCCTTGAGTCCGCAATTGGGATCGTGGAGTGTGCCCCAAATCGCATCGTCGTTCACACTGCGTTTAGTTCCGCGATAACGCATTTGGGGCGACTCGCAGCAAACACTGGTATGGTCCTCGCCGTTCGTCCCTGTGATTACGATGGGCCTCTGAGTGCGGTGATGTTTCAAGTTCTCGTCACGTGCACTCCCTACGAAGGAGATCACGACCCAACAGAATGGCGAGTTGACCCGGAACGCGATGAGAGAGCAACTTCAGCCTTCTACCGACTCGTCGGTAGAGCTCTGGGCATCGATCAGTCTGCGGCTCACGTTCGAGTAACGACAACCAGCTTCATTCCCGAAGATAGGCACTCGATGAAGTGTCTTGTCGTCGCGGATGGCCTTTCGCTCCTCCAAGCCCAACAAGTAGTGAAGCGATGCAACCCGTTCGTCGACGTTAATAGGAGCTTCGGAGTAGACTGCCACATCTCAGGGCGCAACGGTCCAAACCTCTAACCCCACCCTCCCATGTTCATCTACGAGAAGGCCCCCTTCCCTTCGTGTCACGCCAGCACGCTCGTCGAGCATGAGCCGGGGAAGCTGCTGGCCGCGTGGTTCGGTGGCAAGGACGAGGGCGCGAAGGACGTGCAGATTTGGTCGAGCACGTTCGACGGCAAGGCGTGGACCAAGCCGGAGGTGATCGGCACCGAACCGAACCAGCCGTGCTGGAACCCGGTGCTGTTCAAGACCGCGAAGGGCACGCTCTGGTTCTGGTACAAGGCCGGGCCGAGCCCCGAGCGCTGGACCGGCTTCGTGCGTACCTCGACCGATAACGGCAAGACGTGGTCGAAGGTGGAGATGATGCCAGCGGGAATGTGGGGGCCGGTGCGCGCGAAGCCGATCCAGCTCGCGAGCGGAACGATCCTCGCGGGCACGTCGGTCGAGAGCTACCGCAACTGGACGCCGTTCGTCGACCGCTCCACCGACGACGGCAAGACGTGGACGCGCTCGAACGCCTTCCCGCACCCGGAGAAGTTCCACCAGATTCAGCCGGCGCTCTTCGAGGCCAAAGACGGGAAGATCGTCGCGCTTATGCGCTCCAGTAACCCGCGCATGATCTGTCGCGCGGAGTCGAAGGACGGCGGCGTTACCTTTAGCGCGGCGGAGGAGACGAAATTGCCCAACCCGAGTGCGGGTATTGACGTGGTGAAGACGAAGGACGGCGACGTGTTCCTGATCTACAATCCGACGGCGCTGCTGCGCACGCCGATCAGCCTCGCACGCTCCACCGACGACGGGAAGACGTGGAAGAAGGTACACGATCTGGAAACGGAACCGGGCGAGTACTCGTACCCCGCGATGATCGCCAGCGCCGCGGGCACGCTCGAAATCACCTACACATGGAAGCGCACGCACATCAAGTACCGCAGCATCGACCCGAAGGCGCTGCGCGCGAAGCCGTGACGCGGGTACCCGCGCCGGGGATTTTTTCCGCGCGGCGTGCTGGGCCGCTACAATAGCGGTCGGTTTTGGGGCGGTGTTTCACACCTGTAACCGCCCCTAGCGCCGCCCGCGCGCCGCGCCCGTCGCGCGGCCCCGCCCGCGGCAACTCCCCCCTAAAATGAGCGCACAACCCGGTGCCCCCGTGGACCCGGCCAAGCCGCACCACCAGTCGTTCTGGCTGTGGGTCATGTGCTTGACCGGCGTCGACTACTTCTCCACCCTCGGCTACCAGCCGTCTATCGCGTACCAGAACGCCGGGCTGCTCGCGCCGCTCGCGACCGTCGTGCTGGTGCTGGTCACACTGTTCGGCGCGCTGCCGGTGTACGCCTACGTCGCGAAGAAGTCGTTCACCGGGCAAGGCTCCATCGGGATGCTGGCGAAGCTGGTGTCCGGGTGGCCCGGCAAAGTAATGGTCCTCGTGCTCCTCGGGTTCGCCGCGACCGGGTTCGTCATCACCAAGACGCTCTCGGCCGCCGACGCCGCGGTCCACCTGATCGAGAACCCGAACTGGCCGTGGAAGGCGGGGCCGGGCGAGCACCCGACCGCGGAGCAGATCGGGGTGACGATGCTGCTCCTGATGCTCCTCGGCGCGACGTTCATGCGCGGGTTTCGCGAGGTGATCGGCATCGCGGTCGTCATCGTCGCCGTGTACCTGACGCTGAACCTGATCGTCCTCGGCTACGGGATCAACTACCTGATCGAGCACCCGGAGAAGTGGCACCAGTGGCTGGACCGGCTCGACCGCGGCGACTGGCACCTCGCGCACAGCCCGCTGGGCGCGGTCGCCGGGGTCGGCGGCATGATCGCCGTGAGCCTGTTGCTGTTCCCCAAACTGGCACTCGGTCTGAGCGGGTTCGAGACCGGGGTCGCGGTCGCGGCGCACGTGCGCGGCCGACCGGACGACGACCCCCAAGCCCCGGCCGGGCGGATCGCGAACCTGCGCAAGCTCCTCATCGTCGCCGCCGTGACGATGTCGGTCTACCTGCTCGCGTCCTCGATCGTGGTGAGCACGCTGATCGAGCCGGCGGAGATCACGCCCGTGGCCGCGGCCGGGGGCGTGCCGACCGACGCGACCGGCGCGGCGCTGCACAAGGTCGAGGACTGGCCGAAGAAGCCGGCCGCGGGCCGCGCGCTCGCGTACCTCGCGCACGGGCAAGGCGGGTACGGCAACTCGATCTGCCCGCTGTTCGGCCCGACCTTCGGCACCGTCTACGACATCAGCACCATCGTCATCCTCTGGTTCGCCGGCGCGAGCGCAATGGTCGGGCTGCTGAACCTCGTGCCGCAGTACCTGCCGCGGTACGGCATGGCCCCGGAGTGGGCGCGCGCGGTGCGCCCGCTCGTGATCCTGTTCACAGCGGTCAACCTGCTCGTGACGTGGGTGTTCAAGGCCAACGTGGACGCGCAAGGCGGGGCGTACGCGACCGGTGTGCTCGTGCTCATGACCAGCGCGTGCGTGGCCGCTGTCATCGACGTGTGGAACGAGCGCGAGGGGCCGTGGCACCGGCGGCTCTCGTGGCGGTTCGCCGTCATCACCGCCGTGTTCGTCTACACCACGGTCGCCAACGAGGTCGAGAAGGGATTTCAGGGACTGATCATCGCGTCGGTCTTCATCGCGACGATCCTGCTCACGTCGTTCGTGTCGCGGTGGGCGCGGAGCCGCGAGCTGCGGTTCGCCGGGTTCAAGATCCCGGACCCGGAAACGCAACTCATGTGGGACACGATCCGGCACCTCGAACTGACCGTGCTGGTCCCGCACCGGCCGGGCCGCCGCAGCCTCGCCAACAAGGAGACTCAGATCCGGCGCGAGCACCGCATCCCGCGCGACCTCGTCATCGTGTTCGTGCAGGTCGAACTCGCGGACGCGAGCGACTTCGTGAACGAGCCGGTGCTGCGCGTGGAACAGGAGGAGGGGCGGTACGTCGTGAAGATCACGGGCGCGGCGAGCATCGCGCACACGCTCGCGGCGCTGGCAATCGAGATGGCAAAGGTCGGCCGCCCGCCGGAGGTCCACTTCGGGTGGACCGACGACAGCCCGGTGAGCGGCACCCTCGGGTTCCTGCTGTTCGGCGAGGGCAACGTGCCGTGGATGGTGCGCGACCTGATCCGCCGGGCCGAACCGGACGAGAGCAAGCGCCCGCTCATCATCATCGCGGGCACCGCGTAGCGCACCGGTGGCTGCACGGCTGAGATGCGCTCGGCGCATCTGACGTGAGCGCGCGAGCGGCGCGGCGTCAGCCCGCCGGTGGCTACACAACACAGTCGCGCAAAGCGCATCTCAGTTGTGCGACTACCGGCGGGCTGACGCCGCGCCGCTCGCTTGTTGTAACTTCGCGATACGTTTGGGTTGAGTGGTCGTGTCGAGCACGGCCTACTCCGGCCGGGCGTCCCACACCGCGAACTGCCCGTCGCCGGCGGTGACGAGCACCTTGCCGCTGGCGGAGAACTCGATCACCGTCACCGCGGTGCTGTGGCGGCGCAGACCGAGCAGTTCCTGACCGGTGCGCAGGTCCCAGAACTTCACTTCGCCGGTCGCGCCGCCGGTCACGAGCGTGCGGCCGTCGGCCGAACACCCGATGCCGGTGACGCGCCCGACGTGGCCGTGCAGCACGAGCGGGTCGCCGCCGTTGAAGTTCCAGACCAGCACCGCGCCGTCGCGCCCGCTGACCGCGAGGCGCTCGGCCCCGGCTACGAACCCGAACGCCGCGCCCGCGTCGGCCTCGACCAGCGACACGCGCTCGTCGAACCCGACCGCCCACACGCCCACGCCCTTCGCCACCGGCACCGCGACGTGCCGCCCGTCGTTCGACAGCACGACGCGCGCGACCGGCCGGCGCAGCCCGGTGTCGAACGTGTTCAGCGCGCGCTTCTCCAAGACCGACCACGCGGTCACGCGGCCCGCGTCGTCACCGACAACGAGCACCGTGCCGTCGGTACTGAGCGCGGCGGCCACCGGCACGCGGGCCTCCGGTAGCGCGGCGCGGAGCACGTCGGCACGCGATTGGAAGTCGCGGACCACGACCGTCTTGCCGTCGAAGTAGACGGCGAGGGTGCCGCTTTCGGTCTCGCGCACGGCGAGGGCCGCGACGGGCCGGTTCTCCAACGTGGCGGGCTTCGTTCGGTCGACTCGGTGCGGCGTCGCGAACGCGCACTCGCCGTCGTTCCGCACGCCGACGGCGGCGATCCGGCCCGCCGACCGCGGGGCCGCTCGGGTCCGCAGATCGGTGGTCAGGTCCCAAGCGCGGATGGTGCCGTCGTCGCTCCCGGTGAACAGCGTCTTGCCGTCGGGCGCGTAGGCCCCGGCCCGGACCTCGCCGCTGTCCCCGGTCGCCAAGTCGATGACCCCGCCGATCTCCACGCGCCCCGGCCCGGTGTTGTGCGCCCAACCGCCGGCGCGCGTCGTCGCGACCCAGTGGACCCGCCCGTCGCGCTGGTACGGGACCGGCGTGCACATCGGGGCCGTGACGCACACGGTCCCGTCGGCGTAGCCGACCGCCGGGAGCGACGAGTCGGTCACGGCGAGCGCGGACACCGGCCCGCCGACCACCTGCGCGTCCCCGTCCGGTTTCAGGTCCGCGGTGCGGCGCTTCACCGTCGCACCCTCGATGGCGAACACCCGATTGCCGTCGGGCGAGACGGCGAGGCCCCAGATCGGCAGTTGCCCGGTGGCGCTCGGTTGCACGACCACCGGCCCGCCCTCCGCGAGGGCGCGCTTCAGGAGCAGTCCGTTGTGCCCTCCGGCGAGGACCGTCTTCCCGTCGGGGGACACCGCGAAGCAGTACAGGTCTTTGCCCATGTCGTGGTGCCCGGCGGGCGCGGGGACCAGCGCCCCGTCCTTCGCCACGGTCCAACCGAGGACGTGCGAGTATAGGTCGGGCCGCCTGCCACACGAGATGAGCCGCGTGCCGTCGAGCGCGAAGGCGACGCGCTTCACCGCGCCGTCGTGGGCCTTCAGTGTGCCGAGTTCCGCGCCGGTGGCGCGGTCCCACACGCAGATCGTGCCGTTCTCGTGGCCGCTGGCGAGGCGCGCGCCGTCGGGCGAGACGGCCAGCGCCGTCACCGGCCCGGCCGGGCACACGATCAGCAATCGCTCGGTCTTCGCCAGCCGCGCGAGGTACTCGTGGGCGAAGTCCGGTACGTCCATCGTCATGGACGCGGCCCGCTTCGCGCTCTCCAGCGCCGCGCGTGCCGATTTGGTGTCGCCGCCGCGCCACGCGAGGAACGCGGTGCGCGTGTGCCGCGAGTACTCGCGCTCCTGCTCCGCGCGGTTCCGGTTCGCCTGATCGTTCAGCACGTTGTCGCGGTCCTTGCGCAACTGGCGCGACTGGTAGGTCGCGAGCGAGCCGAGGCCGATGAGGAACAGCACCGTGACGGCGAGGACCGCGATGGCGACGAGTTGGTCGTTGCGGCGGAACCAGCGCATCGCGCGGCCGGACCAGCGCAGCGGGCGCGCGACCGTGGGCCGCCCGTCGAGGAACCGGCGCAGGTCGTCGGCGAGGTCGATGGCCGTGCGGTACCGCTTGTCGGTGGTGCGCGCCATCGCCTTCAGGCAGATCGCCTCCAAGTCGCGCGGCACGTCCGGGCGCAGGTCGCGCGGCGGCACCGGCTTCCCCTCGACCGCTTGGCGTAGCACCTCCACGTCGGTCGCGCCGTCGTACGGCGCGCGCCCGGCGACCAGTTCGTACAGGATCACGCCGAGGCCGTACACGTCGGCCGGCGGGCCGATGTCCTCGCGCCGGGCCTGCGCCTGCTCCGGGGCCATGTACTTCGGGGTGCCCAGAATCTGCCGGGTCGCGGTCTCCGACGGCCCGCCGCGCTCGGCCAGTTTCGCCAAGCCGAAATCGACCAACCGCGGGACGACGGTTTCGCCGCGCAGGGCCACGCTGCCCGGCGGCGGCTCGTCGCCTTCCGCCAGTTTCACGTCCTGTAGCAGAATGTTGTTGGGCTTCAGGTCGCGGTGCAGAACGCCGCGGTCGTGGGCGTGCTGCACGGCCTCGGCGACGGTGGCGACGAGCCGCGCGGCTTGTCGCACGGGCACCGGGAACGCCTGCCGGTCGATCCACTCGGACAGCGTCGGCCCGGGGCAGTACGCGGTGGCGATGAAGCACACCGGCCCCAACTCGCCGGTCTCGAACACCGGCACGAGGTTCGGGTGGTCGAACTCGGCCGCGGCCATCGCCTCGCGGATGAGCCGGCGCTTGGCGTCCGGGTTCATCAGCATTTCGGGGCGCGGGATCTTGAGGGCCACCTCGCGCTCGAGTTTGGGGTCGTAGGCGAGGAAGACGATGCCGCACCCGCCCTTGCCGAGCTGCCGGCGCAGCTCGAACCGGCCGACGCGGTGCGGCCCCCCGTTCGGGCCGAGGGTGTACGAGTACCCGGCGCGGGGCCGCGGCGCGTCCGGCAGCACCTCGCCCAGCGAGCCTTCGTTGTCGGTGCGCCCGCGGAGCGGCGTGACCGGGTACTCGGTGGCGTCGCGCCCCGGTGGGAGCGGCACGTGTACGGTCGGCGCGCGCGCGTCGGCCCCCTCGATGTCCTGATCGAAGGCCGCGAGGAACCGCGCGAGGTCCGCGTCGATCTTCAACGAGTCGGTCGAATCCATCACTGGCCCGGAAATGTGCGGGCGACGAACCGCGAGAGAGGCATCGCCGTAGCCCAGCATACCATAGTGGGGGTGCCAGACAAGCGAACCGTTCGGAGAACCGCCGTGAAAGCGCTCGTCCTCGACCCCGCGTTCGGCCTCGACAACCTCCGCGTAGTGGAACACCCCGACCCCGCACCCGGGCCGGGGCAGGTGCTCGTGCGCGTCCGCGCCGCGTCCCTCAACTACCGCGACCTACTCATCGCGAAGGGCCAGTATAATCCGAAGCTGGCGTTCCCGCGGGTGCTCGGCTCGGACGCCGCCGGCGAGGTCGCGGCGGTCGGCGCGGGCGTGACCGCATGGAAACCGGGCGACCGCGTGGCCGGGTGCTTCATGCAGCACTGGGACGACGGCCCCATCACCGACGCCGCGGCCAAATCGACCCTCGGGAGCGACCGCGACGGCGCGCTCGCGGAGCTGATCGTGTTGGAGGCGCGCGGGCTGGTGCGCCTGCCCGACCACCTGAGCGACGAAGAGGCCGCGACCCTGCCGTGCGCCGCGGTCACGGCGTGGAACGCGCTGACCGCGGCCGGCGTCGGGCCGGGCGGCACGGTCCTGCTTCAGGGCACCGGCGGCGTCTCCATCTTCGCGCTGCAACTGGCGAAGGCGCTCGGCGCGCGCGTGCTCATCACGTCGGGTAGCGACGAGAAGCTGGCGCGCGCGCTGGCGCTGGGCGCGGACGCCGGCACGAACTACAAGACCAACCCCGATTGGGAAAAGTGGGCGCGCCAGCAGACCGGCGGCGCGGGCGTCGATGTGGTGATTGAGGTCGGCGGCCCGGGCACGCTCGACCGCTCGCTGAAGGCCGTGAAGACGGGCGGGCACGTCGCACTGATCGGTGTCCTCGCGGGCGCGGGCACCGTGAACCCGCTACTCGTACTGATGAAGGCCGTGCGGTTGCAGGGCGTGTTCGTCGGCTCGCGCGCGATGTTCGAGGCGATGAACGCGGTGATCGGCGCGAAACACCTGCGCCCCGTCATCGACCGCACCTTCGCGCTCAGCGACGCCGTGGCCGCGTTCCGCCACCTCGAAAGCGCCGCCCACTTCGGCAAAGTCGTGGTGAAGATGTGAAGATTGGCGGCACGATGAACACAGATAAAGACACGATCAGAAGAGAGCAGAGATTGTCTTGAGCCCTGCCTTCTGTCTTGATCGTATCCTTATCTGTGTTCATCGTGCGGCTAATTTGAGTAGCGCCGCTAGTTCGTCGGCGCGGTCGATGTTGTGGGCGTACACGTCGTTCACTTCCCAGCGGTCGTCGGGTTTGGCGTACAGGCGCGGGGCGCGCGGCGGATCGCCGTCGGGCGCGCGCGTCGGCAGCAGCAGCGCCCATTCCGCCGTGCGGATCGCCCGTTCCGACGCGCCGCCCACGTCGAGCGCGGTGATCGCGCACGTGCGCGCGCCGTCGGCCTCGCCGCGGGCCAGCGGCAGCAGGTCGAAGCCGCCGTCCGGCGGCGCGCCGAACCGCGCGCGGATCGTGGCGCGCAGGTCCGGCGGCTGCGTGAACCCCGGCACGCGCCGCCCGGCGTACTCCGCGCTAGGCAGGCGCATGAGTAGTGGCAGGTGAACGAGTTCCTCGTGGAGCCACGGCCGGTACACGCCGACCTGCCCGTGCTCGCCCAGCGGGAACCCGTGGTCGGAAGTGACGAGCCACGTCGCGCTCTGGTCGAACCCGCGCGCGCGGAGCGCGTCGAACATGGTCCCGAGTTCCGCGTCGAGTTTCGTGACGAGCGCCGCGAACGTGCGCTGGAGGTAGTCCCACGCATCAAGGTCCGCGCGGTCGAACGGGCCGACCGGCGGGTCCGCCCACGGGGGCACCACTTCGGGGCGTTCTGAGTTCCGAGTTCCAAGTTGTGAGTCAACCTCCGCGGTCACGTCTTCGCCTTGTTCTTCCTCTTCCTCGTACTCTTCATCTTCATCGACTTCTTGCTCTTGCTCGTCCTCTTGCTCTTCATCGTCTTCGTCCTCGGCCTCGTACTCGTCCTCGTCGTCTTCCAAGTAGGCCTCAAAGACGTCCTGTTGCACGTCCCACGGCGGAATCAGGCGGTCGGATTCGATCCACAGTAAAAAATCCGTCACCGCGGCGAGGCGGTCGAGAAGTGCCGGCAGAGCGCGCAGCAGCGCGTCGAGGGGCGAGGCGTCGGCCGCCTGCGGTCGCGCGTCGAACACTTCGTCCCAGCCGGCGTAGAAGGAATCAGGCGCGTCGGTGTCGGGGTGGTTCGCGCGAACGAAGATGGAAAGGCAACCTACCCCCCCCGGCCCCCCTTCCCTGAACGGAAGGGGGGAGCCAGAGCCTTCGCGTGCCGTTGTCGTTTGCGGTGTGCCCTCGTCTCGCTCCCCCTTCCCTTCAAGGAAAGGTGCTGGGGGGTTAGGTTGCCTTTCCTCCCCCCTTCCGTTCAGGGAAGGGGGGCCGGGGGGGGTAGGTCTCCCCGGCGCGTCGCTGATGTGCCGGTCGAACACGACGCCCTCGGCCGCGAGTCGGTCGAGGTTCGGGGTGCCGACCCAGTCGTTGCCGTACGCGCCCAGCCACCCGGCCGGGCACCCGTTCAGTGCGAAGACGATGACGCGCATGGGGGACAGGTCTCAGGTCGTAAGGTCGAAAGTCGTAATGTCGGAATACAAGAGAACGCCGGCGCGGGACCGGTTCACTGCCGACTTTACGACTTTCGACTTTACGACTTTCGACCGAACTGAGACTTTCGACTTCGTGCGACGACGATAAGCTATCCCGGTTCACCGAATCTGGAGGAGACGAGCGTGCTCGGCCCGATCTTCACGCGGGAACTGGTGACGGTGCCGCGGCGCGGCGGCCACTACGCGGGGCGCGTCGCCCTCGTCGGGCTGATCGGCATCCTCGGCGTCACCACGTGGCAGGCCACGGTCGGGTTCGCGCGCGACGCCACCCTCGGCGAGACCGCCGCGTTCGGGCAGCTCCTGTTCCAGATCGTCGTCTTCGTTCAGCTCTTGCTCACGCTATTCTTCGCCACGCTCTCCGCCGCGAGCGCTGTGTCGCAGGAAAAGGACCGGCGCACGTTCGTGCTGCTGCTCCTCACCGACATGCGCGATTACGAGATCGTGCTCGGAAAACTGATCGGCGCGCTGCTGCCTATCATCATCCAGTTGTTCATCGTCGCGCCCGTGCTCTCGCTGCTGCTCTTACTCGGCGGCATCGACCCCGAACAGGTGTTCCAAGCGGTGCTGGTGCTGTTCGCGGCGGCAATCGGGGCCGGCTCGCTCGGCGGGTTGGTGGCACTGTGGCGCGAGAAGACCTATCAGGCGCTCGCGCTCTCGGTGCTGTTCCTCGTGCTGTACCTGTGTCTCACGCAGGCCGTCACCGCGGTCGGGCCGCGCCTGTCCGCGGGCACCGATTGGGCCACGGTGCAAGGTTGGCTCGACCCGTTCGTCGCAATGCAAACGGTGCTGGAGCCGCCGGCCGGCGGGTGGGCCACGCTCGCCCCGGCCTACGGCTTCCTGCTGGTCACGCTGGCGCTGTGCGCGGTGATGAACGGCGTCGGCATTTGGAAGCTGCGGAAGTGGAACCCCAGCGGCGAACCGATCATGCAGCGCGAGACCGTGGCCGCGGACGCGGCGGCGCAAGAGGACGAGGCCGTGGCCGCGGAGAAGCGCGCCCGCGCCCACGCTGCGCCCGGCGCGCTCCGCGACGTGTGGCCGAACCCGATCCTCTGGCGCGAGGTGCGCACACTGGCCTACGGTCGCCGCCCGCTGCTCGTAAAGCTGGCCTTCGGCCTCGTCCTCGCGCTGATCCTGTACTTCGCCGTAACCGAACTGAACCGCCCCGGCGGGCGGCCGGGGTTCGCCGCGGCCTACGGCCTCGTGCCGGTCGCGGTGCTGAGCCTGCTGCTGGTCGCGGCGCAAGCGGTCACGTCGATCACGTCCGAGCGCGACGGCGGGATGCTCGACGTGCTGCTCGTGACCGACGTGTCGCCCAAAGAGTTCGTGTTCGGGAAGCTGCTCGGCGTGCTGTACAACTGCAAGGAGTACATCGTGCCGCCGCTGGCGCTGGCGGTGTTCTACGCGGTCCGCGGGGCGCTCGCGCGCCCGCCGGCCGGGGCCAGCGCCGCGGACGCCGCCGCCGCCAACTTCGGCCCACTGGTCGCGGTGCTGGGCGCGCTCGTCGTGCAGACTGGGTTCGCGGTCGCGCTGGGCCTGCACGTTTCACTGCGCATCGTGCAAAGCCGCCTCGCCATCGTCCACACGCTCGGCACCATCTTCTTCCTGTCGGTCGGCACGCTCATCGCCATCTACCTGATCGTCATCAACGGCGGGAGCTTCGCGAACCAGTGGATCAGCTTCGTGGCGTTCCTCGCGCTCGGCATCGGCGGGCTGCTGTACGTGATGAGCGCCGACCGCCCCAGCGGGGCGCTCACGCTCGCCAGCGTCGTGTGCCCGCTGGCGATGTTCTACTGCATCGTGAACGTGCTGATCGGCCGCCCCGGGACCGACGAGGGCGGCGACCCGCTGATGCCGTTCCTCGTCCTCGGCGGCGCATTCGGGTTCACCATCTTCGCGATGCTGATGCCGCTCGTGACCGAGTTCGACGTGGCCCTCGGCCGCACCGCCCAACCGAACGAAGGGTAGAAGAGAAGACGGAATGGCCACAAAAAAACACAGAACACACAAAAGAAGACAGCGGAGAACGCCAAAGATAGAAGGCGTTGTTCAGAAGAGATAGAGCAATACAGTTAAGTGCCTTGAACCCAATTTTCATTCTTCTGCTTTGGCCTTGTCTGTTTTGTGATTCTTGTGCTTTTTTGTGGCCATTCTGCTTCTGCTGAACGCCACGAGGATGGATACATGAACCGCGTGATGCTCTCCATCGCCCTCCTCGTGTTCGCCGCGGGCGCGCGCGGGGACGAGCCGAAGAAGTTTCCCGCGGCCAAGCACAAGGGCGGCGAGTTGAGGTACGTCGACGGCGTGCCGGTGCTCGTCGTGAAGGGGACGCCGGCCGAGATGGGCGAGCAGTTCGGCGTGCTCGCGATCAAGAACGCCCCGGACATCGAGGGGCTGCACAAGCAGTTCCTCAAGGACGCCGGGCAGGAGCAGCGGTACCCGCTGATCGAGGCGATGGCGAAGGCGCTGAAGCCGGGGTTTCCGGCGCACGTCGTCACCGAGATCGAGGCCGCGGCGAAGGCCTCCGACAGTAAAGAAGGGATGCTGCTGTTCGCCAACACCATCGCCGACCTGACCAGCGGGATGGGCTGCTCCACGATCATCATCGAGAAGGAGCGGAGCACGACCGGCGCGCCGCTCTTCGCGCGCAACTTCGACTGGTTCCCGACGAAGGGCATCACCGAACACACGCTGGTCGTGGTCTACAAGGGCACGGGCAAGCGGGCGTTCGCGGCGGTCACGGTCAGCCCGGTTGCGGGCGTGATCAGCGGGATGAACGACGCCGGCCTGTGCGTGACCATGAACGAGATCCGCATCAAGCAGAGCAAGGACAAGCCGGAGTTCAACTGGAAGGGCACGCCGCTGCTGCTCGCGTTCCGCCGGGTGCTCGAAGAGTGCGGCACCGTGGCCGAGGCCGAGAAGCTGCTGCGCGACATGCCGCGCACCAGCACCTGCTGCATGACGATCTGCGACAAGAACGGTGGCGCGGTGTTCGAGGTCACGCCGAAAACGGTCGAGGTGCGCAAGCACGAGAACGGCGTGTGCTGCTGCACGAACCACTTCCGCACCGACAAGCTCGCCCTTGAGTTGAAGTGCACGCGATACGACAAACTCTCCCCGCTGCAAGCGAAGGACGGCCCGAAGTTGGGCGTGAAGGAGGCGTGGGCCGAGTTGCAGAAGGTCGAGCAAGGCAAGAGCACGATTCAAGCGATGGTGTTCGAGCCGGGCACGCGGGTGCTGCACCTCGCCTACGGCCCCGGCCCCGCGACCAAGCTCCCGCCGGTCAAGTTGGACTTGGGGAAGCTATTCGGGGAGTAGGGGGAGCCTTCTTGTAGGGTGGGACAAGGCTTTGCCCCGTCCCAACTTCTTCGCTCAGGCAATGGTGGGACGGCGCAAAGCCTTGTCCCACCCTACAAGAAGACTCTTAATCAATCGAACCACTCGTCGCCCGCGTCGAACGCGGGCAGCGCGACCACGACCGTCTTGATGCCGTCGGCGCTCACGACGCGGTGGCGGGTGCCGGGTTCGATCCAGATGGTGGTGCCCGGGGTCACGTCGTGCCAGTCGCCGTTCAACTCGATCTTGCCCGTTCCTTCGAGAATGTAGTACACCTCTGTGGTGTTGCGGTGGTAGTGCCGCACCGAGTCCCGGATGGCGGTCACGTGCAGCGAGCACGGCGCGCCGTCGGCGCGGGCGAGGGGCCTTGTGCTGACCCCGCACGGGCACGGCACGCTGGGCGCGTCCGCGAGCGGGCGAATCAGGTAGCCGGGCGCGGTCGCGGTCATGGTCGGCCCTCGGTGGTGTGATACCGAAACCCGTAGTTCCACGTTCCACGTTCCACGTTCCACGTGAAGACGACAGCCTCTTGAACTTGGAACTTCTGGAACGTGGAACTACTGAACGTGGTGTGAGTCAGAGTATCCCGGCCGCGGGCCGGGTTCGAGAGGAACTCGTGTGGCGCGCCGCTTCCTGTTACTGTTCGTGTTGCTCGCGCTTGCCTGCGCCGGGTGCGGGGGCGCGCCGCCGGCCGCGGCGCGCGCCCCGGAACCGGCGACCGCCGCGGACCCGCCGTCCACGTTCGACGTGGACAACACCGGCACCGTGACGGGCCTCATCGCGTGGACCGGGCCGATCCCGACCGTGCCCCCCGCGCGGATGAGCCGTCCGCGCGCGAACGGTGCCGGGTTCGAGACGACCCCGGTGCCGCTCGGGAACGCCCCGCAGATCGACCCCTTCACGCGCGGCATGTCCGGAGCGGTCGTGTACCTGCGCGGCATCAACGCGACACAGGCGCGCCCGTGGGACCACCTGCCGGTGGAGGTCGCGTTCGAGGGCGACCAGCTCGTGGTGAAGCAGGGCGACCGCACCGGGCGCACGGGGTTCGTGAAGCGCGGCGCGCCGGTGTCGTGCGTGTCGCGCGACCCGCGGTACCACTCGCTCCGCGCGCGCGGGGCGGCGTTCTTCGCGCTCGCGTTCCCGGCCATCGACACCCCGCGCGCGCGCACCTTCGACACGTGCGGCCGGGTCGAACTGTCGGACGCGGCCGGGTTCCATTGGCAGGCCGCGGACCTGTTCGTTTGCGACCACCCGTATTACGCCGTCACCGACGCGGCGGGCCGCTATCGGTTCACGCACGTCCCCGTCGGGCAGTACGAACTGGTGGCGTGGCACCCGAACTGGGAGGTCAAGCGCACGGAACTGAACCCGGAATCGACGCTGCCGTGGCGGTTGGTGTACGGCCCGCCGCTGGAGCACGCGCGCCCGGTCACGGTTGAGCGCCAGCGCACGTCACTCGCCACTATCTCGTTGCCGTAATCCGCGCGCCCCCTGTTGATCTTTACACCCCAGTGCGTCCATAGTGGTGTCGTACCCTCGGGGGAGCGCCATGCACACTGCCGCACTCGCTCTGATCCTCGCCGCGCCCGTCTTTTCGGACAAGGTGGACGCGAAGCCGACCGTCGCGCGCGGCCTCAAGTGGCTGAGCGAGCAGCAGAAGGACGACGGCTCGTGGGTCGGGCGCGCGAACTCGGCCCCGGCCGTCACGACCGCTTACGCGGGCCTCGCGCTCCTGATGGAGGGGAGCACGCCGGGCAACGGCAAGTACGCCCCGCACCTGCGCAAGGCGCTGGAGTGGGTGGAAAAGGGGGCGACGGAGAACGGCTCGCTCGCCGGGCCGAACGCCACCGAGAGCACGCGCCCGAACGCCCCGCACGCCGCGGTGCTGCTGTTCGTGGCGTGCGCCTACGACGTGGACGACGACGGCCCGCGCCGGACACGGCTCGCGAAACTGCTGGCCGGGGGCGTGCGGTTCGCGCAGGGCACGCAGTCCGCGCGCGGCGGCTGGGGCACCATCGGCACGCGCGACGATTCCCTCATCGTCGAGCAGATGCTGCACGCGCTCGCCGCCACGCGCAAAGCCGGCATCGAGGTGCCCACCGAGCTGACGGACAAAGCGGTTCAGTTCCTCGTCAAAGCAACCTCCCCCACCGGCGGGGTGTACCGCGACGGCCCGACCGACGACGGGTTCGGGGGCGGCGCGGGCCGCGCGCACCTCACCGCGGGCGCGGCGGCGGCACTCGCGGTCCACGACGGCGCGCGCCCGACCGCGTTCCGCCTCTGGCTCACGCACTTGCAGGCGTACCCCATCGCCGAGTGGCCCCAGCGCCCCAACGCGACCGCCATCGGCCTGAACCTGCACCTCGCGCGCCTGACCTACGCGCTCGGCGAGAACGGCCACGTACTCGCGGATCGCGGGGCGAAAAGCGCGGACCTGCTGACGTGGTCCGCGTACCGGATCGCGGTGTTCAAGTCGCTCCGCGACACGCAGGGCGAGGACGGCAGTTGGGTCGAAACGGTCCCCGGCCCGACCTACGGCACGGCCGCGGCGCTCATCATCCTGCAACTCGAAAACGACTGCCTTCCGGCGTTCTCGCGCTGAGCGCGTGTAACGAGCGTGTATCGGGCGCAGTTGACCGGGGCGCGGTCGGGCGTCCGGTTCGGGTACGTTCGTGGTGCCCGGAGGAACGCCATGCACACCGCCGTTCTCGCGCTCGCCCTTGCCGCGCCGCCCCCGGACGCGACCGCGAGCGTGCGCGCCGGGCTGACGTGGCTCGCGGGGCAGCAGAAGGCCGACGGCAGTTGGGCCGGGGCCGGCGGCGTCGAACCGACCACGATCACCGCGTACGCCGGCCTCGCGCTGCTGATGGAGGGCAGCACCCCGGCGCGCGGGTAGTACGTGGCGGAGCTGCGCAAGGCGGTCGCGTGGTTCGAGGGGAAGGCGCAGCCGAGCGGGCGCATCACCAGCGGGGCAGCGACAGAGGGCGCGCTCGTGTTCCCGTACCACGCGCACGCCCTGCACTTCCTCGCGTGCGCCTGCGACGTGGACGACGACGGCCCGCGCCGCGCCCGGCTCGCGAAGGTCATCGAGAAGGGCGTCGCGTTCGCCGTCGAACACCAGACGTCGCGCGGCGGTTGGGGCTTCGTCGCCCGCGCCGAGAACGCCGACTACGACAGCACCCGCAACACAGGGATCGTGCTCGACGCCCTGCTCGCGGCGCGCAAGGCCGGGTTCGCGGTGCCGGACCAGACGACCGCGCGCGCCGCGAAATACTTCGCGCGCGTCACCAACACCGAGGGCGGCGTGATCTACGCCCTATTCAGCGGGTCCGAGACCCGGCCGCGCAGCAACGACGGGCAGCCGATGATGAGTACGCTGGCCGCGACGTGCGCGCTCGCGTCCGGCGCGCGCGACGGCAACCTGCGGCTCTGGGTGGCTAACGCCCACGCGACGACGCCGGAGCCGGACGCCGCGACGATCCGCGCCGGGGGACTCTCCGCGATGTCGCAGCAGTATTACCGCGCGCGCGTCGCGTTCGGACCGGGCGAAACCGGGGCCGAGAAGCTCGACCCCGGCGCGCGCGGCGCGCGATGGTCGGCGCACCGCGCGAAGCTGCACCGCGAACTCATCGCCCTTCAGGACAAGGCCGGGCGCTGGACCGAACCGATCTACGGCCCGGAGTACATGACGGCGCTGGCCCTCGTCACCTTGCAACTCGACAACCAGTACCTCACGGCCTTCGCCCGGTAACAAGTGGCGAAAAGTGGCGACGGGGCTGTTGCGGGTTCGGGGGCCGTGCGTCCATAGTAGTGGGTACGATCTCGCGCCCCGGAGCCGCCATGAACTCGACCGTGCTCGCGCTCGCCCTGCTCGCCCCCGCCGCGCCGCCCGCGCCCGCCCAGCCCGACGTGAAGGGGACCGTGCGTGCCGGCCTCAAGTGGCTCGCCGAGAAGCAGAAGGACGACGGCAGTTGGGAGAGCCTGAACGACATCGCCCCGACCGCGACCGTGGCGCACGCGGGGCTGGCGCTCCTACTGACCGGCAGGTAGCGAGCCCTGTACAACCCACCGGATCGTCGTAACCTGTTTGCCATGAGGACCAAAGGTACAGCGGCCGAACTGGAGGCCCGCCGCCGGCTGGCCGTGCAGCGGGTGGGCGA
>VGZJ01000109.1 GCA_016872595.1 Planctomycetota bacterium
GATCGCCGACCGCCTCATCGAGCTGAAGTGCGACCCGGACCTCCTCCGGAGTCTGTGGGACGGGTCCGACCTACCCTTCCCATATGCGAGGAGGAGATAGACAGGATTCCCTACCTGCGGATCAGTAGTACACGAAACACTCTACGGGTCAGAATCGCTCGCTCGGATCGAACTGCCGCGGTACCTCGAGCGGCTGTGCGATTCCCTCCAACAGACGTTCGGCGGGAACGAGCGGGTGACGGTCGAGCGGGACGTCGCCCCGGTCGATCTCGACTTGGACCGGGCCCTCCCGGTCGGGCTGATCGTCAGCGAGCTGATCTCGAACGCCCTGAAGTACGCCTTCCCGGACGGGCGGCGGGGCCGGGTCCGGGTGGCCCTCGCCCCGCAGGGTGAGACGGAACTGGAGGTGTCCGTCTCGGACGACGGCGTCGGCCTTCCGCCAGAGTTGAATTTTGACTCGATAACATCGCTCGGTCTATACTTGGTTCGAGTACTGTCTCGCCAAATTCGTGGAACTCTCACAGTCGACCGAACTGGCGTGGGTGTCACGTTTGCTCTGAGGTTTCCCAAATGACACCCGCGCCCAAGGTTCGCGTTCTTGTCGTTGAGGACGAGTTGATCATCGCCTCAGACATCGCCACCCGACTAACCCGGCTGGGGTACGAGGTGGCGGGTCAGGCCGACCGGGCGGCCGACGCTGTCCGACTGGCCGGGGATCTCCGCCCCGACCTAGTACTGATGGACATCCGGCTGCAGGGGAACGGGGACGGGGTAACGGCCGCCGACGAGATCCGCCGCCGGTTCCGGCTACCGGTCGTGTACCTAACCGCCCACGCCGACGAAGCCACCCTCCAGCGGGCCAAGGTGACCGAGCCGTTCGGGTACGTGCTCAAGCCGTTCGAAGAGCGAGAGCTCCGGACGGTCATCGAAATGGCCCGTTACAAGCACGACGCCGAGCGGCGGCTGGCCGACAGCGAGCGGCGGTACGCCACCACCCTAGCGAGTATTGGGGACGCGGTGGTCGCCACCGACGATGTCGGGCGGGTGACGTTCCTCAACCCGGTGGCCGAGCGGCTGACCGGGTGGCCTCTAACCGAGGCCGCCGGGCGGCCGCTGACCGAGGTTTTCCGCATCGTCAACGAGCACACCCGGCTGGCAGTCGAGAACCCGGTCGAGAAGGTGCTGGCCACCGGCACGGTCGTCGGGCTGGCGAACAGCACGGTGCTGTTGGCCCGAGGTGGCCGCGAGTACCCGATCGACGACTGCGCCGCCCCGATCCACGATGACACCGGTCGCACGACCGGGGTCGTCCTCGTGTTCCGCGACGTGACCGACGAACGCCGCCGGGAGGAGGAACTCCGGCAGGCCCTGAAGATGGAAGCGGTCGGCCGGCTGGCCGGAGGGATCGCCCACGACTTCAACAACCTGCTCACCGTCATCAACGGGTACGCGTCCCTGATCCGGGACGGCATCGGCCCGGACAGCCCGTGGCGCGGGGCTACAGAGCAGGTGGAGGCGGCCGGCCATCGGGCCGCGGACCTCACCTCCCAGTTGCTCGCCTTCTGCCGCAAGAAACTCGTCCAGCCGCGGGTGATCAACCTGAATCAGGTGGTCTCGGACGGATTGAAGTTGCTCCACCGGTTGATCCCGGCCGACTACGCTTTGGATTTCGAACTGTGTCCACACCCGACCACGGTGTTCGCCGATCCCGGGCAGATCGAACAGGTCATCGTCAACTTGGTCTTGAACGCCCGGGATGCGATGCCCGGCGGGGGCACGATTCGCCTGATTACCTCGCATCAGGAAGGGACCTGCAACACCGGCCCCCATCCGACAGGCAAGTATGTTACGCTCTCCGTCGTCGACACCGGGGTGGGGATGGACGCCGCCACCATCGCGCGAGTCTGGGAGCCATTTTTCACGACCAAGGAGGTCGGCAAGGGGACCGGCCTCGGGTTGGCAACCGTGTACGGGATCGTCAAACAGATCGGTGGCCACGTCGCGGTCGTAAGCCGGCCCGGCGCGGGAGCCACCTTCACCATCTACCTGCCGTTGACATCCGCCTCCCCCGCGGTCGCGGAGCCACCCCGTCCGTCCGACATCCCCGGAGGGACCGAGACCATCCTCCTCGTGGACGACGACCAAGCCGTTCGGAACCTGTCCGCGCTGGTCCTCCGCTCCACCGGCTACACGGTTCTCGAAGCCTGTAACGGCGTCGAAGCCGCCGAGCTGGCGACTCGGTACACGGGTCCGATCCATTTGCTCGTCACCGACCTAGTCATGCCTCAGATGAGCGGCCCAACACTGGCCACCATTATTCACTCTCAGGTGCCCGGGATCCGACTCCTCCTGATGACCGGTTACATCGATGTGCCTCTCACCCGGTCGCACGCCGGGGGGGAACTCGACATCCTGCTCAAGCCGTTCACGCCGTCGATACTCGCCGCCCGGGTGCGGGAGGTTCTCGACCGCCCGGTCGGTGATCCGGCCGCCGCGGTGCCGCCTCGTCCGTCGCCCCTTTTGCCCTCGTAAGCCCCCACTGCCCCGTACCTGCCCGGCGGATCACGTGGTTGACGTGTGATTGATGTTGCATGGCATCCGTTCCTGACCTCTGAGCTTCCCCAAGTTTGGTGGAGTCCGAGTTAGCGGTGTAGACTCAAGTCAAGGAGTTGACCGATTGCTCGTCCCCGAACGACGTACACGGCCGAGTTCAAGCGGTCGGCGGTGCAGATGATCACCGAGCAGAAGCTCTCGGGCGCCGAGACCGCGCGGCGACTCGATGTCGGCGAGAACCTGTTGCGCGAGTGGCGCAAGGCGTTTCTCGCCAAGGGCGACGCGGCCTTCCCCGGGCACGGCAACCCGGCCGACGACGAGCTGCGCCGACTATGGTGGGACCGTCTTACCGATCAACGGCTCAGTGGCCCGGCGCGGTTGCGTTCGTGCCCGGTGCGGACCTCGCCGTGGTCGCCGCGAACAGCGTCCTTGAGTTCGTGAACCCGGTGCGATTGGAGAAGATTGGTCGCGTGAAGAGCGGCTGTCGCTCGGTCGTTGCGCTCGCGGTTTCGCCCAACGGTCGCACGGTGCTGGCCGACGGGCGGATGCCCGGTGCGGTCGAAGTGTACGACATCGTGAGTCGCGCGCTGCGAAAGTCGTTCGACTTCGGGATCGGCGGCGTTCACGCGCTGGCCTACGCCCCGGACGGATTGACCTTCGCCGCGGCCGGCGACGACGGGTTGGTGATTTGCGATGTACCAGAGTGACCGCGCGCGAACCGCGGGCGCGGTGGGCTTGTCATTTGCGGTGGCGCGGCTAATGTAAGGTGACACGCCGGCCACCTTAGCACAGTGGTAGTGCACCGCTTTCGTAAAGCGGGGGTCCAGGGTTCGAATCCCTGAGGTGGCTCTCTTTTCTCCTCGCGCGCGGCAACGTGGCGCGGCCCACAACACAAGTACAGGCGCGGAGCGGGCTACTCGAACAGCGGGAGCGCGTTTCCCTCGTCCAGTAGCGGGAGCGGGCGGTTGTCGCGCGTCCGCAGGGCGTGTTCGTTCGGGATACCGAACGCGCGGTAGATCGTCGCCGCGAGGTCTTCGGGGTGGACCGGCTTTTCGGCCGGGTACGCCGCCACCTTGTCGCTCGCGCCGTACACCTGCCCGCCCCGGATGCCCCCGCCGGCGAACAGCGCCGTCTGGCAGTGAACCCAGTGGTCGCGGCCGGGCGGCCCCTTCCCCCCGGTGCGCGGGTCGCCGATCCGCGGCGTGCGGCCCATCTCCGCGCACACCACAACCAGTGTCTCGTCGAGCAGGCCTCGGTCGTCCAAGTCGTCGAGTAGTGTGGAGTAACAGGCGTCGAACTTCGGCAGCAGGTTGTTCTTGAGTTGGGCGAAGTTGTCGCCGTGCGTGTCCCAGATGAACGCCGGGCCGACCTGCTTGGCGATCCAGTGGACGCACACGAACGGCACGCCCGCTTCGACCAGCCGTCGGGCCATCAGTACGCTCTGGCAGTTGATGTCGTCGCCGTAGCGGTCGCGCACGCGGGCCGGCTCTCGGGTGATGTCGAACGCGCGCTTCGCGGCGCGCGAGGTCAGCAGCGCGAGCGCTTTGCGACGGTGCGTGTCGTGCGCGTCGAGCGCGCCGCCCGGCGATTCCGCGGCGCGCTGCCAGCGGTCGAGGCTCGTGAGGAGCGTGCCGCGCGCGCCGAGTCGCTCCGCGCCGAGGTCGGCCGCGGTTTCGAAGTCGGGTACGGTCAGTTCGCGCGGCTTCTCCAACACCCCGCGAACCATGACCGGCTCGAAGGTGGGGCCGAGCAGCCCGGCGAACTGGCCGGGGTTGATGTACCCGGTCGCCTCACCGGAGCGCGTCGGCAGTTGCACAACGCCGGGCAGCGCGGGGTCGCCGGGGCGCAGGGCCGCGACCGCGGACCCGACGAACGGCCAGTCGTCGGCGCGCGGCTTCCGGTTGATGCCCTCCACGAAGAACGACCGATCCGGCCGGTGCCCGGTCAGCACGTAATAGGTGTCGGCGTGGTGGTCGCCGTTGCCGATCACGCGCCCGCTCATCGTGACCGAGCGCACTAGCACGAGGTGTTTCGCCAGCCGCGCCGTTTTCGGCAGGTGCTCGCAGATGCGGATGCCGGGTGCGGCTGTCGCGATGGGTTTGAACTCGCCGCGGAACTCGTCCGGCGCGTCCGGCTTCAGGTCGAACGTGTCGATCTGGCTCGGCCCGCCGAACAGCCACAGCATGACGCACGCCTTCGCACGCCTCGGGGCGGTGACGGGCGCGGCCAGCACCTGCGGCAGGCCGACGCCGAGCGCGCCGAAGCCCAGCCCGCGCAGCACCTGTCGGCGGCACCAGTCGGACGCGGGCGCGTGCATGGGGAAGCTCCATGGGACACTTCTCAACTACCACACCCGCGCCGGAAATGCACGCGACGAGTTGCTACTTGCGCTCGACTCGGAACGGCTGCTCCGTTAAGTACGCGCGCGTCTCCGGGCGGCCCGCGGGCTGCTTCCGCAAGGCGAGAATCGCCTCCCACGGGATCACGAAGTCGTCGCGCGCGATGCCGGCGGTGCGCAGCGCGCTCTCGCGCGGCGCGTGGTCGATGCCCTTGTTCGCGGGCAGGTACAGGGCCGCGCGCCCGGTGTTGCTCCAATCGTCCAACTTCCCCAGCAACGGGGCGACCAGCACCGCGGCCCCCAACTCGACCGCGCGCGCGGACGCTGTGCGCAGGATGCGCGCGACGCCGTCACCGTCCGCGGTCGCGGTCGGGCCGAGCACCAGTTGAATGCCGCCGTCTTTCTTGAGCGCGGCGAACACGTCCGGCATTTGCAGCGTGAAGCACACCGCGACCGCGACGTTCCCGCCCCGAAACCGGAACACCGGCACCACCGCGCCCGGCTTGATCGGCGGGTCGTCCACGAGTTCTCCCTGCGTCGGGTGAACCTTGTCCGCGAAGTGCCATACGCCGTCGAGGAGCAGCGGCGCGCGGTTGAGCGCGTCCGGCCAGCCCGCTTCTTGGTGCGCGTAGCTTCCGAGGCACACGAGCATCGCTGGCCCGGCCGCGTCCTTCACCGCGGGTAGCACGGCCGCGGTCATACGCCGCGTGATGAACTCGTAGGGGCGCGTGCCGGTGGGCGCGTACTCGCCCAACCCGGCCGCGAACAGTTCGGGGAACAGCAGCACGTTCACGCCGTCGCGGTTCGCGGCCGTCACCTCCGACACGACGCGGTCCACCCATGCGGCCTCCGTCGCGGGGTGATAGCCCACGTCCCACGACACGACGCGCGCCTTGAGTGTGCCGGCCGGGGCCGGCGCGGGCTGCGCCTCTTCAACGGGCGCGCCCGTGGTCGCGGGCCGGCACGCGATCCCCACGGCGAGCAGCGGAACGAGCGGAAATGCGGCGCGGCGCATGAGCGAACCTCCGAAGAACCTGCTGCCATTATCCGCGCCGGTAGTCGCTGGTTCCAGTCGCGCCGTGCGGGTACGCTGTGATTCGTTCCTACTGAGGGTCGACAATGTTCACCCCATCGCGCCGCCACGTACTTGCCGCGCCACTCGCGCTCGGACTCGATAGCCTCTGCGCCGTTGCGCAAGACAAGCAACCGGCCGCGGCGCTCGCGCCGCTGAACCGCTTCCCGCGCAGCGTGCAGGATTGGTACGTCGAACAGGTGCGCGCGGCGGAACGCACCGGCGACGCGCGGCGCGCCGCGCTGAAGACGAAGGCCGACGCGGAGGCGTACGTGCGCGACGTGCGGGCGAAGGTCGCGAGCTGCTTCGGCAAGCTGCCGGAGAAGACGCCGCTGAACGCGAAGGTCACGGGCACGCTGGAACGCGACACTTACACCGTTGAGAAGGTCGTCTTCGAGAGCCGGCCACGGTTCTTCGTGACCGCGAACCTGTACGTACCGAAGGGCGCGAAAGACAAGAAGTGTCCCGGCGTCGTCGGCTCGTGCGGCCACTCGCACAACGGCAAGGCCGAACCCGCGTACCAGTCGTTCTGTCAGGGTTTGGCCCGCATGGGCTACGTCGTGCTCATCTTCGACCCCATCGGGCAGGGCGAGCGCGTGCAATACGGGCACGTCGAGAAGGACCACCGCCCCGGCGTCGGGGTGGGCGAGCACCTGCTCGCGGGGAACCAGCAGTTCCTCGTCGGCGAGTTCTTCGGGACGTGGCGCGCGTGGGACGGCATCCGCGCGCTCGACTACCTGCTGTCGCGCCCGGAGGTCGATCCGAAGCACGTCGGCATCACCGGCAACAGCGGTGGTGGCACGATGACGACGTGGCTGGCCGCGCTCGACCCGCGCTGGACGATGGCCGCGCCGAGTTGCTTCGTCAGCACGTTCCGCCGTAACCTCGAAAACGAACTCCCGCAGGACACGGAGCAGTGCCCGCCGCGCGCGCTGCAATACGGCCTCGATCACAGCGACTTCCTCGCGTGCATGGCCCCGAAGCCGGTCGCGATTCTGGCGAAGGAGAAGGACTACTTCGACGTGCGCGGCTCGGAGGAAGCCTTCGCGCGCCTCAAGCGCCTCTACACGCTGCTCGGCGCGCCCGACAACGTGAAACTGCACATCGGCCCGACCGGGCACGGCTACAGCATCGAGAACCGCGAGGCCATGTACCAGTGGTTCAACCGCGCGACTGGGGTTTCCGATGCGAAGGCCGAACCGAAACTGACCATCGAAAAGGACGCCGACCTATACGCCGCCCCGAAGGGGCAGGTGAGCGAGTTGAAGTCGAAGACGGTGTTCGACTTCACGAAGGAGTATGTGAACGCGCTAGCCTTCGGTCGGACCAGAGAGATGATTGCGCTAACGCGCCGCGTCGATCTGCGCCTTCAACTCCCCAAGCGCGCCGGCGTGCCGGAGTACCGCATCCTGCGCCCGGTCGGGAACCGCAAGTACCCGAAGCCGCACGCGACCACGTACGTTCTGGAAACTGAGAAGCCTGCGGTCGCGGTGGTGTACCGGCTCAGCGATCAGGCGCACTACTCGCGCCCGTCGAAGGACGAGGGGCCGGCGATCCTCTATGTGTCGCACCATTCCGCCGACGCCGAACTGCGCGACGAACCGCTGCTCGCGGAGCTGGTGAAGGCCGAACCGAAGACCGCGTTCTATGCCTGCGACGTGCGCGGCGTGGGCGAGTCGCGCCCTGACACCTGCGGCGGTCCGGGCGAGTTCACCAAGCCTTACGGCAGCGACTACTTCTACGCCATCCACGGCGTCATGCTGGGCGAATCGTACATCGGGCAGAAGACGCACGACCTGTTGCGCGTGCTCGACTGGCTCGCGGACATCGGTCACAAGGAGGTTCACCTTGTGGCGAAGGGCTGGGGCACACTCCCGGCGACGTTCGCGGCGCTGCTGTCGGAACGGGTCACGCGCGTGACGCTCAAGAACGCGCTCAAGAGCTACGCCGACGTCGCGCGAACGGAAGTGTACTCGTGGCCGCTGTCGAGCTTCGTGCCACGCGCGCTGGAGTCGTTCGACCTCGACGAGTGCTACGCGGCGCTCGGGGCGAAGAAGCTGAAGCAGATCGACGTGCTCGATGCGAAGGGGAAATGAGTGCCGCTTGCGGCTTCGCGAGCGCGGGCGTGTCACTCCTTCCCCAGTACCAAATCGACCACCCAGCAGCCGCGAACGTGCGTCCCCGGCTCGCGGCAGTGGTTGAGGATGTCGTCGCTGTTGCACCCGGCGTCTTGCAGCGCGTCGGCCAGAATCGGCATTGCGCCGAACTCGCGCGCCTCGTACATCTTGCGCGCGAGTGATACCGCGGTGTCAGTCCGCCACGCTGGATCGAACGCCACCGGCCGGAACGGGTTCCCGAAGATGTCGCGCACGAGGCCCGGTTGGGCTTGGGCGAGTTGCTCAAGTGCAATTCCAGCCTCTCCGTCTGGCGTCTCTTCCGCGTCTGATTCATTGGCAGATTGGCGGGCTGATATTGCGCTCAAGCTCCCCAAGAGATGGTGTGATCCGATCGTGATATACGCGAGTGAAGCAGCATAGAACATCCAACTCTCGAAGCCATCTCCGTACTCCATCCACACGGTGCGAGCCTCGGCTTCTGCCATTTCCTGCGTATTCTGGTCCACTTGAGCGTCAGCGATCCCCTCTCCCAGTTCCGGTGCCCTCTCGTAGATGGCGTCAGAAATAAGAGCAGGCAGGCGACGGCAGCAGGCGCAACAGAAGAGGCGCTGTTTACGGTCGCTACATCTGGGCCGGAGGAACCGAAGCATCGGCTCCGGCTCCGCGCACGCGAGCCACTCCTCCTCGTTCATGCCAGAATCCCCTTCACCACCTTTGCTTCTTCGACCCCGGTGAGCTTTTCTTTCAACCCGTGTTGCTCGATGAACAGGTTGTCGTGGTTCAGGCCAAGCAGGTGGAGGATCGTGGCGTGGAAGTCGCGGACGCTCACGCGGCCGTCCACCGCGTTCAGGCCGAGGTCGTCGGTCGCGCCGTAGGTCAGGCCGGGCTTCGTGCCGCCGCCGGCCATCCACGAGCAGAAGGCGTTCTTGTTGTGGTCGCGCCCGGCCTTGCGCTCGTCCTTGTCCGGCGGCAGTTGCGCGATGGGCAACCGGCCGAACTCGCCGCCCCACACCACCAGCGTGCTGTCGAGCAGCCCGCGGTCCTTCAGGTCGCGGATCAGCGCCGCAGTGGGCTTGTCCGTGCGGTCGCACGCGGTCTTGAGGTCGGCGGCGATGTTGTTGTGCGTGTCCCAAATGTGCAGGTTGATGAAGAGCTGCACGAACCGCACGCCGCGCTCGACCAAGCGGCGGGCGATGAGGCAGCGGCGGCCGTAGGAATCGGTCGGCTCCTTGCCGATGCCGTAGGCGTCTTGCAGCGCCTTCGGTTCCTTCGTGAAGTCGAGCGCGTCGGTCGCGGCGAGCTGCATCCGTGCCGCCAGTTCGTAACTGGCGATGCGCGCGTCAAGAATCGGCTGGTCGGGGCGCTCGCGCTTGTGTAGCGCGTCGAGCTTCGACAGCACAGCGCTTTCGGCCTTCACAATGCTCGCGGGGCGCTTCGTGTCTGGCTCAAGGTTCAGCACCGGCGCGCCGGTCGAGCGGAACCGCGTGCCCTGAAACTGCGCCGGCAGGAACCCGGCCTGCCAGTTCTCCACGCCGTTCACGGGCAAGCCCTTCGGGTCGTCCAGCACCACATACGCGGGGAGGTTCTGGTTCTCGCTGCCGAGGCCGTAGGTGACCCACGCGCCGATGGTCGGGCGGCCCGGCGTGATCTTGCCCGACTGGATCATGTACACGGCCGGCTCGTGCGTGATGTTGGTCGTGTGCATCCCGCGGAGGAACGTCACCTCGTCCACCACCTTCGCGAAGTGCGGCAGCGCGTCGGACACGTCCGCGCCGCACTTGCCGTGCTTGGCGAACTTGAACGGGCTGCGCATGATCGCGCCGGCGTGCTGCACGAACTCGATCTCGCCCGCGAGCTTGTCCGCGTAGCTCTTGCCGTGGTGCTTGTCCAGTTCCGGCTTCGGGTCGAACAGGTCCATCTGCGACGGGCCACCGTTCTGGAACAGGTGAATAACGGCCTTCGCCTTCGCGGGGTGATGGGGCTTCCGCGGCTTGAGGTCGGTGAACGGCGCGCCCTCCGCGCGCAACAGCAACGCGAGCGCGGCCGCGCTGATGCCACCGGGCACAGAATTGAGGAGCGCGCGGCGGGTGAGCGACAGCGTAGTCATAGCCTACCTCAATCCATTCCTGCCTTGAACGATTCGCCGACTTGGATCACCGCGTATACGCCGTAGGAGAAGTAAACGAAGACACCGATCAAGAACGCGATGAGTACGCGCTGCCAGAATCGTCTGTTACGTTGGTCGGTCATATCGGATCGCTAATCCACATACAGGAACGCGGCCGAGTTCATGAGCGCGTGGCAGTAGTTCGTGAGCGCTTTTAGCTCGATGGTGTCGCGCGTGCTGGTCGGCTGCTGCTTCTCCCACGCGGCGGTGAGGTCGCGGAGCGCGGCGCGGCCCAACTCCTTTTCCTCCGCGGTCGGCGGGCGCGAGAGCGCGATCCAGTACGCGGCGTCGATCTGCTTCGCGCGGTCGTCGCCGCCGGCGCGCTGCACCCGTCGCGCGAACTCCGACGCGAGTTGGTCCACGAGGCCGTTGTTCATCAGGTGCAGCGCTTGCGGGGCCACGGTGGAATCGCGGCGCTCGATGCAGTTGGGGTTCATCTGCGGGAAGTCGAACGTCTCCGCGTGCGTGGCCGGCTGCTTGCGCGTCTGCGAAACGTAGACGAGCCGCCGCCAGCCCTTCGCGGTGCTGGTGGGCGTGACGAGACCGTCTTTGCGCACTTGAATCGGCACCGCCGGCCCGCCGACTTTGTCGTCCAGCTTTCCGGCGACGAACGCGAGCGAATCGTACAGCGCTTCCGCGTCGAGACGCACCAGCGGCGCGCGCGAGTACAGCGCGTTCGCGGGGTCGAGGCGCTTCGCGTCGGCGCTGATGGCGCTGGACTGCTTGTATGTCGCGCTCGTCATGATGAGCTTGTGGAGGCGCTTGAGGCTCCAAGCGCGTTTCTCCCCCCTCCCTTCAGGGAGGGGGGCCGGGGGGGTGGGTCGAGCCAGTTCGACGGCCAGCCAATCGAGCAATTCCGGGTGTGTGGGTGGCACGCCGGCTTTGCCGAAGTTCGCCAGCGTGGGCACGATGCCGGTGCCGAAGTGGTGCTTCCAGACGCGGTTCACCATCACGCGCGCGGTCAGCGGGTGGTCGGGTTGCGTGAGCCAGTTCGCGAACGCCAGCCGCCGGCCGGTCTGCTTCGCGCCCGGCCACGGCGGTTTCACCTCGAACGGCGTCTTGCCGTCGGTCAGGACCGAAGGCACGCCCGGTCCGACGAGCGCGCCCGGCATCAGGTAGTCGCCGCGCCGGTAGATGTACGTCGGCGACGGCTCGCCGCGGTCCCACACGGCCTGAATCTGCGGCTCGACCTCGCGCCGCGCCGCGGGCAACTTCAGGTTCGCGACCTCCCACGCGCGGCGCTCGGTCGCGGTCACGAACGGCAGCAACCGCGGCGGGGCCACGTCGATGCTCTCCGGGCCGATGCCGGGCTTGATCATCGGTTTCAGCCAGTCGTACTCGTCCAGCGCGCCCTTGAAGACGGCCACAAGGCGGTAGTAGTCGCGGTGCGGGATCGGGTCGAACTTGTGGGTGTGGCACCGCGCGCACTTCATCGTGAGGCCGAGCACCGCCGAGCCGAGCACGTCGATTTCGTCGGCGATGACTTCGACGCGGTCGGGAATGAAGCCGGTAATGTTGGCCCACGTCGCGTCCGGGGTCAGGCGGAGGAAGCCCGTCGCGACGAGGTTGTCGTACACCTGCGGCGTGATCTCGCGGGCGCTCAAGTAGTCCGCGAGTTCGTCGCCCGCGAGTTGTTCCTTCAAGAAGCGGTCGTAGGGCTTGTCGTCGTTGAAGCTGCGGATGACGTAGTCGCGGTAGCGCCACGCGTGCGGGCGCGCGAGGTCTTGCTCGCGCTTGCCTTCGCTGTCGGCGTAGCCGGCGAGGTCGAGCCAGTAGCGGCCCCACCGCTCGCCGTACCGCGGGCTGGCGAGCAACTTGTCGAGCAGCTTTTCGTAGGCGTCCGGCGACTTGTCCGCGAGGAACGCTTTCGCCTCTTCCGGAGTAGGCGGCAGGCCCGTAAGGTCGAAGTACGCGCGACGCATGAGCGCGGGGCGGTCCGCTTCCGACGACAGAGCCAATCCTTTCGCTTCGAGCTTCGCGACGATGAATGCGTCGATGGGGTGCGCGCTCCCCTTCGGGTCGCGGCTAGGCGGGACGGCCGGGCGCACGGGCGGCTTGAACGCCCAGAAGTCGCGGTCCTTGTCGGTCACGAGCGGGTCGGGCGTCGTGGTCGCCACGTCGGGCCTCACATCGACAACAGGCGCGCCGGCGGCGATCCACTTCGTCAGTGTGGCGAGTTCGCTCGCTTCGACCGGCTTCACACACGCCTCAACGAGCTTCTTCGGCGGCGGCATGTCGCCCGCGCTGACGCGCTTCACCACGAGGCTTTCCGCCGGCTTGCCGGGTACCACCGCCGGGCCGGACCTCCCGCCGCGGAGCATCGCTTGCGGCGTGCGCAGGTCGAGGTTCGCCTCCTGCTTGTGCCGCCCGTGGCACGCGGTGCAGTGCCGCAGCATGATGGGGATGATGTCGTGCTGCGTGAGCGCGACTTCGACCGCGGGCAGCTTCGCCCCGTCCGCGATCCACTTGCGGAGCGTCTCGACCTCGGCCGCGGCCAGTGCGTCTTTCTTCGCGGGCGGCATCTCGCCCTTGTGAACCTTCTCGTACAGCGAACTCTTCTCCGGCTTGCCGGGCACGATCACCGGCCCGCTCTCGCCGCCCTTCAGGATGCCCGCGGGCGTGGTCAGATCGAGGTCGGCGTACTTGCGCGTCTTGCCGTCGTTGTGGCACTTCGCGCACTTCGCCTGCAACAGCGGCGCGACGTCTTTGGCGTAGGTGGGCGCGTCGGCCGCGCGCGCGACGTGTGCGACGAGAAGCGCGAGGAGGGACAGCAGGTGGCGCATGGAACGAGTCTACCACAGGCGAGCGGCGCGGCGTAAGCCCGCCGGTAGCTGCACGCCACAGATACGTCTAGCGAATCTGTGGCGTGCAGCTACCGGCGGGCTTACGCCGCGCCGCTCGCGCGCTCGTAGATCACTTCACCAGCTTGGCGACGTCGTCCTTGATGGCGTCGGCCCAAATCTTGTAGCCCTCGGCGCTGAGGTGCAGCAGGTCGGGCATCACCTTGCGCTCCAGCGCGCCGTCCTTGTTGAGGAACTTGTCGCCGATGTCTTTGTAGAAGACCTTCTTGTCGTCCGCGAGCTTCGAGATGATCTCGTTGATCGCCTTGATCTTCGGGTTCAGCTTCTCCTTCGGCGCGTCCGCGCCCTTCTCGACCCCGCCGGCGCGCGGGAACACGCCCAGCACCAGAATCTTCATGTCGGGCTTCGCCTTCTGGAGCGTCTCGACGATGGCCTTGACACCGCCGGCGATCTGCTCGGCGCTGTGCCCGCCGGTGTTGTTGGTGCCGATCATGATGACCGCGAGCTTCGGTTTCAGCGGGTCGATCTCCTTGCCCTCGGTGATGCGCCACAGCACGTGGCCGGTCTGGTCGCCGCCGATGCCGAGGTTCACCGGCTTGAACGCGCCGAACGCCGCGTCCCACGTCTTCTTGTTGCCCTCCCAGCCCTGCGTGATGGAGTCGCCGAGGAAGATCACGTCGCCTTCGCCCTTCTCGACCACCTTGAGGAACTGCTTGTGGCGCGCGACGTCACGGTTGATCGGCTTCGCGGCCGGGTTGTCCTGAGCGGACGCGCTCAGGCACAGCGCCAGCACGAAGCCGGCGACGAGTACACGACGAACGAGCATTGCGGAGTCTCCGGGGTGGCGGCCGGCCGTGCGCGGGGAAGGGTGCGCGGGTGGGTGGGAAAGGGCCGAACCGCCGTGGGGTAGTATCGCGCGAAGAGCAACGAAGGGCAACGAGGAAGTCCGAAGACTATTCACCGCGGAGACCACAGAGAACGGGGAGGAAGGTAGGAGAGAAAGTGCTTGAAACAGGGCATCCTCTCTTGCCTTCCTCCGCGTTCTCTGTGGTCTCCGCGGTGAACCCTGTCACTTCCCGATGGCGTAGAGCATCTTGTCCTTGTCGCTGCGGATGAAGATGCGCCCGCCGGCAATGGCGGGCGTGCCGAGCGTTTCCTCGCCCAGTTCGTTCGTGGCGATCACGTCGAACTCCGCGGCCTTGCCGTCGATCACCGAACAGGTGCCCTTCTCGTTTAAGAAGTACACCTTGCCGTCGCCGGCGACGGGCGACGCGGAGAACGCGCCCTTCAGTGATTCCTTGTAGAGCAGCTTGCCGGTCTTGGCGTCGGCGCACGACACCACGCCGGTCCCGGTCACGGCGTACACGCGGCCGAGGTACACCAGCGGCGACGGCATCCCCGGTACCACGTCCTTCGCCTTCATCACCGGGTCGCCCTCCACGCCCTTCGCGCCCAGCTTGAACGCGGTCACGCCCCCGGTCGGCATGAACAGCGTGTCGCCGTCGAGCGTGCCGGTCGGGATCGAGCCTTTGGTGAGCTTCGAGGCCCAGCGCTTCTCGCCGCTGGTCGCGTCGTAGGCGGTCAGTCCACTCGGCCCGTCGAAGAGGATTTCCGTCGCGCTCCCGACGGTGCGCACCAGCGGCGTGACCCAGTTGATCTCGCGCGGGCGCTCCACCTTCCACACGTTCTTGCCGTACTTCGTATCGACCGCGGCTACGAACGATTCACCGGCGTTGTCCATCGGCACGATGAGCCGGTCCTTCACCAAGATCGGCGAGGAGGCCATGCCGACTTGGTTAGTGATCGTCGGGTAGTCGCCCACGAGCGAGCGGTACCAGCGGAGCGTACCGTCGGCGTCGAAGGCCGCGAGGTCGCCGGTGTTGAACAGCGCGTACACGCCGGTCTCGTCGGCCACCGGGGTGCTCGCGGCCATGCACGACTTGGGGTGCGCCGCGGTGCTGCCGGTCGCCTTCAACTGCCGGTGCCAGAGTTGCTTGCCGGTGGTGGCCTCGAAGCAGACGACGTGCAGCTTGTCGTCGCGCACGCCGCCGGAACAGGTCACGTACACGCGGTCGCCGAACACGACCGGCGACGACACGCCGCGGGCCGGTAACTTGGCCTTCCACGCGACGCCCTTGTCCTTGCCCCACTCGGTCGGCAGGTTCTTTTCGGGCGAAACGCCGCTGGCGTTCGGCCCCTTGAACTGCGCCCAGTCCGCCGCGGGAACCGAGACCGCGAGCGTCAGCACCAGCGCCGCGGCCAGAGTATAGCGATTCACTTCGTGTCCCCCTTCTTCGATTCCGTCTCCGCGACGTACCCGAGCGCTTGCAGCTTGTCGCCGGCCTTCTGCTTCAGCGGCAGCGGGCCGCCGGTGTCGTCGCACACGCGCACTTGGAAGAACCAGTTCTGCGCCCACTGTTCCTTCTGGTCGTTCTGGCACACCTTCACCACGATCACGTTCTCGCCCTTCTTGAGCGTGCCCTTGCCGACGAGCGCGTCGAACGCGGCCCCGTGGTGGTACTCGTCGCGGCCCGCCAGTTCCTTGCCGTTCAGGTACACCTTCACCGACGTGATGCTCGTCACCCGAACATCGACCGGGGTGTCCTTCTCTGCCACCACAACGGCCATTGCGTAGGCGACCGCGTTCTTGTGCTTGCCGAGTAGCATGTTGAGGTCGAACGAGCCGTACTTGTCCGCGGTCGTGTGCGCGCCCCATTTGAGTACGGTGTTCTCCTTGCCGGTGAACACGCCCGTGGCGTCCTTCGCCGTTTCCGGCGGGTGCGGGGTCAGGTAGCCCTTGCCGTCCGGGGCGTCGAACGGGCCGACCAGCGACAGCGCCGTCACGAACCCGAAGTGCTCGCTCACGCTCGCCTTGCCGCCGTTGGCTTCGAGCTTCTTCGCGAGCAGATCGACCTGATCCTTGTCGCGCGTGTGGGCGAACAGTTTTTCCAAGTCGGCCTTGATCGTCGGCCGCGCGAGCTTCTCGACGATGTCGAGTTCGCGGGCGATGGCGTCGCGCCGCAGGTCCGGCGATTTGTCGTTGAGGAACCCCGGCAGCAGCCGGTCCTTCGCGCTCTCGTCCTGTGCGACGAGCAGCTCGTAGGCCACGCGGCGCGCGGTCGGGGCGAACTTGGTGTCCTTCACGAACGCCTCAAGTTTGTCGCCCGGCAGCGGGCGCTTGGCGGCGGCCTCGCCCTCGGCAATCGCATCGACGGCTGCGCGGAGCCAGTTGCTCGCGGTCGCGTTGCCTTCGTCGAACGCTTCGAGCGCCGGGAACAGCGCCGGGCCGCCCTTGCCCACGAGCACCTTCCACGCGGGGCCGGCGTCCTCGTTGCCCTTGCCCTCTTTGGTCACGCCCTTGATCGTGGCGAGGGCGCGCGTCGTCTCGGCGTCCGCGGCGCGGAGCGGGGGGGCGGCGAGCGCGAGCGCCACGAGCGCGGCGCAGCGAATCCAGCGCGGCATGAACGACCTCCGGGGTGAACGGCGGGGCTTGGAAGAGATTAGCGGACACGCGGAGAAAGGTCGAGCGCCGAGTTACGCCAGCGGGACGCGCGCGGCTTCCATTTTCCGCCGCAGCTCGGTGAAGTACGCGGTCAACTCGTCGGCCGACTTCACCTTGCCGTTGGAGCACGAACCGCTGGAACAGCCGCCCTTCGTGCCGCACGACGAGCAGCCGCCGGCGTCGGTGCCGCAACCGGGCTTGCCGCACGTCAGCTTCGGGTCGGTCGCCACGGCGGTTTGCGACAGGTCGAGCAACCGCACCGCGAGGCCGAACCGCGCCGACAGCTCCGCGAACAGCGCCGTCGCGTCGCACGCTTCCCACGCGAGGCCGTGCAGGATGAGGTGGTCGTCGAACGTCAGCTCGGCGTCGACGAACGTGAGCGGCAGGCCGTGCGCTTCGGCCGATTCGGTCGCGCGCGCGAGCAGTTCGCTTTCGCGCGCCGCGAAGGTCTCGGCCCGCGCGTCGTCGGCGGCGGTCGCGACGCGAACCAGTTCACCCTCGGTCGAAAGTGTCGGCGCGAACTTCTCGCCCGGTTCGCACAGCACCACGCCCGCTTCGACGCCGCGCGGCCCGCGCACGACCACGCGCGCGCCGCGCGCCACGGCCGCGTTCGGGGGTGCGGCGAACCGCCCCACGAACCCGCTGCGCCCGAACTGCACGAGGTACGAGATCACTTGGCCGGTTCCGTTTCGAAGCCCATGAACTCGCGCATGTTGCGGTCGTACTCGAACTGCCCGCCCTCGGAGCTGAGGTCGAGGCGCAGCTCGTTAATCACCTTCACGCCGAGGTCTTTCCACCACAGCGTCCAACACGCGGCGCAGATATCGCGGGCGATGCGCGCGCCGATGGCGTCCGGGATCGGCACCTTGTCGAGGGCCACCGCGCGCTTGCCCTCCATGCAGCCGGGGCGCTGGCAGCGGAACCCGGTGCCGGGCGTGCCGTCGTCCACCACCGCGACCTGCTTCTTCGGAACCGGCGCGCCGAGTTGGTTGAGTACCTTTTCCATCGCGTCGCGCGGCATCCGGTCGCCGCGCTCGTCGGCCACCGTCCAGCCGCGCGTCAGCACTTCGACTGCTTCGGCCTTCTGATCGAGCTTCACGAGGCACTCGCCGAGCAACTGGAACACCTTCGAGAACTCCGGGGTAATCTCCAGCGTGCGGCGGAACGATTTGGCGGCCTCCGCGAACTGCCCGTCGTCCATGAGGAACTGGCCCAAGCGGAAGTGCGCGAGGTCGTTGTCCGGGTCTTCCTGAGCCATGTTGCGGAACCGCGCGATCTGGTCGGCCAAGTTGCTCATGATCGTACTCGAGGGGCCGGGTAGTGAAGGTATTGTACAGCGCGCGAGCGGCGCGGCGTCAGCCCGCCGGTAGTTCCACAACGCAGACACGTTCGGCGTATCTCAGTTGTGGAACTACCGGCGGGCTGACGCCGCGCCGCTCACCAAGCCAACTCAGTTCGGCCCCGTAACCGTGACCGGGAGCTTGTACACGGCGGTCTTTTTGCTCACGCGGTCTGTCGCGGTGATCTCCAGTACGAACTTGCCGGGGCGGTTCATGAACAGCGGGAACTGCTTCGCGAACGCCGCGTCGGTTTCCTTTACCGGCGTCGGCGACTTCGCGTCTTGGTAGTCCTTCACCGGGGTCGGCTCGTTCTTGGCGTTCACCAAGAGCGCGTTCGCCCCTTCGTACAGTTGGAACGCGAACTCCACGTCCGGTTGTTTGAACTTGGCGTCGCGCTCGAACGTGACGATGCTGAAGTTTACGAACAGCGACTGCCCGACCTGCCCGGTGGTGGGGGCGGACACTTCGCCCTTGCCGTCGTTCGTGGTGTACACCGCGACGATGCCGAAGTCGCGCTTCACGACCTCGAACTTGACGCTCAGTTCGGCGCTGGTCTTCCCCGCGAGGTCGGCCACGTTGATCTTGCAGGTGTACGTGCCGGCCGGCTGGTCGAGGCCCGCGGTGATGAACGCCCGAAGCGGCATCTTGTTCCCGCGCAGCGGGACGAAGTCGGCCTGCTCGCGCGGCTTCGGCTTCGGCTCCTTCGGGTCCGGGAGGATGCGCATCCCGGCGGCGTTGGTCACTTCCAGTTCGATGGTGTAGCGGGCGATGCCCTGATCGTTGATGGTCATGCCGTCGGCGTCGAAGGCGATGAACAGCACGTCGCCGGGGAGCACCTTGTTACCGTCGCGCGTGGGGCCGAGTTCGCCCACGGTGAGGCGCACGTTGGTGAGCTTCAGCCCGGCGGCGGGCTGGGCCGGCGCGCCGCCGAGCACGGCGGCGAGTACGACTGCGGTGAGCATGGGTCGGGTCCTGTGGTGTGCGGGGACGTCCTATCGGTCCTAACGCCGTATTGTGCCCCGCGTTGACGCCCGCGACCAGTGGCGGGCCGCGCGAACGCGCCGCCGGGACCGGATGCGCCGGCCGCCGGCACCGAAAAAAGCGCCGGTGCGCCTTCCTCCGGTCGGAGCGAGCGTGTATTAGACTCGTTGCGCAATAGCGATCGATGGCCTATTCATAGGGTTATGACGAATTACGAGAAATTGCGTCGGAAGCCGTTGTTGTTCCGCATGTTCACGGGGCTCTCGGCCGACGAGTTCGACAA
>VGZJ01000110.1 GCA_016872595.1 Planctomycetota bacterium
CCGTTCGACCGTGGTCGGGACCTCATCCGGGTGCGAAAATCGTTGCGGACCACCCTTCGCGGGGGTACTTTGTGGCCGCACGGCCGATTTGCGTTTCCAGAGGCGTTCATCTGGGAAAGATCGGTTGAACAACTGCGGCAACAACGAGGCGACAAGGAGGTAGAAGCCGCCCGCTCGATCCTCGCGTGGGCGAAGGCGAAGGCGCTGCGCCTCTGGTGGGGCAAGGGGACGAGCTACGGCTCCTGCTACCCCATGCTGGACCTCAAGGGCGAGGAGCACTGGGTCGTGTCGGTCTGGACCCACGGGAAAGTGGAGATCCCGTTCCAGTGGATGCTGAACCGCAAGCCGTTCGGCGACGAGGCCATGCGGCTGGCGTTGCGCGAGCGGCTCACCGCGATCCCCGGTGTGGAGATCCGCGCCGACGCGCTCGCCCGCCGGCCGACGCTCCCGCTCGCTGCCCTCGCGGAACCGGCGCGACTGGCGCAGTTCCTCGCCGTGTGGGACTGGTATCTCGATCAGGTCCGGGGAGCCTGAGCACGCACCATGAACAACGTCTTCACCATCGAGAAGCTCTTCGCCGACCGGGTCTTCGCGGTCCCGGACTACCAGCGCGGGTACGCGTGGGAGGAGCAACAACTCACCGAGTTCGTCGAGGACTTGGAGTCGCTGCCGCCCGGCAAGGACCATTACACCGGCACACTCGTTCTCCACGACCGGAGAGGCGAAGACGCTACGTGCATCGACGAAGCAGGGGAACGGTACACCGTCTCGGACGTCGTGGACGGTCAGCAGCGGCTGACCACGATCGTCCTCCTGCTCGACGCCGTTCGCCGCGAGATGGCCGGGATCGTGTCGATGGCGAAACTGGCCGAAGGGCTGAGCAATCGCTACGTCCGGGCCACCGACCAAGCGGGCCTGCCGCTCTACAAACTGGTGCTCAACCGCGATTGCCGGGACTACTTCGCTCAAACCGTGCTCGGCGACCGGCCGTCCCCAGACGGAGCGTCCATCCAGTCCCACAGGCGGTTGAGCGGCGCGCGAAAGTTCTTCGCGGACTATCTGGCGACCCAACGAGAGGCGCTGCGCGACGGATACGCGGAGTGGCTCAAGTCGCTGCGCACAAAAGTCGTGCAGCACCTGAAGGTGACGCTCTACACGGTCGAGGATCAGGCCGAGGTCGGGGTCATCTTCGAGGTGCTCAACAACCGGGGCAAGCCGCTCTCCGAACTGGAGAAGGTGAAGAACTACTTGCTCTATCTCTCCACGAAGCTCGACCTCCCCAAGCACACACTCGGCGAGGAAGTGAACCGGGCGTGGACCCACGTCTTCGAGCGCCTGATGCGGGCCGGCATGACGTCTGCCGACGCCGAGGACCAACTCCTCCGGTCGCACTGGTTGATGGCCTACGACCACCGGCCGAAGCACTGGGAGGGGAGCCGGTCGGTCAAGGCCAGGTTCAGCCTCAAGCGGGAGGAGTACCAGAGCGAACACAAGGCTCTCCTTGCCGACCTGATCAACTACGCGCGGACGTTGGAGCAAGCGTCACTGGCGTTCTGCGACGTCCACCGACCGGAGGCGACGGACGCGTTCGCGGCATGGGAGACCGAGCCGGTCGTGCGGAAGCAGGTGGTCGCCGCCAGCGAGAAGTTGCGGCGGATCAAGGTCGTCGCCCCGTTCCTGCCGCTGCTCGTCGCGGCCCGCCTCCAATACCCCACCGACGCCGCGCGGTATCTGGAACTGGTGCGGCTGTGCGAGGTGTTCGCGTTCCGCGTGTACCGACTGCACGGCTACCGGGCGAACGCCGGCCAGTCGAGTTTGTTCAAACACGGCAACCGGCTTTACGGGAAGGAGATGGACCTGGACAAGGTGCTCCCCCACTTGCGCGGGCTGCTCCTGTGGTACTCGTCGCCGGAGTACTTCCGCAGCGAGTTCGAGCCGGACGAGAAGAAGAGCGACTGGTACGACTGGTACGGCATCCGGTACTTCCTGTACGAGTACGAGGAGCACCTGTGCAAGGGCGAGGCCCCGCGGCTAGCGTGGGACGTCCTCGACCGGCTCGACTTGGAGAGGACCATCGAGCACGTGCTGCCGCAGACGCCGACCGACGCGTACTGGACCGGGAGGTTCGACGCGGTTGCACGGCAGCGGTGGACGCACGACGTCGGGAACCTGTGCCTAACCGCCCACAACGCGTCACTCAGCAACAAGCCGTTCCCGCAGAAGAAGGGGGCACCGGGCCAGCCCAAGCCGTGCTACGCGAACTCGAACCTGGCGAGCGAGCGCGCACTCGCGGCGAACGCCGATTGGGGCGTCGCGGAGTTACTCGCCCGGCGGGAGGCGATAGTGGAGTGGGCTCTGGAGCGGTGGCACGTCGAGGGGGCCGCGGAGGCCGACCCGCAGGAGGATGACGACGCGGGCGAGTAAACGAACAACTCCTAGACGGACACGACGCCCCGGTTTCACGCCGGCCGTGTCGGCGGGGTCAACTGGATGCCTGGGCACAACCACTTCGGGTGCTGCACGTGCGGCTGGTGCCGCGGCGGGGGCGGTACGCGCAGGTTCAACACCCACGTGCCGCGGGGAACAGCGGCTCCGTCGAGTCCGGGCTCAATGGTCGAACTGACCGAGTCTCTCGGCCACTCACTCCACTTCCCGGTCATCTGCCGGTACTGCGGGCGTCTGATCTACCTCTTCGCGTCGCCGGACGGGGGGGGTTCTACAACGTCAACTTACCGCACTTGCGGACGGACGAGTCCGACCCGGAGGTCGTGTTCTGCCCACTCGACCCGCACCCGCTGCCGCTGAGTTACCGGCACGAGAACGACGGCGGGATGCACTACGACGGCGACTACCACGCCCGCGAGCGGACGAACGGTGCCGACGTCGATGTGTGCTTTGGCGGCCGGATCGCGGTCACGCTGATCAAAATGCTCTGACCGCAGACCGGCTGGGGTCGGCCTCTAATCGGAGTTAGCCGTTGCGGAGATCTCGACGTGACCAGCGTCCGCGACCGACTCAACGCCCTCGCCGCCCCGCTCGGCATCTCGTTGCCGGAGGAGTACCTCGCCTTCATGGAACGCCGCCCGGACCGGGGCATCCCCATCCGCCACCTGTGCAACCGGAACGACCCACCTGCGGAGTGGTGGCCCGCCACGGTCGATTTCCTGGAGGCCGACATCTGGCAGGGCCGGTGGACGAAGTCCGCACCGAACGCGCACTACCTGCGGGGTGAGGCCGAACGCTTCCTGTCCGCCGGGGTCGAGTCGGTCCCCGGCCCGGCGGGCTCGCGGTTCGCCACGGAGCGGCTGAGTCGCGGGTTCTGGATCGGGGAGGAGGACGGGGACAGCGTGTTCCTCGACCCGCTGACGCTCGGCGTGTTTGCCTGGTTGGCGCAAGAGGACGAGGTCGAGCAGTGGGCCGCGTCGTTCGGTGAGTTCGTGGCCCGCGGGCAGCGGACGGGCCGATTCGTCGACCTGTCCGATGTCACGGACCCCACCCTCGGTAAGGGTTCCGAGGCGTAGTTCGCGTGCCAGGTCGGGTCGGCAGGTGGCCGGGGTTGCTCGGCCATCGCTTTGTCGTTGTTCCAGCAGCCCTTCTCGTCGGTGAAGCTCCCCGTTGTTCGGCCGGGGTCGGAGGCACTGTCATGTGGGACGAGCGATACTCTCAGCCGGGTTTCGCGTACGGCACCGAGCCGAACGAGTTCCTAGCAGCCGTCGCCGGACGTATTCCGGTCGGCCCGGTGCTGTCGCTCGGCGAGGGTGAGGGCCGCAACGCGGCGTTCCTCGCCGGCCTCGGCCACCGGGTCGTCGCGGTCGATCAGTCAGAAGTCGGCCTCACCAAGGCGAAGAGGTTGGCCGCCGACCGCGGCCTGACGATCGAAACCGTTTGCGCGGACCTTGCGACGTTCACCATCGAGCCGGGCACATGGGCCGGCATCGTGTCGGTGTTCTGCCACCTCCCGCGACGGGTCCGCGTCCCGCTGTACGCAGCAGTCGTGCGCGGTCTGTGTCCGGGCGGTGTCCTCATACTGGAGGCGTACACCCCAAAGCAGATCGGACGGAGCACCGGTGGTCCCAAAGACCCCGACATGCTGCCGACGTTGGTCGAACTGACAGAGGAACTCGCCGGGCTGGAGTTCGTCCACGCCCGCGAGATCGACCGAGAGGTCCGCGAGGGGGCGTACCACACGGGCGTCGCCTCGGTCGTGCAGGTTGTCGGGTTGCGGCCACAGACCGGGAGAAGCTGACCATGCGGGCAATGACGTGGGTGGTTGCGTGTGTCGTCGGCCTCGTGTGCGACACCGCGGCTCGTGCGGATCACTTCGAGGTGTTCGTGGTCGCCGGGCAGTCGAACTGCGACGGCCGCGGCAAGGGGTCCGAGTTGACCGGTCCGCTGGCGAAGTGGGCCAAGCCGCAGGACGACGTGCTCATCGCGTACTCGTGCTCGAAGCTCCGCGGGCCGGTGCTGACCAGCGACGGGTTCCAGCCACTTCGGCCCGGCTGGAGCGTCGCACCCGGCAAGGGCAAGCCCACGAAGCTCCCCAGCGGTACGTTCGGCCCGGAGGTCGCTTTCGGCCGCGGTATGGCCGATCACCTGAAGGGCAAGAAGGTCGCCCTGATCAAGTTCGCCGAGGGCGGCACGAGCCTGGCGAAGGACTGGAACCCGGACGTGAAGGACCGGCTGTACCCGGCGTTCCTGGAGTTCACCCGGAAATCGCTCAAGGAACTGAAAGACAAGGGGCACACGTACACGATCCGCGGCATGATCTGGCACCAGGGCGAGAGCGACGCCGGGCTGACGGCCGACGAGTACCAGAAGCAACTCACCGCGTTCATTGGCCGCGTGCGCGCCGACCTCGAAGCGCCGGACCTGCCATTCGGCGTCGGGGAAGTGTTCGACAACGGCAAGCGGGACACGGTGCGAGCAGCGCAGAAGGCGACCGCCGAGAAGGTGAAGGGCGTGTTCTTCGTCCCGGCGGACAAGCTCAAGACGTTCGACGGCGGGACGCACTTCGACGCCGCCAGCCAGATCGAACTGGGCGAGCGGTTCGCCGCCGGAATGGCGAAGGCGGTCGGCAAGCCGTGAACCGGAGGCCGCTCACGCGGGATGTGACGATGGGCAAGACGGTCTGGCGGGACGAGGCGGCACGCGGCCGGTTGGAGGCGTGGTACACGCGGTTCCGCGACCGCATTCCGGGGGCGGTCGAGAACCGCGAGGTGCCGACCCGCCACGGTCCCAGCCACGTGCTGTTTGCCGGCCCGACCGACGCCACGCCGATCGTGTGCCTGCACGCCATGCGCACCGGTGCCGCTCACCTAGTGTCCGAGCTCGGCCCGCTCACCGCTCGGTTCCGACTGATCGCCCCGGACCTCCCCGGTCACTCCGTCCGCGGGCCGCAGGTTCGGTTGTCCCTGACGGATGATTCCTACGCCCGGTGGCTGCTCGACGTGCTCGATGGCCTAGGGTTCGGAACCGCGGACGTGTTCGGGGTGAGCTTCGGCGGGTTCGTCGCCCGGCTGACCGCCGCAACCGCACCGGACCGCGTCCGGCGACTGGCCCTGCTCGTGCCGGCCGGGATCGCCAACGGGTCGCACTGGAAGGGGCTGACCAAGATGGCCCTGCCACTCTTGCGCTACCGGGTGTGGCGGTCGGAACGAAACCTGCGGCGGCTCCTGGACCCGCTCATCACCACCTGGGATGCGGATTGGGCCGGGTTCATGGGCGACGGCGTGCGGGACATGCCGTTCGACCTCCGCATCCCGCCGCTCGCCACCGACGAGGAACTGCGCAAACTGAAGATGCCGGTGCTGGTGCTGGGGGCGGCGGACGACATCTCTTTCCCCGGCGACGCGCTTGTGCAGCGGGTGAAGGCTCTGGTGCCGAACGCTGACAGCGAAGTGATCGCCGGGTGCAAACACTGCCCGCCGACCACCCCAGAGTTCCGGGCGTGGCTGGCGGGACGGCTCACCGCGTTCCACAGCGGCTGACGAGCGAGGGGTCTGCCGAGCCGGCCGGCTTCGTGAACACGAACGGCCACGACGCCTAGGAGCGGCTGCGCAACTTCCAGTAATCCCCGTTGGACATGACCGCCGCAGTCACCTGCCCGATCACCCCACTTTGCGGGGGCAAGATGGTCACCGTCCACCCTCGCACCTCTTGCCAATCCGCAGCATGGCGAGTGCCGACGACCTTGATCGGTGTCGGCTCGACCCCCAACTCGTGCAGGCAGGTCTCCCGCCAAGCCTCGAAGTCCCCGCCAGCGTAGTTCAGCCGCCCCTCGGCCGCGTTCGCCGGCCCGACCGAGAGGGTCAGTGTCGAGAGGTCGAGCAGCCCCTCGGACTGATCGACCGCGATGGCGGCTAGCAAGCCGAGCGACAGGTCGCCCCGCAGTCGGGCCTCCCGGAGCGTGTTGAGGAGTTTCCCACTCGCCCGGTCCTGCAAACTAAAGCAGAACTGGACGCGGTAGACCGGAACGTCGACGTCCCCCGCGTCCGCGTCGGCATCCTCCACCGCCTCGTGCATGCGATCGACGTCGAACCCACTCAGGTCGAACGCACACCCCACTGCCTCCTCGTCGATAGCGAGGCCGATCGAGTCGAGCCGCATCACGAACTGGCTGTAGCCGGACAGGACCACCTCGTCGCCGACAGCTAGGCCCAACTTGCCGACCGGCGTGCCGTCCTTGAGCATCTGCACGGGAGGGCCGGTGAAGGCGGATTGGGGCGTTTCAAACGGGAGTTGTTCCGAGAGTTCGCTGAGGAAATCACCGAAGGGGCAGTCGGCCGGAACGTAGGCCGTGAACGTCCCGATCGCCTCGACCTCGCGTGCGGGGTACGCTGCGGGCTTCGGGCCGATCGTGAAGCGGTAGAACTGTTGTTTGGACGGCACGTGTGTCTCCCGATGTTGGGTCCAGTTCAGGCACGAAAAGGGCATCACTCGTAACCTGAATACCATGGACGCCGCTGTCTGTCGAGAACCGACCGGAGCGGCCGGGCTGGCGTTGATCCCGCAGCGGTTTCCGAAACACCGGCGACATCCCCGCCCAGCGGTTGTTTCTCGGCAGCGTGCCTCTCTTGTGGTGGTACGCCCGCGAGTCGCTTGTCGCCTCGTACCGCGGTGGGTTGCTGCTCTACCTGCCTCGTATTCGTGGCGGACTGAACCGAACTCAGCGGCCCGCCGCGGTGAGCGTGTCGGCCGGATCGCGTTTGATGTCGAACGCCTTCACGACGACCGTTCCGCCGCCCGGTAGAGAAATGACGAACGGTTCGGTCAGGGCGGGCCGGTTCCAAACCGCGAAGCCGGCGAGGTAGTCGGCCCACTCAGTCAAAACGTTGCCCTTGCTCACCACGACAACGATCAAAAGAGACGCTGACCTCTTCCACCCCAGCCGCTTCAGTTTGGCCGTGTCCGACTCGATCTTCCGAAGGCACTCTCCACTGGCACGGTTCCCGTCGTGGAGTAGGGCGAACTCGGCGAACAGCCAGCGGTGGTTGGCCCCGTCGTCGGGACCGCCGACGCGCAGGTCGCCCAAGTTCCGCTCCGGGTCGCCACCGTCGTCAGACACGCCCTCGCTGCTGTAGGTCGGCTTGGCCGCGACCTCGCAGAACTGGTAACCGGGCTGACTGAACTTACAGACCAGAAACGCCTCCCAGTTGAGCCAATCCTCGAACGACGAGCCGGTCTCGACCATCAGCCGCAGGTCGTCCGCGCGGTCGGCCAGACGGTTGCAGATGATTCGGCAGACGTCGATCGCAAAGCCGCGTGCGTCGCCCACAGGTCGTACTCCCTTCGGTGTGATCCCGGTCGGTGTCAGTTTAGACTGAGCGTCCCGTCTTCCGAAAACGGCACGTGTCGGGCCGCTCAGTTCGACCTTCTCGGTGTTCGACCGGGCGCAGCTAGAATACTCCCCGCGATTCCGAGGTCGCCACGGACGGCCGACGAGGTGCCGTCCATGCCGCAGTCCGTCCCGCCGGGTCTGACCCGCGAACACGTTCTCCACGCCCTAGCCGACCTGGACGCCGGCGTCGATCACCCGTTTGGCCCGGCCACCGGGTACGAACTCGTTCACGACCAGAAGCGGTACGCGCCGAAGGCGGTCGTCGGGCTCGCCTGCCGGTATTCCGTGGGCCGGGTCTTGCAACCCGGCGAGTTCAGCGGGGGCGACGCTGCGGGTGTTCAGGTGGTGCTGGTCACGGTCGAAGGCGGCGGTCACACGTGGCCGGGTCGACCAGGATCAGCGGCGCTCGGCCGCTCGACACGAAACGTGTCGGCCAACGACCTCATCTGGGAGTTCTTCGAGCGCCACTCGATGGGGTAAGACCGCGACGTGGCCGCGGATCGAATGCGAAGCCAACCAAATGCGACCCTTGATCCACATTGCTCGTCACCGTCCGCAGCGTAGCAGCGCAGAAAACCAGTCACTCTCGTTGGGGTGTCGGTCAGATTGAGGGCCGATTTCCTGGCACCTAACTGGCACTTAAAAGCCCGGAAAGGGCGGAAACGGCGGAAACAGCGGACGAGCACCAATGAAAAAACCCTTGGTTTCCCAAGGGTTTTGAGTTGCGGCGGTAGGATTTGAACCTACGACCTCCAGGTTATGAGCCTGGCGAGCTGACCGGGCTGCTCCACGCCGCGTCACAATGGTGATTGGAAGGATAGCGGCCACAGGTACGAACGGAAAGGCCACTTCCGGGTTTTCTCTGCGCCCGAAACACGCGGATCGACGCTTTTCACACTTCACCGCTTCGGATAGGCTACTCCGGCGAAGTCGCACCATTCGGCGACTCGTAATGCCCGTTTGAAGTACCAACGAGCCAATTCGTACCTCTCCCCACGAAGGTTCGCTCTCATGCCGAACGCGCTGAACCCCGAAAAGGTGCTGCAGTACTCGTTCGCCTACGCCCCGCCGCTGATGATCGAGGCGGCGGTGAAGCTCGGCCTGTTCGACGCGCTCGCCGCCGGGCCGAAGTCCGCGGACGACCTCGCGACCGAGACCAAGACCAGCGTGCGCGGCGTCCGCATCCTGCTCAACGGCCTCGTCGGGCTGGAGCTCCTCACGCACCCCAAGCCCGGTCAGTACCAGCTCACGCGCGAGGCCGACGCCTTCCTCGTGCGCGGCCGGCCGGCGTACCTCGGCGGGTTCTTCCGCCACGCCAGCACGCAGCTCATCCCCAAATGGCTGGGCCTGACCGAGATCGTCCGCACCGGGAAGCCGGCGAGTTCCGTCAACGCCGAGGGCGACGGTGCCGCGTTCTTCGAGCAGTTCGTCGAAGACATCTTCCCGCTGAGCCGGCGCGCCGCGATGGGCTTGGCCGATCACCTGAACCTCGCCGCCGCGCCGGGGCCGGTGTCGGTCCTCGACCTCGCCGCCGGGTCCGGCGTGTGGGGCGTGTCGCTGTCCGAGAAGGGCGCGAACGTGCGCGTGACCGCGGTCGATTGGGAGGGCGTGCTGGGCGTCACGAAGAAGGTGGCGGCGCGGCACGGGGTCGCGGATCGGTTCACGTTCGTGGCCGGCGACCTCGACAGCGCCGACTTCGGCACCGGTCACCACGTCGCCACGCTCGGCCACATCCTCCACAGCGAGGGCATCGAGCGCTCGAAGACGCTGCTGAAGAAGACGTTCGCGGCGCTCGCGCCCGGCGGCACCATCGCCATCGCGGAGTGGCTGGTGGCCGACGACCGCAGCGGCCCGCCGCCGGGCCTGATCTTCGCGGTGAACATGCTCGTGAACACCGACCGCGGCGACACGTTCAGCTTCGGCGAAATCGCCCGCTGGCTGACTGCCACCGGCTTCACGAACGCGCGACTGGCCGAGGATCTCCCCTGCCCCTCCCCGCTGATCTTGGCGACGAAGCCGTAGTGTTTCTGCTCGGACCGCGGGCTACTTCTTCCAGTACGCCGGCAAGTCGGGCACCGTGTCCCTCAGAATCTCCAGTACCGCGGCGCGGTCGGCTTTGCTGAGGTGCGCGAACGCGGGCGAGGTGTCCTTGCCGGTCAACACTTCGTGCAGGCGCTTTAGCGTGTGGGCCTTCACTTCGGCGGGCAGCGCGGTGAAGCTCTTCGAGTAGATCAGGTAGCTGCAGGGGTACTTGAACAGTCGCGTCTTCAGGTCGAACTGGCGCAGCGAACGGCCCTGCTTGTCGAACGGGCCGCGGGCCGAGAACTCTTTCGCGAAGTCCGACGTGCCCGATACCGGCCCCTCCAGCTGCACCTCGCCGCAGAACAGCAAGTACTTCGCCAACGCGTCGCCCGCAGACTCGATCCGCCGCCCCACGCTGTCCCATTTGTGACCGGCCGGTTCGCCCAACTCTTTGTTCAGAGTCGCCTGATAGTGGAGCGCCTGCCGGTTGGTGATGAGCGCCTGCGCGATGCGGTTGTGGGCCTGCGTCTGGTGTTCGAGCACGAGCAGCGCGACGAGGTCGCTGTGCGTGGTGAGGTAGTTCGCGACCGTAAACCGCGACTTCAGCTCGGTCACGTTCTGGCCGGTCGCGTTGCCCTCGGCCTCGGGGTCGCGCTTGTTCTCCACAAGCCAATTGCCCATGTGCGTCTGCTTACCGTGCGTGCCAGTGACGTACCACCCGCCCCAGCGCTCCTTGAACGGGCTGGTGTGGTCCGTGCGGAACGTGCCGGCCGAGAGGACGGGCATCCCGGTGCGGTCCGTGAACACCGATCGCACGACGTGCCCCGGCGCGCCGCCGGTCGTGCTGGAGGAGTGGCAGGTCAGGCAGTTGTCTTTCTGACGAATGAATTCCGGCTTGCCGTCTGTGGTCGGTTCCTGATCGAGCGTGTAGAACGCGGTGCCGAGCTTGGTGTCGGCCGCGGAGAACTCCAGCACGTCGCCGCGCAAGCAGAACCCGACGTACACGTCGTCGTTGAAGTAGATCGCCCGCGGCGTCTTGGGCGTGATCCGCTCGCGCTGGAAACTGGTCTTGGAGAACACGAGCACCTGCGACGACCGCGGCACGTCCAGTTCCTTGAGGATCGCCGACAGGTAACCGTGATCGTCGGTGTGCTTGAGTTTCGCCTGCCCGGAGTTGATGCGCTTCTGAAGCGCGGTGACGACGTTCTCGGCCTGTGCGAACTTGTAGTTGATCGGCTCGCGTTCGAGGCCGTCAATCTGCGCGACCGCCGGCGACGCACCAGCACAAACAACGAGCAGCGCGAAAGTGAGTCGGAGCATGTGCCGACCTCGGAACCGAAGAGGAGAGCAATGGCTTGCGGGCGAATCAGCGGTGAAGGAAGTGTAGCAGCGCTAAAGCGGATAGTAAAGTCCTATTTAGCAATTGACCGCGGTTAGATTGGGATGTCGTCGTCTGATTGGACGGTCGGATCGCTGCGTCACTGTCGAATCCGGCGGTCTTCATCGGACACGAACATGCCGTGATATGAGCCACTTTGACGAGACCACGCAAAAAGCAAGGAAGCCAGTTGATCGCTCACGAGCGGCTTGAAAACCTCGACACGCACCCAACTCCGTGCCCAAACCTGCATCAAGACGTTATCCACTTCAAAGAGTGCTGTTTCGTCAAGAGAAGCGGCGGGTGGAAAGTGCAAGGCGATGATGCCAAGAAACCGAGAGGCCGAGTTGCCGTCGAGTACGAACCCGCCGCCTCCGCGGGTACACCCAATCCCGTGTGAGATTGCGAATGCTGTTGTGGATGGGTAAGGGAATACGTCAGGTACCGGCACGCAGAGATCGTACCTGTCGTTCGCCAAGTCTGGGTGATAATCCCGGACCAGCGGGTCTTCTTGTTCGAAGGCTGCAAACGGCATTCCCCAGTAGTAATCTCCTTCGGCCTGCGCGAGTAATGCTAACGCTGGCTGTCCAGCCACCACTTCCAGATGGTATGCGTCTCGCCAGACGTTGTGCCAATCTGGGTATTGTCGCGCGTCGTGTGCGAACGCAATCCACTCGCGTACCGACGGCGGCAGCTTCCTCCCCAAGCGAGCTTCGGCTTCGGCGATCTCGGCCTGACGGCCGCCGATGTCGCCCATCGGGACGCTGTGCCAGCGCTCGGTGAACTCGCGGATCAGCCGCCAGCGCTCGCGCCAGCCGTCGGGGATGCCGTGGCGGAACACCGGCGCGCACTCTGTGCCGTACCGCATCCGGCCGCACCACTCCGCGCCCGCGAGCGCGCGCAGCTCGTTGCGGCGCGGCTTCAGTTCCCAGAAGCGATCCCCGAACACCGGTAGATCGCGCATCTCCTCTTCGACGCGCACCAGCTCCGCACGCGGGTCGGCGCGCTCGTCGAGCCAGTCGGCGTAGACGAGCCGCAGCGTGCGGTCGGCGGGCTGGGCCGTGATCGCGGTCAGGAAGTCGTCGTCCGTGTGGAGCATCGTCGGCCTTCGTGTGGGTCAGCGCGTTAGCCGACCGCGTTCAGCCCCGTGAGCGTGCCCTTGCTGGTGCCGAACTTGTCCACTTCTAGCCCCAAGCGTTGCAGCATCGAGACGAACAGGTTCGCCATCGGCGGGCCGTTTTTTTGGTCGAAGGCGAGGTGGCTGCCGTGCTTGAAACCGCCGCCGGCGAGCACGATGGGCAGGTTCTTGCACGAGTGGCTGTTCCCGCTGCTCATGTTGCTGCCGTACATCACCATCGTGCGGTCGAGCACCGTCGCGCCATCCTCTTTGCACGACTTAAGCTTGCCGAGCAGGTTCGCGAGGAGCTTGAAGGTTTCCGATTCCACGATGGAGAGCTGCTTGAGCTTGTCCGGGTCTTGGCCGTGGTGCGACAGGTTGTGGTGATCCAACGACACGCCCGGAATCGGCGGCACCGTGCTCGCGCCGCCCAGCAGGATCGTGATGAACCGCGTGCTGTCCGTTTGAAGGGCGAGGTGCGTCAGGTCGAACAGCAGGCGCGTGCGGCCGAGCACGTCGCCGGCGTTCATGATGTTCTGCGGTTGCTTCGCGTCCACCTTCGGCTTCGGCTTCTTCGACCACTCTTCGGCCTTCGCGAGCCGCTTCTCCAGCTCGCGCACGCTGCTGAAGTACTCGTCCAGCTTCTCCTTGTCGGCCGCGCCGACCGCGCCGGCCACCTTCTTCGCCTGATCGCCGACCGTGTCGAGGACGCTCTGCCCGTCGCGCAAGCGCCGCACTTGCGCCTCCACGTCGTCCTTCTTGCCGTCGATGAACAGCTTCGCGAACGTGCTCGCGGGCCAGCACTCGGACGGCACCAGCGCCCCGCTGCGCGTCCACGACAGGCTTAACCCTTCGCCCGCGAGCGCCATCGACGGGAACCGCGTGCGGTCGCCGAGGTGTTCGGCCGCGAGCTGATCGACGGAGATGCTGTTGCGGAACCCGACGCGGCGCTCGGGGTGCTGCGCGCTCGTCAGGTAGCTGAACATCGAGTCGTGCCCGCTATCGACCCCGACGTGCGCCAGCCCGCTGATGACGGTGAAGTCGTCGCGGAACTCCTTCAGCGTGTCGAGGTACGGCGTGGCCTCGTAGTCCTTGCCGGCCTTCGTGGGGAAGAAGAACTCTGTGCGCAGGCCGAGCGGCGTGCAGATGCACACCATGCGCCGCGGCACATCGGCCTTCTCGGCGGCGCGCGCCGGCGCGGTCGCTTCAAGCACCGGCAGCGCGAGCGAAACGCCCGCGGCCTTGAGCACGTGTCGGCGTGTGAGTCGCATGGGTGGCCTCTTGTCGGCCCGCCCTGCCGGGGCAGGCAGCTTGACAACTCGTAAGGCTGCACGAAGCGCGAAGCCGTGCCGCCCGGCAGGCGGCACCTACTTCTGCAAAAACAGCTTGCTCTGAACAACTTCATGCACGAGCGTGCGCACGCCATAATCCTTGGCGCGCGCCGCCTTCACTATGGCCTCGACCTCGGCGCGGTCCAGCGCGGTCGGGGCCGCGCCAGTTGAGTACGTCACCAGCTTCTCCGCGAGCGCGCGGGCCAGTTGCTCTTTGTCCTTCAAGAGAATCGTGCGCAACGTATCGACGTTTGCAAACTTTTCCCCGTTGAATGTGTCCGCAGGGTCGATCTTTTTGCCCTCGCTGTACATCGCGCGGCGGCCCTCGACGAACACCGGCTTGCCGTTGCCGATGCTGCGGTAGTGCTCGCGCCAGCCGCCGATCACGTCGAAGCTCTCGAGCGCGAAACCCGGCGGGTCGATCTTCGTGTGGCACGTGTTGCACGACGGCGTGCTGCGGTGCTTGGCGAGCTGGTCGCGAATCGTGGTCGCGCCGCGAATGTCCGGTTCGACCGCGGGCACGCCGGCCGGCGGCGGGGCCGGGGGCGTGCCGAGGATGCGGTCGAGCACGTACGCGCCGCGCACGACGGGCGAGGTGTTCGTGCCGTTCGCGCTCACCTTTAGGACGGCGGCCATCGTGAGGAACCCGCCGCGGTGCAGCTCCGGCGGCAGCTTAACGCGCCGCATCTCCATGCCGAACACGCCGCTGATGCCGTAGTGCTTCGCGAGCCGGCCGTTGGCGAACGTGAAATCGGACGCGACCACGTGCGACACGCTCAGGTCGCTCTTGAGTAACTCACCGAAGAAGAGGTGCGCCTCGTCGAGCATCGCGACCTTCAGCGCCTCGTCGAACTCCGGGTACAGGCGGAAATCGGGCGCGGTGAAGTCGATCTCGCGCAGGTTCAGCCACTGGCCGACGAAGTTCTCGGTGAACTGCCGCGCCTTGGGGCTGTTCAGCATGCGCTCGACTTGCCCGCGGAGCGCGGCCGGTTGCGAGAGTGTGCCCGCGGTCGCGAGCTTCATCAACTCGTCGTCGGGCATCGTGCTCCACAGGAAGTAGCTGAGGCGCGAGGCGAGCGCGAAGTCGTCGAGTTTGCCGATCTTCTCGCGCAGAAACAGGAACTCCGGCGAGACGAGAATCCCCTTCAACCCGACGCGCACCGCGGCCTCGAAACTGTACTTGTCCGCGAGCCGTTTCTTGACGATCTCCAGATACGGCTTGATGTCGTCGTCGGTGACGGCGCGGCGAAATGCGCGCGTCGCGAACCGCTTGAGCACGGTCGCGGCATCGGCTGCCGGCTCCTTCGATGTCACCTCGACACGGGCGCGGTTGTTGAACACCGGGGCCGGGACTTGCGGCAGGGCGCCGAAGATGCGCCGGTGCGATTCTGGTGGCCACGTGTCGAAGATCGGCCCTTCGACCTCGACCCACTGCACCGCGAGGCCGACGCCGGTGTACTTCTCCGCGCCGACCTTCGTGACCGTTTGCGCGCTGACGAGGCCGTAGGGCAAGATGCGGATGTGGTTCCGGGCCTCGAAGTGGTCGACGAACTCGAACACCTTCGGCGCGTTCGCGGGCGCGTCGAAGTAGCCGACGAGGTAGTTCTTGGTGCCCATCAACATCGGCCCGCCGTCCACGCGGAACGCGACCGGCTTGCCGTCGCTCTGCACCGCCTGCGCCGAGATGCGGACGCGGTACTTGCCGCGATCCGGCGGGTAGAACTGGCCCACCGTGATCGCGTTCCACCCCGACGAGCTGAACATGATGAGCGCGTCGTCCGTCTGGCGGTACACGCTCTCCGTGCTGATCTTCACGATGCGCTCGTCCTTGAGGCTGTAGCGCTTCTTGACGACCGGCGGTTTCGGGTTGTTGGCGATGGCGAAGTTGAGCGCCTTGTCCGCGGCTTCGAGGTAGCTCTCCATGAGGAACTGCGAGACGTGGTGCGCGTCGCCGCTGGTGTCGAACCCGTTGGCGGTCGCGTCCGGCGGCAGCAGTTCCTTTAGCTCGACATCGATGCCGAGCAGGTCGCGTACGGTGTTCTCGTACTCGACACGGTTGAGCCGCCGCGCGGTGCTGCGGCCCTGCTTCGCGCGGCGCTCCGCCTCTGCCGCTTCGAGCCGCTTGTGAACCCACTCGTTGAGCGCGGCGGCGTCCTTCGCGGGCGGCTCCTTCCCGTCGGGCGGCATCGTCCCGGCCTTCAACTGCTCCAGCGCCGCGAGCCACACGTCGCGATTCGACTTGTTGGAGAGGTCCGCGGTGAGCTTGTCGAGCGCGACCCCGCCCTTCGGCTTCGCCCCGCTGTGACACGCGAGGCAGTTTACTTGCAGGAACGTCTTCGCGCTCGCGTCGAGCGGTAGAGGGGCGTCCTTCGGTACCGGCGCGGGCGGTTCGCCGTGCCCGACAGCGGACAGCGCGAGCGCGAGCGCGGCAACGAGAAGCAGTCGAACGCTCGTCATGGCGGGACTCACTCCGCGACCGGAGAGCAGGCGGCAGGGACTTGGCGGTTGATCGATCTTACCCGGTGCCACGGGCCGAAGCGCCTCACTTCGCCGGGAAGGCGACGTCCTTGAGGCGCTTCAGTTCGGCGTCGATGTTGTCGCCCTCGTAGAACGAGAGCCAGCCGCGAACGGTCCTCGTCTGAGCGGCCGGGCAGTCTTCTACCACGGGGTCGGCGTGAACGCACGGGCACGGTGCGTTGCCCCACGCGCGCCCGCACCGCTCCCAGCCCGTGATGACCCACCGCTTGCCGGTCGCGTCCTTGCACGCCGCGAAGGGCGACGCGAACACCTTGTTCGCGTTGGTGCGCTCGTCGAACCCGGTCAGCCCGGCGAGCATCACGCACATCTGCACGCGCAGCCCGGTCAGCTTTTCGGCGGTCCCGTTCGTAACGCGAAACTCCATCCGCACGCCGCCCTTGCCCGGTGTGACGAACGTCGCGAGCGTCACCTTGTTCGGCAGCGTGCGTTCGAGCGCCAGCGAACCGTCGGTCTTGCGGGTCCACTCCATCGGGTCAAGCGCGACCTTCTTCTTGTCCCACGTCGTCGGAACGTGCGTGTGCGCGAGGTACAGCAGTTCGGGCCTGCCGTTCACATCGAACCAGACCGCTTCGGGCGTGTCGGCGACCGCGTACCCGCCGTCGTCCCACGGCGCGAAGACGCTGGCCTTCGTCTCGCGCTGCGGGCGGACCATGCCGTCGCGGAACCCGATTCGCGGGTGCCGCCCGCCGGGGTACGGCAGCACCGGCAGCGGGTCGCCGTCATTGTGCTGTGGGCGCTTTGAGGGGTCGATGCCGAGGCGCTTTGCGGCGGTAGCGACTTCGTCCGCGCTGATGCCGAACGCGGCCCCGGCTTCGGCGTGCGTGTAGCGGTGGTGCGCAAGCGCGTTATCGAGCCAGTATTTCAGCTCGGCGTCCGTCTTCGCGGGGCGGACGTTCGCGCCGTCGCGCTTCGCTTCCAGCAACTTCTTCCGGTCCTCGATGACGAAGAACGGGTCGGACGGGTTCACGTTCGGATCAACGAACTTCGCGAGGTCGCGCATCGCGTTCACGGTGAACTTGTTGTCCGTGAGGTGCTTCATGTAGCTCTCGAACTGCTCCTTCGTACTGTTCACCCAGTCGTGCGCGGTGTCCGGTACGCCGTGGAACTGAAGCACCGCGATCTTGCCGTGCTTCGCCTGCGCCACCGCGGCCTTGAACTCGTCCAGCGCCCACGCGGGCCGGGCGTCGCCCGCACTCGGGATCAATAGCGCGTGATCGAGGCCCGGCTCGTAGGCGAACCCGCGGCCCTCCTTGTATGGGAACTCCGGCGCGCCGCCACGGCGCGCGAACGTGATGCCGTTCTCCTTCAGTACTGCGAGGCCGTCTTTGCTAATCGCGTTACCGGGGTAGGCGAAACTCGTCGGCCGCGGGATGCCGTGCTTCTTGCACTGCGCGTTGATGCCGCGCAGTTGGGCCGGCAGGTCCGCGAGTGCCTTGTCGGTCACGGCCTTGTGATCGAGGGTGTGGTTGCCGATCTCGAAGCCGTCCTTGTGGAGCTGCGCGATCTCCTCCCACGTCATGTAGTCCTTCTTGTTCGTGGGGAAGTCGAAGCCCTCGGTGATGAAGAAAGTGGCCCCGAACTTGTACTTCGTCAGGATCGGCCGCGCGACGGTGTAGTGCGACTTCGCCGAGTCGTCGAACGTGAGCACGACGAGTTTGTCGGGGATCGGTTCCCGCGCGCCCGCGGGCGAAAGAAGCAGCAGCACCGCGATCGCGGCGAGAGGAGAGCGCGTCATGTGTCGTCCTATTTCAGGTGCTTGCGGATGAAGTCGAGTGCCTTTTCGTGCGCCTCCGCGACGAGCTTCTTGTCACCGCCGCTCAGCCCGTGCCCGGCGCCCTTCACCGTGACGAACACGTGCGGCACCTTGTGTTTTGCGAACTCCTTCGCCATGTTCGCGGAGAGTTCGTACGGCACGTCGGTGTCTTCGGTGCCGTGAACGAGCAGCGTCGGCGGGTAGTCCTTTTTCACGTTCCGCACCGGGCAATACCGGTCGATCCACATCGTTTCGGTCGCGGGGTCGAAGCCGGTCACCTCTTTCGTCCACAGTCCGTTCTGGCGGAAGTAGTGGTACAGTTTCCCGCGGGCCTTGCCGTCGAAGTCCGGTTCGCTGCCCGTCATCACGGTCTTCGTGTTGATGGCCTTGTACGCGTCGTCCTTGTCGATGAGCGGCACCGTCTTGCGGTAGTGCTCGGACGGCTTCGTGTACCAGTCGCCGTCCACGTCGCCGTAGCCCCAGTATGCGACGAGCGCCTTCGGTTTCTCCTTCAGCCACATCCCCATCGAGAGCGTGAGGTAGCCGCCCGCGGACCCACCAGCGATCACCATTCGCTGTGGGTTGATGCTCAACAGTTTCGGGCCGTCCTTGCGGAGCCACGCGATCGCGTCCTGCACGTCGTTGATGATCCCCTGCAACTTCACCTCCGGCGCGAGCCGGTAGTCGATGGAGACGAGGACGTAGCCCTCGTCGCGACAGAGGTCGAGGAGGTTCTTCGGCACTCCGTTCTTGTTACCCATGATGAGCGCGCCGCCGTGAATCCACACGACGACCGGGCGCACGGTCGTGTCCTGCGGTCGGTACACGTCGGCTTGAATCTTCAGTTCGTGGATACTCTTGAATGTATAGACTCGTTGCGCAATAGGTGTTGGTTCAGTCGCACTTCGGCCAGACGATCCTGTGTGGTCGTTACCCGTACATCCGGTTGTGGAGTCCGGCGACGTTCTTCATCATCACCGTGTGACGACGGG
>VGZJ01000111.1 GCA_016872595.1 Planctomycetota bacterium
GCCGCTGAACGTCGGGTTGTTGTTGAGGTTGATGGCGAAGCTCGACAGGGTCCGCGCGATGGGTTCCCGCGAGTCATACGACACGGCGCTAATGCGCCCTTTGCCAAAGTCTTCGAGCACCATGCTCTTGAGCAGGTCGTTGATATCGGTCTCGGGGAACGTGAGGTCGACGCGCGCGTCGTCCTCGATCTCGCCGCTGCGGGAGAAGTAGCCGACGCCGCTGTTCAGCAGCACGACGCGGGTGATGGGCAGGCTCACCGCCGGCTTCAGGTCTTGCTTCGCTTCGGCCGCGCCCAGCGCGCGATCCAGACCCACCGCGGCCCCGATCCCCAGCGCGCCAGCCACCGGCGCGACCACCAGCCACTTGCTCGCCATGATTGAACCCCAGAGTGTGTACCCGTGCGGGCGGAGAGACTCACGCAGCCGATGATAGCCGCACGGCCAGCGTTTAGGGAGTGCATCTGACGAGTATGAGAGGGTTGTTACGTTCCGCGGGCCGCGCCGTCAGCCCAAGAGCTTCTCGATGTGCGCCGCGAGCTTGTGGGGCTTGGTCGCGGTCGCGAACCGTCGAACGACGGTGCCATCGCGGGCCACGAGGAACTTGGTGAAGTTCCACTTCACGGCGCGCGTCCAGAGGAACCCGCGGGCCGCGCCCTTGAGGTGCCGGTACAGCGGGTGCGCGTGCCGACCGTTCACACTCACCTTCGCGAAGATCGGGAACGTGATGTTGTACTTCAGGGTGCAGAACGACTGAATCGCCGGGCCGTCGCCCGGTTCTTGCCACATGAACTGGTTGCACGGGAACCCCAGCACGACCAGCCCGCGATCCTTGTACTTGCGGTACAGCTCTTCCAGCCCCGCGTACTGCGGGGTGAACCCGCATTTGCTCGCGACGTTCACGACCAGCAGCACCTTGCCGCGATACGGCGCGAGCGTGGTCTGTTGGCCGTCGATGGTGATAACGGGGATGTCGTATATGTCGCTCATGAGGATGTTGTATTCACACCCTCCGCGCCTTGAGCAGTGGGCGGCCGACGATCTGGTCGCGCTCGGTGAACGGCCCGTCCGACGTGTCGCGCGTCAGGCACCGTGCGTACATCTCCATTTTCGCGTCGAGGTCGTCGGCGTGGTGCAGAATCAGCACTTCGGGAATACACGGCTGCCGCGTCGTGCCCCAGTGCGGCATCATCAGGTGCGCGACGACGCAGTGCTGAAGCAGGGCGAGCAACTCCGGGTTGAGGTCCGGCACGTCGGCCGCGGCGGTGCGGATCATGTCGTAAGCGAGGAACACGTGGCCGAACAGTTCGCCCTCGATCCCGACCTTCACCGGCTGGCCGGGCGGCGCGTCGAGTTCGCGCACGCGGCCGATGTCGTGCAACACGGCCGCGGCCACGACGAGCCCGCGGTTGATCGGCGGACTGAGTTCGGGGAACGCGACCGCGTAGCGCTCGGCAAGGTGCGCGACGTTGCGCGAAACAGACAGCGTGTGTTCGAGCCAGCCGCCCGCGAACGGGTAGTAGTGTCGCGCCGAACCCGGCAGGTGCTTAAGCACGGGCGCGTGGGCGCGCAGCATGTTCAACACGAGCGCGCGAAGCGGTTCGTCGGTCACTTCCGCGGTGACCAGCTCGGATCGAGATCCGAGCAACAGTGCTTCATACGGGCCAAGTGTTATCACCATCTTCGCAACCGGCTTCGTGAGTGGCTGTTGTTCGATCCTCACAGTCACGGCTACTGCTTCTCGAAGCGCAGTGAGTCGAGGAAGCGCTGGGCGTCGGCGTCGAGGGTTGCGTCGGGTGGGTTTACGGCAATCGCGCGGTACACGCGCCGGCCGGCGCGGAACACCTTGATGCGGCTGACCAACTTGTCCCCGACCGTGAACTGGTACTCGCGGCCCTCGTGCCCGCCTTCCGTGATGGTGCGGTCGCGGATCAGCTTCACCGGCGCGCCGGCGGTGGCGCGCGCCAGCACGAACTTCGCCCTCAGAAGCGCGAACACGACGTCGGGCGGCTCCGCAGCGTCCTTCTCCGAGAGGTCCGAGAAGGTGAGCGAGTAGCGGGCGTCGCGGTCCGCGCGCACAACCTCCATCCGGTCGGCGTCGTCCTCAGTGTCGCGCGCCGGTGCGAGCGGGAACTCGGCGCTGCACGCGCCGTCGGATGTGGCGTGCCGCGCCCAGTCGGGCGGGCGCGTGGCCCGGTTCACCAGATAGAACGCCGCGACCGCGGCCAACAGGGTCAGCGGGCCGAGCCACCGGAGCCACTTCGCGCGCGTCGGGGTCATAGGTCACAGTGTAGCCGCGGGCGCGCCACCGGAGTGTAACGCCGCAAGCAGTTCACGGTACACCGCCAGCACGCGCGCGCGGACGGGTCGGGCACGGGCCGCGATGTCGCGCTGAAAGTCGGCGTACTCCTCGCGCCCGGCGCGCGTTTCGATCATCACGGGGGCGAAGCCGTAGGCGCGCAGGTCGTAAGGGCTGGCGCGCATATCGACCTCGCGCGCCGCGCGCGCCAACTCGAAAGCGTCGGCCACCACGTCGGACGGGCAGAACGGGGCGATCTTGTACGCGAAGCGGTACAGGTCCATGTTCGCGTGAACGCAGCCAGCTTGGTCGTGATCGGTCGTTTCGGCGCGCGTCAGCGCCCAGCGGTTGCGCGGCACCGCGGCCGGCGTGAAGAACCGGAAGGCGTCGTAGTGCGTGCAGCGCAGCGGTTGCGACGCGACCACGGCGTCGGTTTCCTCGCGCGACAGGCGGAGTGGAATGTAGGGGTGCCGCACGTTGGGGTCGCGGTACACCATCGCCCACTCGTGCAGGCCGAGGCACGCGAACGACGGCTCCCGCGCCTGCACTGCTTCGAGGTACGTCACCGCCCATTCGAGGTAGGAAACGCGGTGCGCCGGGAACGCTTCCGCCGGGAGTGACAGGCCGCTGTCACTCAGCACGAACTCCCCCCACGCGACGTCTTCGCGCGTCGCGCCGTCGAGGTGCACGCCGGACCCGGGCGTCCAGCGCAGCAGGTGCGCCGGGCGGAACGAGTAGTACTCGAAGAGGAAGTCGTAAACGGGGTGCTTCTCGTGCCGGGCCGTGCGCCGCGTGCGCTCCTCGGCGAACGGTGTCACGCGCGCGAGGTACGCGGCGCGCGCGCCGCGCCAAGCGGGAAAACCCACCCCCCCGACCCCCCTCCCTGAAGGGAGGGGGGAGTAAGACACTAACGGTTGGAGTATGTCACTCGCGCACGAAGTTTCCGACTCCCCCTTCCCTTCAGGGAAGGGGGTTGGGGAGTTAGGTTGCCTTTCCTCCCCCCTCCCTGAAGGGAGGGGGGCCGGGGGTTTCTTCGCTTCGCTCACTACAACCGACACGCTTTCGCCCTTTCTACCTTCCTAATCCGAACAACCGGCTTCCCTTTCTCATCTTAGCGGGGTTGAATGTCTTCATGGCCGACGGACTCGCGATCAAGGTGCTGCTCGTCGACGACCAAGCGATGGTCGGGGAGGCCGTGCGCAAGATGGTCGCGGACGAACCCGGCATCGAGTTCCGGTTCTGCCCGGACCCGGCCGCGGCCATCGACGCCGCCAACGAGTTCCGCCCCACGGTCATCTTGCAAGACCTCGTGATGCCGGACATCGACGGGCTTCAGTTGGTTCGCTACTTCCGCGCGAACGCGGTCACGCGCGAAACGCCCCTCGTTGTGCTGTCGAGCAAGGAAGAACCGACGACGAAGGCCAAAGCCTTCGCGCTCGGGGCCAACGATTACATGGTGAAACTGCCCGACAAGCTCGAAGTCGTGGCGCGCATCAAGTACCACTCGCTGGGCTACATTCACCTGCTGGAACGGAACGAGGCGTACCGGCAGCTCGCGGAGACGCAGCGCGAAATGGCCGCGGAACTGGCCCGCGCCGCACGCTACGTGCAATCGCTGTTGCCCGCCCCACTGACCAGCGGCCCGGTGCGCGCGGCGTGGAAGTTCGTGCCGTCGTCGCAACTCGCCGGCGACATGTTCGGCTACCACTGGATCGACAAGAAGCACCTCGCGATCTACCTGCTGGACGTGAGCGGGCACGGCGTCGGCTCGGCGCTGCTCGCGGTGTCGGCGGCGAACGTGCTCGCGGCCGGCACCGCGGGCACCGCTGACCCGCGCGACCCCGGCGCGGTCGTCACACACCTGAACGGCATGTTCCAGATGGACCGCCAAGACGGGAAGTACTTCACCATCTGGTACGGCGTATACAAGCCCGCGACGCGCTCCCTCGCGTACTGCAACGCCGGGCACCCGCCGGCCCTGCTCTTCAGCGGCGGTGAGTTGCACCAGCTCGAAGCCGACGCGCCCGCGGTCGGCATGGTGCCGGAGTTGCCGTTCGAAACGCGTACGATCACCCTTGCCGACGGCGCGCGGCTGCTCGTCTTCAGCGACGGCACCATGGAACTGGAACAGGCCAACGGCGAAATGTGGTCGTTCGCCGACTTCATGACCCGCCTCGGTTCCGAACTGGCGACCGCGGGCGACGACCTCATTCAACGGCACCTCGATCACGCCCGCGGGCTGATGGGCCGCGAGGCCTTCACCGACGATTTCTCCATGCTGGATGTGCGGTTCTGAGCGCCTTTGCCGGCGGCGCGAGCGCGACAGGCTGGGGAACTTCCGGCGTTTGGGCGAATCCGCTAGACTCGCGCCGGTTGGCGGGTAGTATCGCCTGTGCCGGACCTTTCGCTCCCCGTTGTGGCACCCACCATGCTCCGCCTCCGCGACGTGTCGCTGCGCACCAAGTTGTACGGGCTGTTCATCGGCTACACCCTCACGGTCGTGTTCGGGGTGATTCTCGCGGGCGTGCTGATGGAGCGCTACCGCGTCGGTGGCACCGTCTACACCGAGGTCGTGGACCGGAAGCACCTGACCGACGAGATGACGCCGCCCCCGCTACTCATCGGGCGCGTGTACCTGATGCTGCAAGAGATGCAGACCGCCACCACCGACGCCCAGCGCGACGCGGCCGAGCGCCGCTACCGGCAGTACGTGGACGAGTACGAGAAGACCCGCGCCGAGTGGCTCAAGAAGGACATTCACCCCGACGCGCGGCGCGCGCTCGAAACGACAGCACACCTCCCGGCCCAAGACGTCTTCAAGCAGGCCGACCCCGCGTTCTTCAACCTCGTGCGCGACGCGAAGACGCGCAACACCGACGATACCCGCGCCGCGCTCGCGCGCATTAAAGCGTCGTACGACGAGCACTCGCGGGCCATGCGCGAGGCCTCGGAAGCCATGAAGACCGCGACGAAGTCCACCGAGAACGACGTGGCCGGGAGCATCCGAATGTGGTCGAACCTCACCGTCGGGTTGAGCGTGGTCGCGCTCGCGATCTTCGGGCTCGTCGGCTGGGCCATCGTCGGCAGCGTCGTGAAGTCCGCGGGCGAGTTGAACGATCGCGTGCGCCAAATGGCGAGCGGGGCCGGCGACCTGACCGCGCGCCTCGCGGTGGACGGCAAGGACGAGATGGGCCAACTCGCCGAGGGCATCAACGCCGTCATCGGTAAGATTCAGGGCATCGTCGGCAAGGCCCGCGAGTCGAGCCTCCAACTGCTCTCGATCGCCGGGCAAATCGCACTCACGGCGCGGAACCAAGAGCAGACCGTGAACAACCTCAGCGCCTCAACGACGCAGGTGGCGGCGAGCGTGCGCGAGGTGAGTGCGACCAGTAAAGATCTCGCGGGCACGATGAACGAGGTGAGCCAGACCGCCAGCCACGCGGCCGAGCTCGCCACCCGCGGGCGCGACAACACCACCAAGATGGCGACCGAGATGAAGCAACTGGTCGAATCGACGAAGAACGTCTCCGACCGGCTCAGTGGCATCCGCGAGAAGGCCGACAGCATCAACGCGGTCGTCTCGACGATTACTAAGGTCGCGGACCAAACCAACCTGCTCTCGATCAACGCCGCAATCGAGGCCGAAAAAGCGGGCGAGTACGGCCGCGGGTTCCTCGTGGTCGCGCGCGAAATTCGCCGCCTCGCCGACCAGACCGCGGTCGCAACGCTCGACATCGAAACGATGGTGCGGCAGATGCAAGACGCGGTCAACGCCGGCGTGATGCAGATGGACAAGTTCGCCGACGAGGTGCGCAGCGGCGTCGGCCAAGTGACGAAGATCAACCAAATGACGTGGGAAATCATAAACGAGGTGCAAAGCCTGAGCGGGCGGTTCCAGTTGGTGAACGAGGGCATGCGGAACCAGACCGCGGGCGCGCAACAGATCAACGACGCAATGGGCCAGATCGCAGAAGCGACCCGGCGCAGCGCGCAGTCGATCCAAGAGTTCGAGCGCGCCACCGCCACGCTCCGCGGCTCGGTCGAGGGCCTGAACTCCGAGATCGCGCAGTTTAAGACCTAGGCATTCGCACACCCAATACAGATGAGGATTAACCACAGAGACACGGAGAAGACAGAGGAAGGCACGAACCAAGATCACAACCAGATGAGTTGTTTTCTCGACGCCCCCTCTCTTCTCTGTTTTCTGCCTTCCTCTGTGTTGTCGGTGTCTCTGTGGTTAACCCTCTTCTTCGGCGCGCCATGCTAGGACTCGTGTTCCAAGTCGGGCCGGACAAGGTCGCGGTGGACGTGCGCCGGGTCCGCGAGGTGGTACCGCGCGTGCGCATCACCGCGGTGCAGGGCGCGCCGCCGTGGATCGCGGGGGTGTTCGTGTACCGCGGGCGCGTCGTTCCCGTCATCGACTTGCACGCGCTCGCGGGCGTGGGCGAGTGCCCGCCGCACCTCAGCAGCCGCATCATCCTGTTCCCGTACCCGCTCGACATTCCCGAAGCGCTAGTCGGCGTACTCGCGACACAGGTGAACGAGATCCGCGAGATCCGGCCCGGTGTCGCGCAGCCGATCCCCGGCCCGCCGGGGCGACCGAGCCTCGGCCCGGCGCTCGCCGACGGCGAGGGCATCTTGCGGTTGCTCGACCCGGACTGGATGCTGAGCCAAGTGGCGGCCGGGTCCGGCGGGCTGATCGAAAAGGGGTTCGATCCGTGAACACGCGCGGCGTCGAAACCGTTGTGCGCGAGCGGCTGGGCCTCGACCCCGCGGCGCTGGGGCCGAACGTACTGGAGCGCGCGGCCGAGGCGCGGATGCACGCCCGCGGGCTAGCGGAAGTGGACCTCTACGCGGTGCGCCTGATGACCGACGCGCACGAGCGCGACGCACTGGCCGCGGAACTGGCGGTTTCGGAAACGTGGTTCTTCCGGGGCGGGCGCGCGCTCTTCGACCGGCTGGCCGCGTTCCTCGCGGAGCGCGTCGCGGCCCGCGCGCCCGCCCCGGCCCGCGCGCTCAGCGTCCCGTGCAGCACCGGGGAAGAGCCGTACTCCTTGGCCATCGCACTCCACGAGCGGCTCGTCGCGCCGGGCGAAGCGACCGTCGACGCCATCGACATGTCGGAGCGCGCGCTGGCCCGTGCCCGTGCCGCGCGGTTCGGCGCGTTCGCGTTCCGCGAACCCGGTCCGGACGCGCGCCCGGCGTACTTCCGCAAATCGGACGACGCGTGGGAACTCCAGCCGCACCTCCGCGCCGCGGTGCGGCTCCGCCCGGGCAACCTCACCGACACGTTGTTCCTCGCCGACGAGCGCCCCTACGACCTGATCATCTGCCGGAACGTGTTCATCTACTTCACGGCCGAAGCGCGCAACCGGGCGGTGGCGAACCTCGACCGCCTGCTCGCGCTCGACGGGCGGTTGTGCGTGACACCCGCGGAAGCGGACCGGCTCCCGCCGGGGCGGTTCGTGCCGGACGGCCCCACCGAGTTCGGCGTGTACCGGCGCGTGGGCGTCGGGAGCGCGGTCCACGCGATCGTTCCGGCGCGGGTGGAGCCGGCGCCCCCGGTGCCGACGCCCGCGCCGGTCGCGCCGCCCGCCCCCACCCCTGACGCCCCGCTAACCGCGGCCCGTGCGCTGGCGGACGCCGGGAAACTGGACGAGGCCCGTACCGCGTGCAACGCCCTCATGCCCGCCCGCCCGTCCGACGCCGACGCGCTCGCGCTGTTGGGCGTGATCGAACTCGCGGCCGGGCGCACCGGCCACGCCTTCGACGCGCTGCGGAAGGCCCTGTACCTCGCGCCGGACCACGCCGAAGCCGTCGCGCACATGATGGCCCTGTGCGAGCGCCGCGGCGACCGCGCCCTCGCCGCGGCCCTGCGCCGCCGCCTCGCGCGCCTGACTCCGAAGGAGGAGCCGTGAGCACGAAGCCGTTGACCGTGATCGACCCGGCCCAGCAGTGCTGGAACCGCATCGGCGTGCGGGGCGACCGCTCGTGCCCGGAGCTGCTCGCGCACACGCACTGCAACAACTGCCCGGTGTTCGCCGCCGCCGGCCGCCGGTTCCTCGACGCCCCCTCGCCCGCGGGGTACCTCGACGAGTGGACCACCGCGCTCGCGGCCCGCGACGACACCCGCGAGGGCGACGAGTCGAGCGTGCTCGTGTTCCGCCTCGGCGACGAGTGGCTCGCGCTCCCGGTCGCGGTGCTGGTGGAAGTCACCCGGCCGCGCACGCCGCACCGCGTCCCGCACCGGGGCGGGTTCCTCGCGGGCATGGCGAACATCCGCGGCGAACTGCACTTGTGCGTGCGCCTCGACCTGCTCCTCGGCGTGGCCGCGATCGAGAACGCCGACCCCGACCTGCGGCGGCTCGTCGTGATCCGCCGCGAGAACGACGGCTGGGCGTTCGCCGCCGACGAGGTCGATCAGGTTCACCGCGTGCTGCTGCCCGACCTGACGAGTGCCGCGCCGACGCTCGCCCGGTCGCAAGGGAAACTCACGCGCGGCGTGTTCCCACACGCGGGCCGGTCGGTCGGGCTGCTCGACGACGCGCGCCTGTTCCAAGCTATTCGGGAGCGCCTGTAATGCCCGGCATCGACGCGGCCATGTTCGAGCTGTTCCGCGAAGAGGTGAAGGCCCACGCCGACACCCTCGCGACCGGCTTGATCGCGGCCGAAGCCGCCCCCACCGACCCGGCCCTTCTCGAAGGGCTGATGCGCGCGGCGCACTCGATCAAGGGGGCGGCCCGCATCGTCGGCATCGACACCGCGGTGCGCCTCGCGCACGTTATGGAAGACGCGCTGGTCGCCGCGCAAGACGGCAAGATCAAGCTGAAGCCCGCCGACACCGACACGCTGCTACAGGGCACAGACGTGCTCGCCGGCCTCGCGGCTCTGACCCAAGACAACATCGGCGCGTGGGAAGCTACCACCGCCGCCGCGGTAGCGGCGCTGGAACCGGTGTTAGTAGCGATGGCGCGAGGGGAGTCCCTACCCGCGCCCGCGTCGGTTGCGACTCCGCGGGAGGCTGTTGAACAGCCGCTCACGGTACCGCAAGCGGCCGCGTCCCCCTTCCCACCCACGCCCGCGTTCGACGCCGCGACGATCCCCACGGAGCCGTTCGCGCTCGGCCCGGCGCACTCCATGCTGGACCTGTTTCGCGAAGAGGTTCGCGGGCACTTGCACGGCATCGCGCGGGCGCTACCCGCTCTGACGTCGGACCCCACGGCGGGCGAGCCGGTTCTCGAAGCGCTCAAGCAACTGTGCGGGGCCGCGCGGCTGGTGAAGTGCGACCCGGTCGCGGCGCTCGCGGGCGCGCTGGGGGCGTACCTGCGCGCGACGCGCGCGCCGCCGGCCCCCGCGCTCGGTTGGGCGCGCTACGCGGTCGCGATTGTGGCCGGCGCGCTCGCCACCGACGACGACACTTTCGGCGATTGGGCCGCGGCGAGCGCGGCTGAGTTGGCACGGATCGCGGAGGTGTTCGGCCGCGCCGCCGCAGTTCAGACTCCGCGCGAAGAGCCGCCGACCCCGAAACCCACCCCCCCGGCCCCCCTCCCTGAAGAGCGGGCGGGGACGGAACCTTCACGCGCCGAAAGTAGTCCCGTTCCGCGAGTGCCCGTCTCCCCCCCGCCCTTGAGGGAGGGGGGGCCGGGGGGGGTAGGTTCCCCGGTCGCGGTGCCCGCGGATCAAGTGGTGCGCGTGACCGCGCAGAGCCTGAACCGGCTCATGGGCCTCGCGGGGGAATCGCTCGTGCAGGCCCGCTGGCTCCCGACGTTCTCCACCTCCCTGTTGAAACTCAAGAAGCAACACGACCTACTCGCCAAGATGCTCGACACGGCGTTCCACGCGGCCGTGGGGGGCACGCCCCCGGAGCGGGTCGCGGACCTAATTGCCGACACGCGCCGCCAGTGGACCGCGTGTAAACAGGAACTGCACGAGAAGACCGGCGACTTCGACGACCACGCAGCCCGTGCCGAAGACTTGAACGCGCGCCTCTACCGCGAGGTGATCGCGAGCCGGATGCGGCCGTTCGGCGACGGCTCACAAGGCCTCCCGCGGCTGGTGCGCGACATGGCCCGCGCGCTCGGCAAGGAAGCGAAACTCGTCGTCGCGGGCGAACGCACCGAAGTGGACCGCGACATCCTCGAGAAGCTCGAATCGCCGCTCTCGCACCTGATCCGCAACGCGGTCGATCACGGGCTGGAACCGACGGACGCGCGCACCGCGGCCGGGAAGCCCGCGGCCGGAACCATCACCCTCGAAGCCCGCCACCGCGCCGGCATGTTACACGTGACCGTGAGCGACGACGGTGCGGGCATCGACCTAAACCGGCTGCGGGAAAAAGTGATCGACCGCGGGCTGAACGCGCCGGATGTCGCGGCGCGCCTGACCGAAGCGGAGCTGTTGGAGTTTCTCTTCCTGCCGGGGTTCAGCACGGCCGCGAGCGTGACCGAGTTTTCCGGCCGCGGGGTCGGGCTGGACGTGGTGCAAGACACCGTGCGCAAGGTCGGCGGCAACGTCCGCATCACGACCGCGCGCGGGAAGGGCACCACGTTCCACCTACAATTGCCGCTTACGCTGTCCGTGATTCGCGCGGTCGTCGTCGATGTCGCGGGCGAGCCGTACGCGTTCCCGCACACGCGCATCGACCGCCTCATCCGCGTGCGCCGCGACGCGGTCCGCTCAATCGAACACCGTCAGTTCGTCACCGTGGACGGCGCGAACGTCGGCCTCGTGATTGCCGGGCAACTCCTCGACATCCCGTCGCCCACACCGAACACGCCGGAACTGCCGGTCGTGCTACTCGGCGACGGCACCGGCGAGTACGGTCTCATCGTCGATTCGTTCCGCGGCGAGCAAGATTTGGTCGTACGTCCCCTCGACGCGCGCTTGGGCAAGGTGCCCAATCTGAGCGCAGCAGCGATACTCGACGACGGATCGCCGGTACTAATCGTTGACGTGGAAGACCTGCTCCGGTCGATGGATCAGTTCATCCAAACCGGTTCACTCGTGCGGTGTGAGACGCGCCCCAGCGGACTGGGCCGGAAAAAGCGCGTGCTGGTCGTCGACGATTCCATTACCGTGCGCGAAGTGGAGCGCCAGTTGCTGTTGCACAAGGGCTATGAGGTCGCGGTCGCGGTGGACGGCATGGACGGGTGGAACAAGGTGCGCGCCGAGCGGTATGATCTCTTGGTCAGCGACATCGACATGCCGCGCATGAACGGCCTGCAACTGGTGCAAGCCGTGCGCGCCGACGACCGCCTGCGCGACCTTCCGGTCATCATCGTGTCGTACAAGGAGCGCGAAGAGGATCGGATGCGCGGCCTCGAAGTCGGGGCCAACGCCTACCTGACCAAGAGCAGCTTCCACGATAACCGCTTCATGGAAGCCGTGGTAGACTTGATCGGCGTCGCGGACGGCGTGTAGGACCGGCTTCCACCTTGTCCGTCCCGAACGAACCAGAAGGACGTTTGATGTAGGACAGGCCTCGAGCCGGTCCGTGTTACGAGGAACCGTTACCGAATGCGAATCGGGATCGTGAACGATCTGGCGCTGGCGCGGGAGGTACTACGGCGCGTGGTACTCTCCGTGCCGGAGTATTCCGTCGCGTGGACCGCCGACGACGGCGACGCCGCGGTCGCCAAGGCCGCGGCCGAACCCCCGGACGTGATCCTCATGGACCTCATCATGCCGCGGCTCAACGGCACCGAGGCCACGCGGCAGATCATGCAGAAGGCCCCGTGCCCGATCCTCGTGGTCACGGCGAGCGTCGCGACCAACTACGCGCTGGCGTGTCGGGCGATGGGCGCGGGCGCGCTCGACGCGGTCGATACGCCCACACTCGGCCCCAGCGGGACCGTGCAGAACGCGGAAAAGCTGATCGCGCGCCTCGCCCAACTCGAAACCGCACTGGCGGGGCTGTCCGGGTCGAGCGTGATCGCCGTCCTGAAGCCGAACAACACACCCGCGGACCTGCCGCCGCTCGTCGTGCTCGGCGCTTCGACCGGCGGGCCGGAGGCGCTCACCCACGTCCTCTCGGTGTTCCCCGCGGACTTCCCCGCGGCCGTGTTGATCGCACAACACATCGGCGCGGACTTCGCGCCCGGTCTCGTCCAGCAGCTCGCCACGTGGTGCCGGCTCCCGGTTCGCGCGGCGAAAGAGGGCGACGCCCCGGCCGCCGGTACGGTCCACGTCGCGGTTACGAACGACCACCTCGAACTCGGGGCCGACCGACTGTTGCACTACACCCCGAACCCGCGCAGCTCGCCGTACCGCCCGTCGGTCGATGTGCTGTTCACCAGCGCCGCGGCGCACAGCGCGCGGCTGGGCGTCGCGGCGCTGCTAACCGGGATGGGGCGCGACGGGGCCGAGGGGCTGTTCCGGCTCCGCGGCGCGGGCTGGCACACCATCGCCCAAGACGAGGCCACCAGCGTGGTGAAGGACGGGATGCCAAAGGCCGCCGTCACCCGCGGGGCCGCGGTGGAAGTGCTCCCGCTGCAACACATTGGCGACAGCGTCGTCGCCAAGATTCTTGCGCTGAAGAAGCGCTAACGGATTCGTTCCCGGGACCGCGGGCGGCCGGCCCGCTGCTACGCGCATCGTGTGGCTGCCGGGGAACCGCGCCCACCAACTCCGGTTCAGCAGCGGGCCGGCCGCCCGCGGTCCCAGAGAATCCACTAGAACTTCGTGCCGCGCGCCGCCAAGATGGTAGCGCACATCCGCTCGGGAGGAACCTCGATGAAGCTCGTCACATCGGCCGCGCTGCTGCTGGCGGTCGCGGTCGCGCCGGCGGCCCCGGTCCCGGCGACCACCAACAAGGACGGCAACCCGCTCCCGGTCGGGGCCGTGTGGAAGGGCCGGCTCACCCAAAAAGGCGGCGGCCCTACCGGGTTCGATTGCAAGTTCACTATCACCAAGCGCGACGGCGACAAGTTCGAGGCCGACCTGTACGAGAAGGAAGGCGAGATGGTGCTGACGTACCTCGTTCGCGGCACGATCAAGCCCGTTGACGTAAAGAACAAGGAGAAGGGGTTCAAGTTGGAGTTCACCAACTACGGCGCGAAAGACGTGATGAACACCTCCGAGATTCTACAGGTGCCCTACGTCGCCACACTCGTCGGGAAGAAGATCAAGGGGTCGTGGAAGCTGCCCGACGACAGCGAGTTCGGCGCGCTTGAGGGCGACTTCGATTTCGAGCTGGAACAGAAGAAGGATTGAGTATAAGGCGAGCGGGGGGTGTAAGCCCCTGTTCGTGAGGGTGAGAACAGGGGGCTTACGCCCCCAGCTCGGCAACACTTACGAACCACTTCCACTCGTACCCGTCCGGCAGCACGGCATCGGCGGCGCATTCCAGATGTACGATGCGCCGGTGCCCGGCGTCGGCGGCGCTGTGCCCGCTGGCGTGCGTCAGCAGCGGGCGCATGAGCAGCACGTCGCCGGCCGCGCACTCCAGCGCCACCGCGGCGCGCGGCGCGTCGGCGCGTTCGTGGTACGCGCGGTGCGACCCGGGGATCACGCGCAGCGGGCCGTTGTTCGGTGTCGCGGCGTCGAGGTGGACGCGCAGTGTGAGCATGCGGTCGAGTACGCTCTGCGGCGCAATCACATGCGGCACGCCGGCCTTGAACGTCGGCTTGGTGAACGTGTCGCCGCCGCGGTGTTCTTTCACAGCGAGGCTGTAATCCTTGTGCCACGGCAGCGCCCACGAGTGGCCGGGCGGCTTGTCGAAGTACAGCCCGCGCACAATGCCGGCCCCAGTCCCCAAAACGTCCTCGAGCGCCGCGGCGATCACCGGCACGCGCGCCAGCTCCGCCGCACCGGGCCACAGGTCGAGAACGTTCCGCGCGCCGTACGCCGGGCCGCTCTCGCCGGTCAGCACCGCGCCGCGCGCGGCCGGCGCGCGGGTCGCCGCGTCCCACTCCGCGAGGGCACGGGCCACGTCCGCGGGGGCGAGCGCGCCGCGCAGGAACGCGAACCCGTCGGCCTCCAGTTGGTCGCGCCAGTGCGTCATGCCGTTCGCTTGCGGAAGAACAGCGCGTACACGAGCGCGCCGGTGGCGATGAACCCCAGCCCCACGAACGCCTCACTGCGCGAGCCGGGGTTCAGGAAGAACGTGACCAGCACCGCGGCCATGATCGCACAGTACAGCGCCGGCACGACGGGATAGCCCCAGCAGCGGTACGGCCGGTTCTCCGCGGTCACCGGGATGCGCCGACGGAACACGAAGATCGTCGCCACGGCCAGCGTCTCGAACGTGACCGAGCCGAAGATCACGAACTTCGTCAGCACCTCGAAGGGCGAGTCCTTCACCGGTTTCCCGTCCGGGCCGATGTCCTTCGTGTCGAACAGCGGCAAGTCGGATTGCAAGAGCGCGCCGAGCACCACGATCAGCGAGCACGCCCACGCGGTCATGACGATGGTCGCGAGCGCCGGCGTCTGGTAGCGCGGGTGCAACTGAGCGAGTTTCGCGGGCGCGAGCCGGTCTTGGCCCATCGCGTACAGGAGCCGCGGGCCGACGAGAATGTTGCCGTTGAGCGCGCCGAGTACGGAGGTCATGACGATGGCCGACGCGATCACGACCCCAACGGGGCCGAGCAGCGCTTCGCAGAACTCGGTCGCCAGCGGTGTGCTGGAGAGCTTGCCGTCGTCGCCCTTCTTGATGATCGTGTCACGTGGGATGACGAGGTGGTAGGCGAGGTTCGCCCCGCAATACACGGCGATGAGGATGAACACCGCGACGAGCAGCGCCAGCGGCAGGTTGCGTTGCGGGTTCTTCACTTCGCCCGCGACCGGGGCGATGTTCATCCAGCCGTTGTAAGCCCAAAGCACGCCGATTAGCGCCGCCCCGAACCCGGCGAGGTTGTTCGCGACCTTCGGCCCGTTCATCGCGAGGTTCGCCACGCTCGGCTTCGGCTCGCGGCCCATCGCGTAGATCACGAACGGCAGCGCGATGAGGAACAGCAGTGACGCGACCTTGAGCACGGTAATGGCGAACTGCACGGCGCCGCCGAGGAACGTGCCGCGGACGTTCACCGCCGTGAGGCCGACGAGCACGCAGATCGTCATGAACTGGCGCGCCCAGAACGACAGCACCTCGACCTTCTGACCGGGGTACAGCGACTGGCGCAGCACGTCGTGGAACGACTCGGTGAACATGGTGGCGAGGGCCGCACCACTGGCCGCGCGGATGATCCAGAACTCGACCCAGCCCCACAGGAACCCGGCACAGCGGCCGTACCCTTCGCGCAGGAACACGTAGTTCCCGCCGGCCCGCGGGAACAGCACGGCGATCTCCGCGAGCGCGAGCGAACCGAGCAGCGCGAGCACCCCGCCCAGCACCCACACGGCGACGACGAGCCAGAGCTGATCGACGCTGTTGGCGACAGTGCGCCCCTTCACGAACACGCCGGACCCGATGACCGTGCCGACAATGATGGCGGTCGCGATCCACGGGCCGAGCACACGTGGCAGCGCGTCGGCATTTGGCGGGGGTGTGGGTTGCATGAGGGGCGATCATACGACAGACGTGCGCAGGAAGCCACTTGTTCGCCGAAGGCGAGCGCGTCGCGACGCGCTCGCCTTCGGCTCGTGGCTAACGAGGTCAACTAATCCAAAATCCCCTCGGCGAAGCCTTCGTCCGCTGGCTGCGCAGGCTCTGTCGCCTTCTCTGGTGTCGCTACCACGGCCTTTGCGTGGTCCTCGCCTTCGACCACGTCTGCGCCGCGGGCGCTCTTGATCGCTTGCTCGGTGCTCGTCGGGTCGACGCCGCGGCAGATGTCGGTGAGCTTGTCGGAAATCTCCGTCAGCTCTTTCTTCCAGTCGTCCGCAGTCTGGCCGGGCGGGGTCAGTTGCTCGAACTCCTGCGTCAGCAGGATCAGGCGCAGCAGGTGCCTGAAGATGAGGCCTTCTTGCTTCGTAAGGTCTTTGCTCGTGACGTAGGTGTTGAAGTTCCCGTAGTTGATAATGTCGCCCGCGGCCCACACGCCCTGCGTGATGAAATCGCCCACTTCGGGGTACTTCGAGTCGAACAGCAGCCGCACCTTCTCCGCGAGCACCGGCGGACGCTCGTCCCACGGAACCCACTCCTCTTCTTCCTCCTCCGCGCCTTCCGCCTTCGGCGGGGTCGCGGTGATGAGGCCCTTCGCGATCAACTCCGGGTCGAGCTTCTCGACTTGCAACGGGCCGGGCGTCATTTCAAACGGCACGCGGACGAATTTGAGCAGCGGGCGCGGCAGTTCGAGGACGCTTTCAAGAAGCTGAATGCGCTCGTCGCGGTTGGCGACGCCGAGCAGGTCGATGAGGAACGCCCCGTACAACGGGTGGCACGCGCGGAACACGAGCAACTTGTCGAGTTCGAGTGTCGGGGTCGCGGTGAGCGGGGTGTAGGGCGGCGGTTCCGGGCGAGCGGGGGGCGTTAGCCCCCTGTTCGGACCCAGCGCGGTCAGGTCGAGAACCGCTGGCTTCGGTTCCTCAGTCTTCTTATCTTCATTCTTGCTGTCCTCTGTCTTCTGTTCTCTGCCCTCGGACTCTGGCGGTTCCGGCTCCAGCTTCACGAACCCGTTCGCGTGCAGCGTCACCAGCATGCGCGTGAGCTGCTTCAACCCGGCTTCGATGCGCGGCTGGTCGAGCAGGCGCTTCCGTACGACGCTGCGAATCTTCTCTACGTCGGGCGACACTTTCAGCAGGTACGCGAGCAACCGCCACGGGAGCGGGCCTTTGCTGTAGAGGCGCGCGGGCGCGGCGTTCTTCAGCCGCTCGAAGTCCGCGTCGTTCCAGTATTTCTTGTTGCTGTTGCGCGTCGGCTTCTTCTTCAGTAGCGCCTTCTTAGCCTTCATCAAACCGGGGTCTTTGGTGTTCTCCGGAATCTGGTCGTACTGCTGCTTCCAGCGCAGGATGCGCACGTCGTCCTCGTCCGGGTACGCATACACGAAGCCCTCGGTGTCGAACTGCGGGCGACCGGCGCGGCCGAAAATCTGGTGCGCGGTGCTGGCCTCGATCAGCTTCTCCTTGCCGAACGGCCCCTTCACCAGCGTCGTCAGCACGACCGAGCGCGCGGGCAGGTTGATCCCGGCCGCGAGCGTTTCCGTACACAGCGCCACACTTAGCAGCTTCTTCTCGAACAGCTCTTCGACCGCGCGCCGGTACTTGGGCAGCAACCCCGCGTGGTGAACGCCGACCCCGCGGCGAAGCATCTGTTTCAGTTTCGGCCCGACGCCGTGCGGCCACTCCAGCTTGTCGCACTCCTTGTTCAGTGAGGCCTGCTGGTCGCTGTTCATCAGGTGGAGGCCCTTCAACTGCTCCGCGATACTCCAACACTGGTCGCGGTTGAAGGCGAACACTAGCGCCGGGGTTTTGCGCGTGGCGTCGTCGCCCTTGGCCATGTCCACGATCAGCTCGTTCAGAAACTGGTCGGGAACCCAACGATACGTCAGCGGCACCTTGCGGACCTTACCCTCGACGAGGGCGATCTGGCGGTCGTGGACGCGGTCCAGCCAGTTCGTGAACTCGACCGAGTTGCCCACGGTCGCGGAGAGGAGTAACAACCGGACGTGCTTGGGCAGCATGTTCAGCGATAGTTCCCACACGATCCCGCGTTCCGGGTCGGCGAAGCTGTGGAACTCGTCCATCACGACGGCCGAGACGTGCGAGAAGTCGTAGCCGTCCGCGTGCAGCAAGCGGTTCAGCAGAATCTCCGCGACCACGATGAGCACGCGCGCGTTCGGGTTCACCTTGCGGTTGCCCGTCACGAGGCCTACGTCGTCGGCCTTGAAGCCCCACCGCACGGCCGCAGCCTGCATCTCGGTGAACTTCTGCTCGGTCAGCGCGATGAGCGGGGTCGTGTAGTAGGCGACGGTGTTGGTGTGCAGCGCCTCGAACAGCGCCGCGTGCGCGATGAGCGTCTTCCCGGTGCCGGTGGGCGCGCACACCATCACGCCCTGCGGCGAGTCGAACCACGCGAGCAGCGCCTCCTCCTGCACCGGGTACGGCGGGTACGGGAGCTGCTCGATGTACTTCATCGCGAGTTCGGATCGGCTGGCGCTCATGCGGGCAGTTTAGCAAAGACATCTCTCGCAAAGCCGCGAAGCCGCAAAGAATGCAAGAGAAGGCAGAAGGCAGAAGGCAGAAGGCAGAAGAGTTTTGACAGGATGAACTGGATAAAACAGGATGGAGCCAGAACAGGCGGGTTTTCCTCGTATCTGCTTTCAATCTCTGTTTCATCTTGTGAATCCTGTCAAAACTCTTCTGCCTTCTGCCTTCTGCCTTCTGCCTTCTCTTGCGTTCTTTGCGGCTTCGCGGCTTTGCGTGAGCTTCTCCCTTCCCCCTGAAACCTGGAGTTCACCCAGTGTTGGTTGTGAGTTTGGGGTGCGGGTGCAGGAGCTTGCGGAGCATGGTGGCGATCCAATCGAACAGGTAGGTGACGGCTTTCTTGAGCCGCCACGGGTGGTTCATGA
>VGZJ01000112.1 GCA_016872595.1 Planctomycetota bacterium
GGGCCTCCAGTTCGGCCGCTGTACCTTTGGTCCTCATGGCAAACAGGTTACGACGATCCGGTGGGTTGTACAGGGCTCGCTACCTGCCGGTCAGTAGCTATGGGACACTGCGGGAGCTAACCGCGGGGTTAACCCCGGCCTCGCAGAGGCCGGCTACAGAAAAGGCCGAAGGCCGCTTCGCAGTTACGCGGAACTGGTTGGCCGTCGGGCCTCGCGGTGAAGCGCCGCTCGACCGCGACCCACAACGCGCCGCACCTACTTCGCCTTGAGCTTGTCGATGAGGAAGTCCGCGCTCACTTTGTACTTCTCGTGAACCTTGCCGGGGTACACGAGCACGTAGTCCACCTTCTCGGCCTTCAGCTTCTCCTCAAGGATCATGCCCAGCAGCGCGGAGTGCGTGGGGTCGTCTTGGCTCTCGCCCTTCACCGGCGGCTTCTTCTGCGCCGGGTACTCCATGAAGATCTGCGGGTCGTCCTTCGTCACGTGCGTCATGGGCGAGTACTCCTCGATCCACTTCAGCAACTTCTCGCGCTGCTCGAAGTACGCTTGGAACGCGCCGTCGCGGTTGGCGGGCGTGCGCACGCCGAAGGCGTGGCCGCCGTAGCGGGCGTTCGGCATCCACTCGCGCAGCGGTTTCGGGTCGAGTGTGGTCTGTGCGCCGGTCACGGCGGCGCAGAACAGGCGCGTCGATTCGCGCGCGACCGGGTCCGCGCTCTTGGGGTCGGCCATGTCGTCGTGGAACGCGAGCCACAGCGACGAGCACCCGCCGGCCGAACCGCCGGTCGCGCCGATCCGCACCTTGTCGATGTTCCACTCCTTCGCTTTTGCGCGGACGAACTGCAGGGCGCGGGCGGCGTCTTCGAGCGGCCACTTCACCGGCGGCTTGATCCCGGCGGCGTCGGCCTGCGTCACCATGCGGTAGTTGATCGCGACCACCGAGACGCCGGCGTCGAGGTACCGCTTCACGCCGTTGCGGTAGCCGCTCTTGTCGCCGTTCACCCAGCCGCCGCCGTGGATCAGGAACACGACCGGGGCCGGCGCGGTTGTGTCGGCCTTCCAGAAGTCGAGCACCTGTCGCGGGTGCGTGCCGTAGGCGACGTTGCGCGCCGTCGGTGCGAGGGCCGGCGCGGGCGCGGGCGCGGGCGGGTCGCCCTTCAGGAGCGCGTGCGGCGCGGACGTTTTCAGCCCGCGCGCGTCGGTCACGGCGAGGTAGTACACCAGCGGGCGCGCCGCGGGCAGTTTTGCGCTCACGACGCCGTCCTTGGCGACGGCCGCGACCGTCTTCCACTCGCGCTTCTGCCATGGCCCCTCGGCCACCGCGTAGTGCAGATCGCCCGACAGCACCTTCGTGCGGCCCGCCACCTTCGCGCTCACGGTGTCGCCGTCGCGCGCCATCGCGCCGACCACCGGCAGCGGGTCGGCCTTCTTGAGGTGCGAGTCGATGAACTCGTCCACTTCCTTGAACGTCCAGATGTGCCCGTGCGGGAGCCGCACTTGAACCGAGAGCGTGCGCGGGGCCTTCACCAGTTCGTAACACTTCTGGTAGCTGTCCATGGGGTACGCGAAGTCGTTCGTGCCGTTGAGGAACAGGATCGGGCACTTCACGTTGGGCAGGTACTTGGAGGGGTCGAACGTCTGAACCCAGCGGGTGCGCTGCGCCGGGGTCATCTTGTCGAAGCGCGACTCCTTCCAAACGCTGTTCTCGTGCAGGAACCCGCAGCCGTAGACGGGTACCGCGGCCTTGAGGCGGTCGTCCACGCCGGCGACGATGCACGTCAGGTAGCCGCCCCAACTGATGCCGGTGACGGCGACCTTGTCCTTGTCCACTTCCTTCAGCCCGCGCAACAGATTGTGCCCGCGGACCACGGCGGCGATCGCGTGGTACGTCCACATGTCGCCCGCGGTCTTGTCGTCGAAGGGGCGGAACTTGGTTTCGTCGGACTGGTCCGGGCCGCCGTCGGCGAGCCGCCCCTTCGGGCCGTTGCCGGCGAGGTCCATCGCCAGCGCGCAGTACCCGCGCGCGGCCCAGTGCTCGGCCCACGCTTGGAACGCCTTGCCGCCGCCGCCGTGGACGAGGAGCACCGCGGGGAACGGCCCGTCGCCGGCGGGCTTGGCGTAGTAGGCGAACACGGTCGTCGGCTTCCCGTTCAGCGGTTCGCCCGCGTAGAAGACCTCTTTGGCCTTGCCCGCGGCCGCGCCCCAGCGGGGCTTGGGGTCGGCGGCTGTTAGCGCCGTCACGTCCCACGGGCCGATGTTGTCGGCCGCGGGCGCGGGCGCGGCGAGCGCGAACAGCGCGAGGAGCGCGAGAGAGCGGGGCATGGCGGCACCGAGAGGGGAAGGGGGCCGGCGCGCGGCGCGCCGGTGCGGTCAAGATAGCGACCGCGGGGCGCTACGCGGCGGGGGCGGGCGCGCCGGTGCGGGCGTAGCGGTCCCAGAGCGCGTCGAGTTTCTGGTGCGCCGCCGCGAGCGGGAGCGCCTTGTAGCGGTCGCCGGTGTTCTCGATCAGCCCGGCGCGGGCCAGCTGCGCGAGCGCGTCCACCACTTCGAAGTTGAACTCCACGCCGAGCCGCTTCTTCAGGTCGGTCTCGATGGAGAAGTCCAGTTCCTCGGCCGTGAACCCGTTCGGCCCGGCGTACCGCCAGAGGTAGAAGTACCCCAGCAGCGCCTCGCGGGTCTCCTGCTCCTCGGCCTCGTCGAGCAGCCGGAACAGGACCCCGCTGTTGTTGTCGAGGTTCTGGTAGTACAGGCTCTGGGTGAGCTGGAGCGTGTACGTCTGGCGCGACGACTGGAAGCTGTACCACGTCTTGTAGCCGTAGCCGAAGACGAGCGCCAGCGGCGTGTACAGCGCGAACAGGAGCGCGGTGCTGAACCCGCTGATGACGGACAGCGAGAACGTGCTGAGCTTCCAGACGACGTAGGCAATCGAACTGAGCGCGGAGCCGCCGAGCTTCCAGCGGTCGAACTTCCTCATGCGGATGCGCCCGCCGGGGAGCAGCATCTCGATGTCCACCTGCGGGATGTCCTTGAACAGTTTGAGGAACACGCTCCGCGTGTCGGCGTCGTCGGCGAGCCGCTTGTGGGCGCGCTGCTTGAAGATGACCGCGACGCGCGCGAACGTGGGCACCTCGAGTTCGCGCTTGCGCCACCAGAACAGCCAGTGCCGGCTGGTGCGCGTGCCCGCGCCCTTGCCGCGGTAGAACACCTCCACCTGATCGAAGGCGTCCCACGCCACGTCCATGTCGACGCCCCACTCGCTGGCCCCGGCCATGATCTGTTCCATCACGTCGCGGGTCAGGCGGCGGTAGTTGGCGCGGCTCATCAGGTGGACGAACGTCTCGAACAACTTGGTCAGGGTCGCGGCCCGCTCGTCGCCGGCGGGCGGGGCGAGGGGCTTCGGGTCCGCGTCCGGGTCGAACGCGGCGTAGGCGTCTTTCAGCCGCCGAATCTCGGTCGCGTAGCTGATGTGGACGTGCCCGACCACCGCCCGCGCGAACCGGCGGAACGCGGCCTGCTCGTCGGCCGACAGCTCTTGGTCGTGCAGCGGCCCGCTCTCGGTACACAGGAACGCGACGAGGTCGCTGACGCGAACCGGGACGAAGTGCTCGCGCGGCTGGAAGTCGGGCATGTCGGGAGTTCCAAGTTCCAAGTTCCAGAGTTCCAAGTTGAAGGCAAGAGAACCAAGACAAGTTGGGTACTTTCAACTTGGAACTCGGATCTCTGGAACTCGGAACTTCACTCGTCCAGCACGCCGGGGTCGTCGAGCTTGGCCGCGGCCTCGTCCGCGAGCTGGTCGAGCGTCCCCTGTACTTCGCTCATGCGCTCCGGGCGTTTTACCGCGTTCGGCTGGATGCAGTGGTGAATCAGGTCCGCGAAGCCCTCCGGCACCATCGGGTTCGCGACCCGCACCGGCTTCAGTTGGTCCTTGAACACCTTTCCGGTCATGGGCAGGCCGTCCGCGGGCGACACCCAACTCGGCGGGTTCTGGAGCGTCACCAGCCGGTACATGGTCGCGCCGAGGTTGTAGATGTCGGTGCGCTCGTTGATGAGCTTGTGCGACACGGTTTCGGGCGCGATGTACTCCGGCGTGCCCTGCACGCGGTCCTTCGGTTCGCCCTTGATCCACGCGAGGCCGTAGTCGAGCACCTTTACCCGCGTGCCGCGCTCGAGGATCAAGTTGTTCGGCTTCATGTCGGCGTGAAAAACGCCTTGTTTGTGCATGTGCGTCAGGCCGTCGGCGATGCGCTCGCAGATGCGGATGAGCTTCGCCATGCGCTGGAGCGGGAGCTTGTCCATCGTTTTGCCGGGCACGTACTCGATGAGCAGCTTGGCCTTTTTCGGCCCGCTGAACCATCCGCTTTCGGTCTCGAAGGCGTATACCTTCACGAGATTGGGGTGGTTGAGCATTTGCCCGACGCGGAACTCGTGCTTGGCCTGTTCGAGGAACTTCATGTCCTCTTTGGTTTCGATGGGCACCATCTTCAGGGCGTACTCGCGGTCGTCGTCCGCGCGGCGGACGTGAAGGATGTTGCTGTGCGCGCCGCTGCCAAGCGTCCCAAGTACGGTAAACTTGCCGATCTTGTCGATCACCATCTGGGCACCACGAATAAGCTGGGATGATGGGAGAGATGGTATCAGATTCACAAGCCCGTAGCGACCCTATGACTCCCGACCTCGACGAGCGCACCAAGCAGTACGGGCGCGAGATCTTCGCCCGCCTCGACCGGCAGGGGCCGGTTCTCTTTACGCGCGCGTGGCTCGAAGACAAGCTCATGGGCCTCGGGATGCACGACCCGGCGCTCAAGGTGCAACTGTTCCGGTTCGTGGACACGCTCCCGTACCTGAAGCAGCCGGTCGAGGTTTCGCGGCACCTGCGCGAGTACCTGAACGAGGCAAAGGACGAACTGCCGTGGTGGGCCCGGTGGGGCACGAAGCTGATCCCCAACCGCGGGCTGTTGGGCAAGGGGCTGGCGTTTGCGGCGCAAACCGGCGCGAAGCAGATGGCCCGCAAGTTCATCGCCGGGTCCAACGTGGACGAGGCCGTTCGCGCCGTGCGCGTCATGCGCGACCGCCGGCTCGCGTTCACCATCGACCTGCTCGGCGAGGCGACCATCACCGAGGTCGAAGCGGACCACGTTCAGAAGCAGTACCTCGACCTGCTCGCCGGGCTTTCGCCCGTGGTGAACGCGCTGCCGGAAGAGCCGACCATCGACCGCGACGACAAAGGCCCGATCCCACGAGTCAATGTTTCGGTCAAGCTGTCGGCGCTGTTCAGTCAATTCGACCCCATCGACCCCGACGGCACGGCGGCGGCCGTGTGCGCCCGACTGCGGCCCATCCTCGCGCTCGCGAAGCAAACCGGCGCGTTCGTCAACTTCGACATGGAGCAGCACAGCTTCAAGGACACGACGCTGCGCATCTTCCGCGACGTGCTAACGGAACCCGCGTTCCGCGACTGGCCGCACGTCGGCATCGCGATTCAGGCCTACCTGAAGGACACCGAGGCCGACCTGATCGCGCTCCGCGACTGGGCGCGCGACGTGCGCAAGTGCCCCGTGTGGATTCGGCTCGTGAAGGGCGCGTACTGGGACTACGAGACGGTCATCGCGGCGCAGAACCACTGGCCGGTGCCCGTCTTCACGCAAAAGTGGCAGTCCGACGCCAACTTCGAGAAGCTGACCGAGTTCTTGCTGGCGAACGTGGAATGGCTCGTCCCGGCGTTCGGGTCGCACAACATCCGCAGCATCGCGCACGCGATGGCCGTGGCCGAGAAACTGGGCGTGCCGCCGCGCCGGTACGAGTTCCAGATGCTGTACGGGATGGCCGACGCGATCAAGGAATCGATCCAGTCACTGGGCCACCGGGTCCGCATCTACACGCCCTACGGCCAACTGCTCCCCGGCATGGCGTACCTCGTGCGCCGGCTGTTGGAGAACTCGTCCAACGACTCGTTCCTGCGCCAAGGCTTCGCCGAAGGGCTATCGGAAGAGGTGCTGCTGATGAATCCTCAGAAACCTACCCCCCCTGCCCCCCTCCCTGAAGGGAAGGGGGAGAAAGAGGCTCCTTCTTCCTCCCCCTTCCCTTCAGGGAAGGGGGTTGGGGGGTTAGGTTCTTCGTTTACGAACGACCCCCTCACCGACTTCTCCGTCGAAGCGAATCGCACGGCGATGAAGGCCGCGCTCGACGCCGTGCGCGGGCAGTTCGGCCGGGCTTATCCCATCGTCATCGACAACAAGCCCTTGCCGATGGGCAAGACGCTCGACCGCGAGAACCCGTCGCGCAAGAGCGAGTTGCTCGGCAAGGTCGCGATGGCGAACGTCGAGCAAACGAAACAGGCTATCGCCTCGTGCGCGCGGGCCTTCGATTCGTGGCGCGACACGCCCCTCGAAGACCGCGCCGCGCTCCTGCGCCGCACCGCGGAGCAGTTCCGCAAACGGCGCTTCGAACTGAGCGCGTGGATCGTGTACGAGAGCGGCAAGCCGTGGCGCGAGGCCGATGCCGATGTCGCGGAGGCGATTGACTTCTGCGACTACTACGCCGTCGAAATGCTGAAGCTCGGCACGACGCAAACGCGCGACGTGCCCGGCGAAGACAACCGCTACTTCTACGAGCCGCGCGGCGTGTCGGTGGTGATCGCGCCGTGGAACTTCCCGCTCGCGATCCTCACGGGCATGGCGGCGGCGGCGCTGGTCGCGGGCAACACCGTCATCCTCAAGCCCGCCGAGCAATCGGGCATCATCGGCGCGAAGCTGATGGAGTGCTTGCAGGCCGCGGGCGTGCCGCCGGGCGTCGCCAACTTCCTGCCCGGCGACGGCGAAGAGATCGGGCCGACGCTAGTGCAGCACCCGGACGTGGCGCTCATCGCGTTCACCGGCTCGCTGAAGGTCGCGCTGCTCATCAACGAGCAGGCCTCGAAGACCCCCGGCGGGCAGAACTTCGTGAAGAAGGTGATCGCGGAGATGGGCGGCAAGAACGCCATCATCGTGGACGCCGACGCCGACCTCGACGAAGCGGTGAAGGGCGTCGTCGATTCGGCGTTCGGCTTCGGCGGTCAGAAGTGTTCCGCCGGCTCGCGCGCCATCGTGCTCGACGGCATCTACGATCAGTTCCTCGCGCGCCTCGTCGAAGCGACCAAGTCGCTATCGGTAAAGGCCGCGGACGATCCCGGCTGTTCGCTCGGCCCGGTGATCGACGCCGAGGCGAAGGGCCGCATCCTCAAGTTCATCGAAGCCGGCAAGACGGAATCGAAGCTCGCGCACCAGACCGACCTCGGCGCGCTCGCGGAGCAAGGGCACTTCGTGCCGCCGACGATCTTCGCGGACGTGAAAGAGAACGCGACGATCGCGCAGGAGGAAATCTTCGGCCCGGTGCTGTCCGTGATTCGCGCGAAGGATTTGGACGACGCGCTGCGCATCGCCAACGGCACGAAGTACGCGCTCACGGGCGGGTGCTACAGCCGCAGCCCCAGCCACCTCGAAAAGGTGAAGCGCCAGTTCCGCGTGGGCAACCTGTACATCAACCGCAAATGCACCGGCGCGCTGGTGGACCGCCAGCCGTTCGGCGGCTTCAAGTTGAGCGGCATCGGCTCCAAAGCCGGCGGCCCCGACTACCTGTTGCAGTTCGTGCTGCCGCGCACGATCACCGAGAACCAAATGCGCCGCGGCTTCGCCCCGGAAACGGGCGCGGGGGAGTGAGCGCCGCAGCGCAGTGTTGAAATCTTGGCGAGCGGCGCGGCGTAAGCCCGCCGGTAGAGCATAACAACTACCGGCGGGCTTACGCCGCGCCGCTCGCTACAACCGGTCATTTCAACAGAGCAACGGCGCAACTCAACTCCTGTGGCCCCGCGGCGGTAGTCGCAGACGATATCCATAGACTTGAAATAACTCGTCGGCCGTCGCTGCATTGATGGGCACATATTGCCTGTCCTCAGCGATTGTCCCAGCGATTACAAGTCTTTTCAGTTGAGGCCAAGGGCGGAGTTTGCAGAGTGCTAGCGCGTGGCGATCCACATCGGCCTGCTCAACCGTGATTTCAATCAGACGTTGCAGGTATCCAGTTTGGGCCAGCACGTACCAATTCACCGGCCGACAGTTCACCCGCAGCGACGTGACCGGGCTAGCATCGAAACAACCTTCAATAACACCGTCCGTCGGCGTCTCGAGGACCGTGAGGTCGGCAATGAACCCGCGACTGAAGGTTTCGCCCCAGCGACAGCTTAGTGTTTGGGGTAAAGCTTGAAGCCACTCCCGCTCGTGGGCAGGCAGCAGATGATTGATGCGATTCTCTTTGTGCTGCCGGGCAGATGACACGACCGGAAGCCGGGCAGCTTGACACTGGAGGCGAATGAACTCTGCGCGGTCGTCGTCGCCGTGCTCTTGGACCCAGTCGGCGAAGACCAGTCGCGGGGTGTCGTCGTCGGGGTTATCGCAGATCGCGCGCATGAGCGCGTCACGCTCGTTCATGGTTGGTGCCTCAGTCGGTCGCCGAAGCGCTTCAGCAGGCGGTCGCGGTACGGCTCAGGTAGCGCGGAGAGCGACAGGCGGATGTCCGGGATCGAGTCGAAGTGCGGGCACGCCAAAATGTCGTCGGCCGCTTGTCGCGCGACGACGCGAGCGCGGAACGTGTGCAGGTGCCGCAGGTGCTGAATCTTGGTGAGCTTGTCCGCCTTCTTCATGTACCAGATCATCAGCCGCCGGACCGGGGTCGCGGTGAACAGCTTGGCCGCGTGCTTCGCGAGCGTCCCAGTCGATTGCACGCGGAGCAGACCGGCGAACCCGCGGTCGAAGGTCTTCCCGTCGAGCCAGTCCGGGGCTTTGACCCAGTGGACGTTCTCCTTGTCCGGTACGGGCAGTTCTCGCAACCACGTTTCGCCGAACTGGGTCTGAAGCGCGCTGGCGCGGCGGTCCAACTTCTTCCGGCGGGCGTCGTCCGTCGGGAGCCGGGCCAGTTCGATCTGCACGCGGATGAACTCCGCGCGGTCGTCCTCGCCGTTTTCCTGCAGCCAGTCGGCGAACACCAAGCGCGGGGTGTCGTCGTCCGGATTGTCGCAGATCGCGCGCATCAGCGCGGCGCGCTCGTTCATGGCACTAACTCCGACGTGCCTCGCGGCTTGTGTTGCGGGGCGATTGCCACCACCGGCAGGCCCAGCAGTTTCTTGATCGGGATGAACTCCCCCACGTCGTTCCCCTCGATGCAATGGCCGATCCACTGGAGCAGGTAGCCCAGCACGATCGCGCCCGCGCCCCAGTACCAATCGGCCACGAACAGCAGCGGCACGCCCGCGAGCGCGAGCGGGATGCCCAGCATGTGGATCCAGAAGTTCGCCGGGGTCTGGTGCCGGTCCAGCCAGTTGCCGCGGGCGCGGCCCGCGAACCGCAACAGCTTGCGCGCGATGGGGAAGCTCATGGAGACAGTTTCAAGTTCCAAGTTCCAAGTTTCAAGTTGTCCCGCGTACCATAAACTTGGAACTTGGAACCCGGAACTTGGAACTCCCTCCGATGATCGCACCGTCCATCCTCTCGGCCGACTTCTCGAAACTGGGCGACCTCGTGCGCGAGATCGAGGCCGCGGGCGCGAACCGCGTTCACGTTGATGTGATGGACGGGCACTTCGTCCCGAACCTGAGCATGGGCGCGATCGTCGTGAAGGGCCTGCGCCCGGTCACCAAGCTGCCGCTGGAAGTTCACCTGATGGTCGAAGACCCCGGCCGGTTCCTCGACGGGTTCGTGAAGGCCGGGTCCGACTCGCTGATCGTTCACCTCGAAGTGCTGCCGGACCCGCGACCGATGATCGAGCAGATCCGCGGGATGGGCAAGAAGGTCGGGCTGGCGTTCAACCCCGACATGCCGGTCGAGCGGATCGAGCCGTACCTGCGCGACATCGACCTCGCGCTGTGCATGACGGTGTTCCCCGGCTTTGGCGGGCAGCCGTTCATCCCCGAAAGCATCGACCGCCTGAAGACCCTGCGCGCCATGGTGGAGAAGCACAACCCGGCGTGCGAGATCGAAGTGGACGGCGGCATCGACGCGAAGACCATCGCCGACGCCGCGACCGCGGGCGCGAACGTCTTCGTCGCCGGCACCGCGGTCTTCGGCGCGAAAAACGGCCCCACCGCGGCCGTGAAGCAACTTGAGGGGCTTGTGAAGAAGTAGAAGAGGGAATGGCCACAAAAAAGCACAAGAGTCACAAAAGAAGACCAAAGGCAGAAGGCCGGGTTGAAGACAAGTGACGTGACGCCCTCACGCCTTTTGTCTTCAACCCGACCTTCTGTCTTTTCTTTTGTCTTCTACTTGTGGCTCTTGTGCCTTTTTGTGGCCATTCCCTCTTCTGCCTATGCGACTTCTCTCGTGACGCTCATCGTGTCGCGGAACTTGATGTCCCCGATCAGGCACGGGTGCTTGTACTGCTCTGGGGAGCCGCCGGTGTTCGCCAGCCGCGCGCGGTCCCACGCCGCCCACGCGCCTGCCGGGATCAGCGCCGCGCGGAGTGGTCCGAGGCGTCCGCTCTCGCGCTTCGCCGCGTACTCCACGTTCTCCGTGCCCAGTTGGGCGTCGAACTCTTTCAGGAACAGCTTGAGGCGCGGCTCGTCGGTCGCGTCCGGGGCTTCGATGAAGAGCGCGTAGTACGGCTGCTTGTCGTCCCACACCGGGGCGACGCTGTACGCCGTGATCGGCTGCGGCACGCGCCGGGCCACCGCGTCCATCGCCTTCGTGACGTGGTACTCGCTCAGTTTCTCGCCGGTCAGGTTTGCGAAGCGGTGGCCCTTGCCCAAGAACTCCACTTCCGGAGTGCGACCGAAGAACCCGGTTACGCGGACGAGGTCCGAGATGTGGTAGCGGTACAGGCCGTAGGTCGTCGTCGGCAGGATGTAGTAGCTCTTCCCTTCGAGCAGTTCGTGCGCGCCGAGAACGGTGGGCTTGGGCGAGTCGATCTCGCCCTCGGGCACGAACTCGAAGTAATGCGACCAGATGTCCAGTACGCCGCTGCTGGTGCCGCCGCGCAGCGGGATCGTGAACCGGCCCTCGCTCGCCAACAACCCCAGATCGTGAATGGGCGGCTCGCCGAAGTACTGCGGGAGCTGTCGCAGATACGGCCCCATGCTGCCGCCGGTCCAGCAGTTGATGACGGTGCCCTCCGTCGGCCACACGTCCATCGGGTACAGCCGACCGTTAATCGCGGCGAGTATGTCCAGTTGGCTCGCGCGCTCCACGTCCTTCTTCAACAGCGGCGCGAGGTGGGCGCGAATCTCCGGGGCGATGTCGAGGTCGGCGCGGAGCGTGCCGTCGCGCAGGTCACGCACGAGGTGCTCCTTCTCGGCGTCGAGCGTGCGCGCGAGTTGGATCAGCGTGCTGGGGTTCGCGGCCATCAGTTGCGACACGTTGCGGCCAATCGAGAACCGCAGGGCGACGTAGTACCGGGCCTTCGCGTCCTTGATTTTGCCGGTCACGTAGGGGACGCAGTACATGCGCTTGATGATGCGCTTCTGCACCATCGCGGTGTAGCCGGACAGGTTGCCGCACGGGATGCCGGCGGGCGTGCGGAACTCTTCGGGGTCGCCGCCGAGTTGCACGATGGGGCGCATCGCGATCCGCCGGCCGCGGTTGTCGCGGTACATCTTCACGCCCCACATGTTCCACCCGCGCCGGTATGCGGCCAGATACGAGTCCGTGACCGGGATCAGCTTGCGGCTGGCCGTGGTGCCGCTGGTGAGCGCGAACATGAGTACGCGCGGGTTCGCGAGCAGCGCCCGCGTGTCGCCGTTCTGCACCTTCTCGATGTACGGGGCGACGTACTCGTAGGGCGCGATGGGCACGGTGTTGCGGTACTCGGCGACCGTGTTCGCGGAGGCGAACTTGTGGTCGCGGCCGAACTGCGTGTCGCGCTGGATCGTGAGGATTTGGTCGAGGAGTAGCCCCTGCGTGGCTTCGGGGTTCTGGCAGTCGCGCTCGAAGCGCCTCAACTGCCGGCGCACGGGGTACGTGAGCAGCCGGCCGAGGCGGACGAGTAGGAAGCGTTTCAGGGACATTTCTGTACTCGCGCGCGACGAAGCCCACGACAACGTCGTGGGCTTCAGGGGGCGAACGCCGGTTGCGGCTTCGCGAACAACTCGCGGAGCCGCAAGCGGCTTCAGATCAGACTGTTCGTAACCACAGGTTCGCTGACCTCGGCCAAGTGCAGGTCGAAGAACTGCACGAGGGCGCGGGCGTACTCGTCGCCGGCGACGTGGAGCGCTTGGTTGTGCTTGGCGTTGGGCACCAGCCACAACTTCTTCGTCGTGCCGGCGGCGCGGTCGAAGAGGGCGCGGGCCATGTCGGGCTTGATGTACGTGTCGCCGTTGCCGTGGATCATCAGCAGCGGGCGGTTGAGCCGGGCCACGGCCTTCTCGATGCTGGGGTAGGTGACGCCGCGGTTGCGGGCGACCTTGCGCACCCCGGCCAGCCCGACGATGCCGTAGAACCAGTTCGGGAGCACCCGCTGGAGCCGGCGCGCGCCACTGTAAATCTGGATCCAGCGCTGCATGTAGGGCACCATCGTGGTGTGCGTGCCGTACATGCCGTCGGTGACGAGGCACTTGACCCACGGGTCGGCCGCGGCCACGATCGCGCCGGTGCTGCCGCCCTTGCTGATCCCGAACAGGCCGATGCCGCGCGGGTCCGCGTCCGGGCGGTTCTTCAGGTACGCGACCGCGGCCTGCATGTCGGACACGTCGCGGTCCGTCACCCACTGGAGCGGTTCGTAGTTCGGGTCGCGGGCGCTGTCGCCCTGATTCCGCGGCTCCACCGCGAACACGTCGTACCCGGTCTCGACGAGCGACTGGCAATACTGGCGGGACGCCCAACGGTTCGAGCCGAACTCCAAGCCGAACAGGATGACCCCGCGGCGCTGCGGCGCGGTCGTGCGCAGGTAGCACCCGCGCAGGGTCAAGCCGTCGGCGGCGGTCACGGTCACGTCTTCGGCGGCCGGGTCCGGCTCGCCGCGGGGCACCACGAACAGCGGCTTCTCTTGGAAGATGCGGAGCACGAAGCCCATGTACTTCCAGCGCACGTAGAGGTACACCACGGCGAGACCCAGCCCCCACGCGATGGGGGGGACGGCGAGAACCGTGACGACGATCCAGAGCCAGAAGACCACTCGAAAGCTCCGTGAGGGAACGGAAAGCTGGAATTATAGGTCGCGAATCCGAATGTGCCAGTTTTTCTGACAGTACTGGCTGTCCGCTTTACCCGCGGAACGCGCTCACCACAAGGGCGACGTTCTGGCCCCCGAAGCCGAAGCTGTTCGACAGGGCGTGCTGGAACCGCACGTCGCGGGCGGTTTTGGGCACGTAGTCGAGGTCGCACTCCGGGTCGGGGGTCTCAAGGTTGATCGTCGGCGGGACCGCGCCGGCTCGCAGGCCCGTAATCGTGATGATTAGCTCCACGACGCCGGCTGCGGCGATCAGGTGGCCCAACATGCTCTTGCTGCTCGAAATCGGCACCTTGTAGGCGTGGTCGCCGAACACGGCTTTGATGCCCTTCGTTTCGGCCGCGTCGTTGGCCTTCGTGCTGGTGCCGTGGGCGTTGATGTAGCCGATGTCGGCGGGGTTCAGGCGCGCGTCGCGGAGCGCGTCGGCCATCGCGCGGATCGCGCCCTTGCCCTGCGGGTCCGGGTCGGTCATGCGGTAGGCGTCGGCGGTGCTGCCGTAGCCCGTCAGCTCGGCCAGAATGTTCGCCCCGCGGGCCTTGGCGGATTCCAGTTCCTCCAGCACGATCAGCCCCGCGCCCTCGCCGATCACGAACCCGTCGCGGGTCAGGTCGAACGGGCGGCTGGCCGTCTGCGGGCTCTCGTTCCGCTGCGAGAGCGCCGTGAGCAGGTTGAACCCGCTGATGCCCAGCGGGGTGATCATGCTGTGCGAGCCGCCGGCGAGCATCACGTCGGCCTCGCCGGTGCGCACCATCTCGGCCGCCTCGCCGATGGCCTGCGAGCTGGCCGCGCACGCGGTCTGGCACGAGGCGAACGGCCCCTCCAGCACGAACTCGGTCGCCAGCTCACCGCTGGGAACGTACATCTCCTGATACTCTTCGTACTCGCCGTTGAGGTGCCGGAACATGAACCCGGTGGCGGCGCGCACGTTCGTGGTGGCCGCGCCCGGCTCCATCGCCGCGGCCGTGGCCGTGGTCATCACCTCGAAGTTCTCTTTGCCCTCGCCCGATCCGAGGTACACACCCATGCGGGCGCGGTCCCCGGTGTTGGGGTCGAGCAGCCCGGCCTCGGTCAGCGCTTGCTGGGCCGCGGCGAGCGCGAACCGCGTGTTGACCCCGTGGGCGTCGAACCGGCGCGGGTCCGGCACGAACGCGCCGAGGTCGAACGCGCGGACCTCCGAGGCGAACGTGGTGGGGAACGAGCGGGCGTCGAAGTGGGTGATCGGCCCGACCGCGGTGCGGCCCGCGAGCTGACTCGCGAACAGCGCGGGGACCGAGTGCCCCAGCGGGGTGATCGCGCCCATCCCGGTAATCACGACTCGTCTGCGCATCTCAATAGCTCTCAGCCGTTAGCTGTCAGCTCTCAGCTACCAGCGATCAGCCAGTTTCGTGTGCGTGCCAGATGCCCCGCTCCGGCTGACGGCTGAAAGCTGATAGCTGACAGCTCCCAACCAGCAGCTACTCCCAGCGGCGAACCACGACGGCGGCGCATTGGCCCATCGTCGTGTACGACACCTTGACCGCGTACGGCTTGGCGACCGGGCGCGGCGCGCCGGTGTGGACCGCGACCGGGCACGCCGGGTCCGGGTCCGTGTGGTTCAGCGTGCCGGGCACCGCGCCGTACTTCAGCGCGAGCACGGTACACGCCAGTTCGATGAGCGCGGACGCGGCCCCGAGGTTCCCGAACCGGCTCAGCGGGGCGAACACCGGTGTGTCGCGGCCGAACACTTCCGCGATCCCGCGCGCCTCGAAGGCGTCGCCCGTTGTGGTGCCGGTGCCGTGGGCGTTCACGTGGTCCACGTCGGCCGGGGTGATGCCGGCCGCGGCCAGCGCGCCGCGGATCACCCGCGCCAGCCCCGGCCCCTTGCACCCGCGGTCCACCCCGGAGGCGTATCCCACCACCTCGGCCAGCACGGTCGCGCCGCGGGCCCGGGCGTGGTCCAGTGCTTCGAGGGTGAACACGGCCGCGCCTTCGGCGGTCACGGTGCCGTCGCGGGTCCGGTCGAACGGGCGCACGGCGCCGGCCGGGTCGTCGTTCCGCCGCGACATCTCCATGTACATGTTGTACCGGCACACCGTGATGGGGCTGATGCGGCCCTCGCTCGCGCCCACCACCATCACGTCGGCGGCGTCGCGGCGGATGACGCGCGCGGCCTCGGCCAGCGCGATCAGCCCGGCCGGATCGCCCGGGATCTGCGTGTTGCTCGGCCCCTGCATGTCGAACAGGATCGTGCCGTGGCACGCGGGCATGTTCGGCAGGTGGCGGAGCATCCAGAGGGGCGTGATCTTGCTCAGCCCGTCGCGGCCCCACGCCTCGTAGTTCACCGTCTTCCCGTCTGGGCTGGCGATCTTCGCGGCCTCGGCGAAGTCGTTCAGGTCGGTCGAACCCATCAGCGAGGCGAACTCGACGCCGATGCGCTGCGGGTTCACGGTGCCCTTCGCCAGCCCCGCATTCTGCATCGCGAGTTGCGTGCCGATCACGCCCAACTCGACGGTGCGGCCCATCGCGTTGAGCGTCTTGCGGTAGCTCTTCTCGATGAGGGTACGCGGGGCGAAGCCCTGCACCTCGCCACCGATCCACGACGGCAGTTCGGCGCAGTCGGTGAGTGTGAGGGTGCGGACCCCGGACGTGCCGGCGACGAGCGCGTCCCAGAAGGCGTCCGCGGTGGACCCGATCGGGCTGAGGACGCCGAACCCGGTGAGAACGAGCCGGCGGGGGGAAGTTACCATGTCGGCACTCGGTTTCGGTCCCTCAAAAGTATGCCGCGCGGCCGGTACGGGGCGGGCGCGGGCCGACACACTACGTTGTATTCTATTGGCCGGTCCGCTCGTGCCGACTTCGCGGGCCGGGCCGAGTTTTCCAAGCGGGGAAGGTTCAGTAGCGCGGGTAATTGGGGTTGTTCCGGGGTCCGAGAAACGCCGGAAGCCCCACGAGGGGCTTCCGTGTGCTCTCATTGTCTCATTCGGCCGACGTAAGTTATTTTGCTGCCGAGGGCTTGCGCGCGGCTTCCGCCGCCCGCAGCAGGAGGCTCAGTTCGCCGGAGAAGACGAACTTCGTGTCCGGCAGTCCGGGCGGCAGTTGCGCCGCGGTCACATGGGCGAACATAATTTCGGCCTCGCCGATCAGTTCGCCACCGCTGTGGACGGTGGCCCGGACGCGGGCACCCGTGTCGTTCAAGTCTTCGAGGGTCGTCGTGTAGATCAGTTGCTCGCCGGCGAGCGCGTCGCGGTGGAACCGGACGTTGTTCATCTTCGCGAGTACGACGTTCTTCTCGAACTGGTTGGCCTCGCCGACGAGGATGCCGCCGGTCTGGGCCAGCCCTTCGAGGATGAGCGGGGCGGGCATGACCGGGAACCCGGGGAAGTGGTCCGCGAAGTGGTCCTCGGCGAGGCTGAGGTTCTTCACCGCGGTCGCGCTCTTCCCCGATTCGAAGCTCTCGAAGCGGTCGATCCACGTCCAGCGCATCGTCGTGTGCCCGCCTAGTTCTGCTTCAGGCGCATGTCGAGGTAGTTCACGAGCAATTGCACGGTGAACAGGTCTTCGACCTTGTCCATCCGGGGGTCCTTCTTGAACTCGGTGAGTTCGGCGTAGGGCATCTGCTTTTCGAGCGCCGCCAACCCGACGGCTGTGACCTTGCCGTTGGCGACGTAGGTGGCGTCACCTTGGAAGATGGACTCGGGGAATAGTTCCTCGCGGGGGATCTTGATCCCGAACTGTTTTTCGAGGCGGAAGACGATGTCAAGGAAGTCGATGGACTCGGCCCCGAGGTCGGCCTTGAGCCGGGCGGTCGGGGTGACCTGCGCGTCGTCCGCGCTGAGTGCTTCCACGAGGGTCTTCTGAACCTTGGCGAAGATTTCGTCGTTGCTCATGTCTCACTTCTCCAGCGGGCCGGTCAGCCGGACACCGCGCCGAGGCTGAGGCCGCCGTCCACGGTAATCACTTGCCCGGTGATGTAGGCGGCGGCGGGGCCGCACAGGAACACCACCACGCCGGCGATGTCCTCGGCGGCCCCGAGCCGCTTCACCGGGATCATCTTCTTGAGGTTGTCCTCGCCCGCCATGTTGCGCACCGCGGCGCTCATGTCGGTGGCGATGAACCCCGGGGCGACTGCGTTCACCAGCACGTTCCGCGCGCCCAGTTCAGCCGCGAGGACGCGGGTGAAACTGTTGACCGCGCCCTTGCTCGCCGCGTAGTTCGCCTGCCCCTTGTTCACGTGGTCGGCGGCGATGCTCGACACGTTCACGATCCGCCCGGACTTCTGCTTGAACGCCATTTGCTGGGCCGCGGCCTTGCAGAACGCGAACGTCCCGTTCAGGTTCGTGTTAATCACCGCGTCCCAGTCGGCGGCGTCCATGCGGAGGAACAGCTTGTCCCGGATCACGCCGGCGTTGTTCACCAGAATATCAAGTCGGCCGTGTTCCGCCAGAACCCCGGCCACAACGGTTTCCGCGGCGGCCGGGTCCGCGACGTCGGCCCGCACGCCCTTCGCCACCCCGCCGGCCGCGGCGACTTCCTGTTCCAGAGCGGTCGCGGCGTCCGCGTTGCTGTGGTACACGAACGTGACTTTCGCGCCCTCGCGCGCCAGCGCCAGCACGATGCCCTTGCCGATCCCGCGGCTCCCGCCCGTGACCAGCGCGACTTGGTCCTTCAGTTGCATCGGAACCCTTCTCGCTCGCCTGCGGCTCGCGGCTAACCCCGTAAGGCCCCCGTCAGCAGCGCCCAACGGGTCTTCCAGTGTTCGGTCAGTTTCGCGTCGGCGGCGGCCCCGGCCGGGCCGCGCGGGGCGAGCGCGTAGCCGTGCAGCGTGAAGATCGCGTTCACGGTCTGCTCGCCGGCGTCGTTCGCGCCCTTCGCCTTGAAGCTCGCGGTGTCGCCCTCGGCCTTCGTTAGGTCCACGGTCACATCGAGCCGGCGGCCGGGCATCATGAACGTGCCGTACTTCACGCTCTTCAGTTCGCGGAGCACGATCACCGGGTCGCGGAAGTCCGTCGTGGCGCGCCAGAGCCACGAGGCCGCTTCGACGCACGCTTGCAGCATGAGCACGCCGGGCATGATCGGGAACTTGGGGAAGTGGTCCGCGAGGTACTCTTCCCCGAGCGCGAGGTACTTGGCCCCGGCCAGCGCCTTGCCCGGCTCGCAGCGCTCGATCCGGTCGATCAGGTGGAACCGCATCCGCGCGCGCCCGTGACAGACGATATTGTGTCCAAAGTATACGGACGGGGGCGCGCCCGGACAACCCTTGTATCGCTGGAGTTCACCCAGTGTGGAAGTTACTTGACAGTTGAAACGGAAACGCCTCCCCTACTTGGTGTTGGAGCCAAGGAGGAAGGAGGCGGGACCGATGGCAGGCACAGCGCTCACCACGCCGATCCG
>VGZJ01000113.1 GCA_016872595.1 Planctomycetota bacterium
GTCCGGCCCGCCGCCCGGTGCGCGGCGCGCCACCCACCCGGCCGCCCCGCGCGGCCCCCTCGGAGCCGCGATCATGCCCGACGAAAAGGCCCCCGCCGCCGCCGCCCAACCCGGCCAGCAGCAGGTTCAGATCCCGGTCGACGCGAGCAACCGCGAGACCGTGTACGTGAACTTCTTCCAAGCCCACATGAACTCCGACGAGGTGTACCTCGACCTCGGCACGTTCTCGCAGGTCGTTACCCCGTCCGGGCCGGAGGCCATCAGCCTGTCGCACCGGCTGGTGATGAACTTCGTCACCGCGAAGCGGCTGGCGGAAGTGCTGCGGGCGGCCGTCGCGCGCCACGAGCAGATGTTCGGCGTGGTGGAACTGGACCCGAACCGCCGGCTCCGCACCCCGCCCCAACCGCCCCGTGCGCCGGGGTCGTGACGTCGGAGTTGAGATTGCAGAGTTGTGATTGGAGATTGGAAGCGTGGTCGTCGCCTTCTCTTCCAATCGCAAATCACAACTCTGCAATCTCAAATGGAAAGTTACTTCCCCACCTTGAACGCGCGCTCGATGCGCGTCACGTTGCCCTGCTTGTCGGCCACACTCACCGTCAGCGTGCCGCGTTCCAGTGTCGTGAGCGGCTTCGTCAGCTTCCACTCCCACACGCCCTGCGCGCCGGCCTTGAACTTGGGCGCGAGGTTCTCGCCGGCCTTCACCCCGTCGATTTCGAAGTCGGCCACCACGCGGACGCTGTCGGCCACGAGGCCGGTGCCGTAGTCGTGCATCCCGATGATGATGCGCGACAGGTCCGCGTTCTTGCCCGGCAGCGGCGCGGTCAGCGCCAGCGTCGGGCGCTGGTCGTCGAGCATCCAGCCGAACCCCGACTTCGTGGGGTTCTTCGGGTCGTAATCGAGGTCGATGGGGCAACCGAGGTCGATCCACCGCGCGACGGTGCGCTTCTGCTCGTCGGACAGCGGGATGCCCCCGCCCCAACCCGGCGGCGGCATCACCTTCCCGACGTGGTCGACGTCTTGGCGCGACTTGTTCTTCTGAAGGTCGACCTCCGCGCCCTTGTGGAACAGCTTACCGCTGCCCGGTTCCTTCTCGGACGGGTGGTCGTCGTTACTGAACCCGTCGAGCCGTTCGCCGTGCAGCTTCCACACCAGCAGGCTGCGGCGCGACTGGAACTTGCGCACGTAGCGGCTGGCGTTCTGCGACCCCCACGAGTCCCAGCCCGGCGGCTTGTGGCCGAACTTGCCGCGCTCGTCGAGCGCGAGCCGGTAGTAGGTGCCGGGGAACTTGCCGATGTTCTCGCGGTTCACGAGTTCGTCGTCGGCGTCGAGGTCGAGGTTCCCGTCCGGCTTCTTGCCGTCCTTCGAACTGTGGCACTCGGCGCAGTGTTTCGCCAGAATCGGCTTGATGTCGCGCCAGTACTCGACGTTCAGCGCGCCCGTCGCGAACCGCACGCCGGTCTCGTCCTTCGCGTCCCATTGTTGCTTCGACTGGTCGGCCTTCTTCTCGGTGACGACGGGCGTGGTGTTCACCAAGTCCCACGCCTTGTAGTTGGGCCGGCTGGCGAGCGTCTTGTCGAAGTCGGTGGGGCGCTGGCTGTGGGCGTGGCAGCCGCCGCAGTCGGTTCGCACTTCGCCGGGGCGCAGTTGGTGCCACGTCTGCGCCGAGTTCAGCACCATGCCGCGCTTGTCGAGCGTTTGGAACGTGAACCCCACATCCGCGGGCAGCTTCGCGAGGAAGCTCGTGTCCGGGTTGCCGTCGATGTCCTTCGGCTGCTTGCCGTCCGCGTCGAACTTCCGAAGCGGGATTTCGCCGAGCACGCGCAGGCGCTCGCCGGCGTGGTTGTAGTACCGCCGCCCGCCGTTCGCGCCCTTGCGGTCGGTGGTCGGTTCCATCGCCAAAACGCGCACCGCGTGAATGTCGCTGTTGCTATAAAGGCCGGCTTCCGCGCCTTGGTTGTGCCAGTTCAGCGGCGGGCCGTTGCCGTGACTGGTGAACGGGTCCAGCCCCTTCCACGGGTCGTTGCCGCCGGCGTAGCCCGCGGTCACGCCCCCTTTCGGAACCGCCCCGTTGGGGAAGCTCTCGCGCTTGTAGAAGCTGCTGGTGCCGACCAGTGCGAACGGCGTCCCTTCGGGCAGGTGGTCCGACAACGTGCCGTCGTTCTTGAGGGGCGCGCGCGTCAGCGGTTCCTTCAGGCCGTAGATGCGCTCGTAGGGCACGACGGCGCGCGGCCAGCACTCGTTGTACTCCGGGTCGTTCTTGATGAGCCGCATCTCGCTGGGCGACTGAATGACCTTCGCGGTGCCGCCGCTGCGGTCGGCCGCCACTTCCGCCGGGATCACGTAGATGCCGCCGTCGATCTGCGGCAGGTACGTGTACTGGTGGTTCGCGGGGCCGGGCGAGTAGCACGTGAGCAGCGCGCCGCCGGGCGCGCCGCTGGGGTGCGTGAACTTGCCGACCGCGGGCGAGGTCTTGTCGCCGCGCACCGAGCGATCCGCCGGCCCTTCGAGGCCCATGCTGAACGGCGTCAGCGACACGCTGCCCAGCGGCATGAACGGCATCCGGTAGTTGCGCGGCTCGCCGTTGTCGCCGCGGCCGTAGCGCCACGGCCGGTTAGCGGGGTCGTTCATGTACGCCGGGCCGAACGTAGCGTTCTCGCCATAGCGCGGCGGGTTCAGGTCGGAAGCCGGGCCGCGGTTAAACGGGGCTGAGCCGGGCCGCGGCAGTTTCACGTAGGCCCCGAACCCGCTGTTGTTCTGGTTGTAATACTGCTCGATCACGACCTCGCCGTTGGAGAGTTGCGTCTGGAAGTGGAAGCCGTTGGGCGCGCCGCCGGGGTCGAACGCGCTGACGAGCGGGTTCCAGTTCGTGCCGTCCGGGTGAATGGTCCAGATGCCCCAGAGGATGTCGCTGCGCGCGCCCTGCGATTCGAGCGAGGCGAACATGATGCGGCCGTCGCGGAGCACGACGGGGTGCAGCGCGCCGGCGAGGTTCAGGTGCCCGATCTTCTCAAGGTTTTGGGGCGTGGCGTCGTCGCCGATGTCGGTGTCGCGGTCGTCCATCGTGAACAGTTGGAGGCACACCGCGGGGTAGCCCTTCGCCGGGCGGAACCCGTCGCGGTTGGAGGTGAAGGCGATGCGCCCGCCGGGCAGCGGGCACGGCCCCATGTTGTACACGCCGTACTCGTAGTGGCTCTTGCCCGGCTCGCCCTTGCGGTAGTCGCTGCTCCAGTTGGCCGCGCCCGTGTTCGGGCTGAACTTCTGGTTCGTGAGCCGTACGATTTTCCGCGTCTTCAGGTGAATCTTGTAGATGTCCGCGCCCTGCTTCGGCGGGGTCCACTGGCTCGCGCCCTTCATGTTGTGCAGCAGCACGTAGTAGCACCACTGGGCGTCGAACGAGATCATCGGGTCGGTAACGGACCCTTCGCCGCCGGCCACGAGCACCTCTTCCTTGCCGTCCGGGTGGAGCAGCATCAGGTCCGCGCCCGGCTCGATGGTGATCGGCGAGGAGAAGTCGGTGAAGAACCGCTTGTGCGTCTTGTCGCCGGCGCGCTTGGCGCGGACGTACACGATGTCGTAGTCGATGACCACGGCCTTATCGGAGGTGACGTGCGGTACCTTCGTGTCGATGTCGGCGAGGTACTTTTCGCCCTTCTTCTCCTGCGCGGGGGCCGCGACAGTGAGCGCACCGAGTGTGACGGCGATACCAGCGCAGAGAAGAGTTCGCATGAGGGGCTCGTGGCAAGTAAGTAGGTGCCGCCTGCCGGGCGGCACCGCTGTGGATCGTGGGCGGAGGTGAGGTTTACGCTCGACGCCGGGTATCGCGTGCCGCCCGGCAGGCGGCACCTACCCCGAAACCGTGGCGGAACTCGTACGCCTGTTCGAGAAGCCCCTCGCGCTGCTCGGCCGTGCCGCCCGGCGGGCGGCACCTACTCGGCTTAGGGCTCGGCTTACGGCCGCAGGTCCTTGATCCCGTTCTTCAGCCCGTACATGCGCGCGACTTCGGCGTCGGTCAGCGCGCGGTCGAACACGGCGAGGTCGTCCTGATAGCCGACGTAAGCGGCCCCCAGAACCAACAGCACTTTCGCCGGGTCCCACTCGAAACGCAAGTCCCACTTTTCGATGGCCCCTTGCAGCTTGCCGTTGACGAACAGCTTGCCGCGCGGGGCCTTCGCCTTGTCGTTGATGTTCTCCACCGTGAACGCCACGTGCGTCCATTTGTCGCGCGCGAACGGCGCTTTTTCTACATGAACCATCGGCCGCTTCTCGAACGGGATATCGCCCCACGGCACGCCCTTCGGGTTCCAAATGGGGTACAGCGGGCGGATCGCGTAGCGGAAGTACCGCGGCGTCTCGTCCTTCGACCACTCGCAGAAGATGTACCCCTTCTTGTGGTCGTCGCCGACGATCTGCACCGGGTCGCAGTAGCCCGGTTCCAAGTCCTTGTCGGGGTTCAGGCGCAGCCACACCGACACCGTGCAGCTCCAGCTCTTCGCGCTGTACCCGGTTACGTCCTTGTCCTTGAACGCCGGGCGCGTGTTCCCCTTCTTGGGGAAGAACAGCGCCCCGCCGAACTTCCCCTCGCCCGCGGCGATCTTCGCTTCGTCGTTCGGCTTCGCGCGAACGAGGTCTTTGCCGCCCTGAAGGTAGCAGGTCTTGTCCCCGCGGCAGAAGTCGGCGTCGAAGTCCTTGTCGAACGAGGCGTGCAACGTGAGTGCTTTACTGAGCGCCGCGAGTTCGGCCTTCTCGTCGGCGCGGGCGGGCGCGGCGACCAGCGCGAGAAGAAGCGGCGCGAGCGCGCGAACGGGAGAGGGCATGGGGCACCGGGGGTTCGCGAACGAAACGGGGTCCGTGGCGGACTGACAGTATAGCCGCCCGCGCGCGCCGGTACTACTCACTGGCGGGCGCTTCCGCGGTTTGATACCCTTTACCTAGCCGCCCTCCCCGGAGCCTCTCCATGCACCTCACCCGCTTGCTGCTCGCGGCCGGGTTGCTCGCCGCGCTCGCGGTCGGCGCTTCCGCCGAGGACAAGCCCAAGACCGGGTTCGTCGACAAGAAGCACAAGAACGCCGACGGCACCGAGTCGCCGTACATCGTGTTCGTGCCGAAGGGCTACGACGGCACGAAGGAATACCCCGTTATCCTGTTCCTGCACGGCGCGGGCGAGACCAAGCAGGCCAACAAGAAGGACGTCAAACTGCCGGTCGAGGTCGGGATCGGGCCGGCGATCAAGAAGCGCCCGGACTTCCAGTTCATCACGGTCATCCCGCGGGCCGAGGGCTTCGGCTGGGGCGCGGACACCGCGAACGCCAAGCGCGCGCTCGCGATGCTCGACACCGTGAACAAGGAGTACAAGACCGACGCCAAGCGCCAGTACCTGACCGGCCTGTCGATGGGTGGCATGGGGACGTGGAGCATCGCGATGGCGCACCCCGACCGCTTCGCGGCCATCGCCCCGATCTGCGGACCGGGCGACGCAAAGACCGCCGAGAAGATCAAGAACGTCCCCACGTGGGGTTTCGTCGGCGACAAGGACAGCGAGCGGATCGTGACCGGGATGAAGGGCATGATCGACGCGCTGGAGAAGGCCGGGGCCAAGCCCAAGTACACCGTCTACCCCGGCGTCGGGCACAACTCGTGGGACGCCGCCTACGGTACCGACGAGCTGTACAAGTGGATGCTGGAACAGAAGAAGAAGTGAGGCGTGAGGGGTGCGGAGTGAGGAGTAAGATAGGGACCTTGCTGGTCGTCTTACTCCTCACTCCGCACCCCTCACTCCTCACCGGGAGTCAAACTCACCTTTCCCTCTTTGGAGCTGACTACGATGGAGAACCCAGTGAACCGCCGGGCGTTCATCGCCGGGACCGCCGCCGCGAGCGCGGCCCTGAGCCTGACCGCGGACAGCTACGCCCGCATCAAGGGCGCGAACGAGAAGCTGAACATCGCGTTCCTCGGCACCGGCGGCCGGTGCCAGCAGCACATCGACGTGATCGTCGACCTGCGCGACGAGGGCAAGCCGGTCGTGCCGTTCGCAGTGTGCGACGTGTGGGACGGCGACGAGACCCTCGGCAAGCGGAACAACGACAAAAAGAACCGCACCGGCCGCGGTCTGTACCCTAGCGCCAAGACGTGCGGCATCCCGATGGACGCCGGAAAGGGCCGCATCTCGAAGGACTACCGCACCATCATCGACAACAAGGACGTGGACGTCGTGTGCATCGCCACGCCGGACCACTGGCACGCGAAGATGGCCATCGACGCGATGGAGCGCGGCAAGGACGTGTACATGGAAAAGCCGATGACCAAGACGATCGAAGAAGCGATCATGGTCGTCGACGCCGCCGTCAAGTACGGGCGCACGGTCACGGTCGGCGTGCAGAGTATGGCCGACCCGACGTGGCAGGCGGCCTACGACTACATCAAGGCCGGAAAGCTCGGCCACGTCCTTCAGGGCACCACCAGCTACTACCGCAACAGCAGCGTCGGCCAGTGGCGGTACTACCCGCTCAAGAAGGACATGACGCCGAAGAACATCGACTGGAAGATGTTCCTCGGGTGCGACTTCGAGCTGGGCGGGAAGAAGCTCGGCCCGACCCCGGAGGAGATGCCGTTCGACCGCGCGATCTGGGCGCAGTGGCGCTGCTACTGGCCGTTCGGCGGCGGCATGTACACCGACCTGTTCGTCCACCAGACGACGCACCTGATCGCGGCGATGGGCGTGCGGTTCCCGGCCCGCGTGGTCGGCGGCGGCGGCCTGTACATGGAGTACGACGGCCGCGACGTGCCGGACGTGGCGACCGTGGTCGCGGACTACGACGAGGGCTGTCAGGTCATCATCTCGGCCACGATGCTCAACGACGTGCAACTGGGCGAGCGCATCCGCGGGCACCTCGGCACCATCACGTTCACCGGCGGCGGCGACTACATGAAGGGCTTCGAGGTCCACGGTCAGTACTTCAGCGGCGGGCCGAGCAAGCCGAAGATGGGGGCCGAGGCCCCGATCCACACCTTCGAGAACCCGAAGACGGGCAACGCCACCCGCGCGCTGTGGGAGAACTTCCTCGCGCACTGCCGCATGGACGACAAGGTGAAGCGCCGCGAGACCCTGAGCACCCCGGAACTGGGGGCCGCCGCGTTCGCGACCGTGAACATGGGCGTGCAGAGCTACCGCTTCGGCAAGGCCCTCATGTGGGACAAGGCCAAGCGCGTCACGAAGGACGCCGACGCTTCGTGGGCGCAGCAGTGGGAGGCCCGCAGCAAGAAGCGCGGCAAGCCGAACGAGGTCATGGGCTTCAACCCGCCGGCCGGCTACACGGGCAGCAGCCTGACCCCGCCGGACTACCAGAAGCTCGAAGGCCCGTGGACCGGCGGCAAAGAGCCCTCGGGGGATTGATGATTGGTGATTGACGATTGACGATTGAAAGACGGCGTGCGGGTTCGGCTGCTGACTTTCAATCGTCAATCACAAATCACCAATCGTAAATGAAACACCGCGTCGGGCGTGTTTAGCTCGCTGCTCTGCAGCAGGACGATGTTGCGTCGTCCGAGCGAATGCCTACCAGTGCGACTCGGGGAAGGCTGTTCCAGCACCGCTATCACCCGTCGGCCGGCGGCGCGGGGGCAGGTCTGGAACAACCTCGCGGATCGCGGTTCCTGCCCCCGCGCCGCCGGCCGACGGGTGGCGGTGCCGTGAGCCTTCCGCGCCACAGGTCGAGAAGTAAACCGCCCGACACGGTTGTATCTGGCCCCGCGAGCGGCGCGGCGTCAGCCCGCCGGTAGCTTCCCAACACAGTCGTGCTAAACGTATCTGCGCTGGAAAGCTACCGGCGGGCTGACGCCGCGCCGCTCGCTAAATCACTTCCATGACTCCGCTCGCGGACACCCACGTTCACCTGCTCGCGGGCCTCGACGACGGGCCGCCCGCGCCCGATGTCGCGCTCGCGATGTGCCGCATGTTGCTCGCCGAGGGCGCGCGGCACGCCACCGCGCTCGCGCACCAGAACCACCACTACCCCGCGAACACCGCCGACCACCTCCGCGCCGCGACCGCCGCGCTCAAGGCGCAACTCGCTCACCACAAGCTGCCGCTCGCGGTGCATCCCACCGGCGAAGTCATGGTGTCGCCGTCGCTGGTCGACGACTGGCTCGCGGGCACGTTGCTCTCGGTCGGCGACCACAAGCAGTTCCTTCTGGTTGAAATGCCGCACGGTCAGACCATCAACCTGTTGCCGCTGGCCGAAGCGCTGGCCCCCTACGGTGTGCGGTTGATCCTCGCGCACGCGGAGCGCTACGAGCTGCTGCTCGACGACCTCGGCTTGTGCGCGAAATGGATCGCGGCCGGCGTCCTGTTTCAGGTGACGGCCCGCGCGCTCGCGGAACCGTGGGAGCCGGGCCTCGAAGTCGCCCTGAAGCGCTGGGCGAAGGGCGGGTTCATCCACCTGCTGGGTTCGGACGGCCACGGCATCGACCGCCGCCGCCCCGTGCTGGCCGGCGGCTTCGGGCGTTTGGTGAAGTGGCTGGGGCGGGCGCACGCGGCGCGAATCGCCGGCGAATGGGGCCGCGCGGTACTGGAGGGCAGGCCGGTGAAGGTGCCCAAGCCGCGCCCCGACGGCCGAAGCTGGTTCACGCGCGTCTTCGGCTCGTAGCGACAGCCGCTTGCGGCTTCGCGAGCGCTCGCGAAGCCGCAAGCGGCCGGGCGTTGGCGCGAACCTGTAACGGTCGCGCGTTTTCTGCGGGCGCTGGTTGACTCCGCGCGCGACTTCGCGCAACATGGGCCAATCGGGGCCGCGCGCCACACCCTTCAGTTGCCGCTGCCACGGCCGTGGCCCGACCCCGACGCGCTGCCGAACGGTTCCCGCCATCGCCCGCCCGCACGCCGCCCTCTTCCGTCAGGGGAGACGATCACCCATGCTCCGCACCCGCGCTCGCGGTTCCGCCGCGTTCCTTCTTGTCGTACTTTCGTTCGGCGTGACCAGCGCCCAGCCCACCCCCGACCAGCAGGCCGAGATGCTGCTGAACGCCGGGCGCAAGGCGTACAACGAAAACAACCCGCAGTTCGCGTCGGAACGGTTCACCGAACTGCTCCAGAAGTTCGGCGGCTCGAAGCACGCGCAGGACGCGCGCTATGGCCTCGGCCTCGCGCTGCTCGACCTGCCGGCGCGCGACTTCCAAAAGGCGCTCGAGGCCTTCACCCCGGCGGCGAACGACGCCAAGTACAGCGAACAGGCGCTCGCGCAGTACCACCTCGGCGTGTGCCGCCGCGGGTTGGGTCAGAAGGAACTCGCGGAAGGCGTCGCGCGGCCCAACGAGATGCCGCAGCGCCAGAACAACGCCAACGGGCACTTTACCGAGGCCGTGAAGCACTTCGCCGCGGCGCGCGACGCCTTCGAGAAGAAGACGCCCGCCGATACCGAGTGGGCCGCGCGCTCGCGGTGCGACACCGCCGAGATGGAACTGCGCCTCAACAAGGCGAAGGAGGCCCGCGCGACCGTCGAGCCGTTCGTGAAGGACGCGAACCTCGCCAAGAGCAAGTTCCGCCCGCTCGCGCTGTACTACCACGGGACCGCGTGCTTCATCCTCGGCGACGTGCCCGCCGCGGCGAAGGCGCTGGGGCAACTCGCGCCCTACGACCAGCCGTTCGGCCCGCACGCCCGCTACCTGATGGGCCGCGTGCACCAGTCGCAGGCCGAGAACGCCGAGGCCGCGACCGCCTACGACGGCGTGATCGCCGAGTACACGAAGCAGAAGGCCGCCGCGGTCGAGGCGCTGAAGCAACCGCAGAACTTCGTCAAAGACCCGTGGGAGAAGACGCGGCTCGAAGCGCTCGTGCGCAACCCGGCCCCGGACTACGTCGCCGGCAGCGCGTTCTACGCCGCGTGCCTCAATTACGAAGCGGGCAAGTTCGGCGAGGCGCAGGGCAAGTTCGAGGCGTTCACGAAGGACTTCGCCGCGTCGCCGCTCAAGGACGACGCCGTCCTGCGCTTCGGCTTCTGCCAAGTGCAAACGAAGCAGTTCGACGCGGCCGTGAAGACGCTGCAACCGCTGACCAATCACGCGCGGCTGGCCGATCAGTCGCTGTTCTGGATGGGCAAGGCGCAGGCCGGCCTCGCGGCGAACGTCGAGCCGACGAACCCGAACCTGCGGGTGCAGAGCTTCAACACCGCGATCAACACGCTCCGCACCGCGGCGGATCGGTCGAACCAGATGGCCGCGCAAGACCCGGCCGCGAAGGGCCGGCGCGCCGACGCGCTGCTCGAACTGGCCGACACGCAGCTCGCGGCCAAGCTGCCGAAGGACGCGGCCACGACCTACGAAACGATCTGGAACGAGAAGCTGCTGCCGGCGAAGGCCGAAGAGACGCTGCAACGGCTCATCACCGCGTACAACCTCGCCGGCGACATCCCGACGTCTGAGGCCCGCATCGCCACCTTCAAGCAGCAGTTCCCCAATAGTACGCTGCTGCCGCTGGTGCTGTTCCGCGGTGCGGAGAACGCCTTCGCCAAGGCTGAGGCGCTGGCGAAGGCCAACAAGCCCGCCGAGGCGAAGCCGGCCTACACCGCCGCCGCGGCGCAGTACGCGGAGGTGGTGACGAAGTACCCGGAGTTCGAGCGCGTGAACCGCGCCAAGTACGGGCAGGCGCTGTGCTTCCTCGCGGTCGAAGACTGGGAGAAGGCCATCAAGGTGCTGGAGTCGATCCCGGCTCCGGAGCGCAACGGCGACCTCGCCCCGGTGCCCTACGTGCTCGCCGACTGCCAGATTCGCACCGCGCCGGCGAAGGCCGAGGACGCGCTGCAAGACAACATGCTGCGCGAGAAGCTGACGGCCGCCGCCGCGAACCTCGACGGGTTCATCGCCGCGAACCCGAAGTCCGAGCAGACGCCCGACGCGATCCTCAAGTACGGCCACTGCCAGAAGCGGTTGGGCATCCAACTCGCCGCGGGCAACGAGCGCAACGAGGCCCTGAACAAGGCCCGCACCGCGTTCGAGCGGCTGAACCGCGAGTTCCCGCAGTCGCCGCTGGTCGGCACGTCGCACCTCGAGCGCGCCAAGGTGATGGCCCTTCAGGGCGACAAGAACGGTGCGATCAACTCGCTCCGCAGTTTCAACGCCGACCCGCTGCAAAAGTCGCCGGTCGCGGCGCTGGGCATGATCTACCTCAGTACGCTGCTGCGCGAGCAGAACCAACCCGCGCAAGCGGTGCAGGCGTTGCAAGAGGCCCGCACCAAGTTCGAGGGCGGGCTGAACGCGGCGCAGAAGTCCGAGTGGGTGGCGCTGCTCCGCTATCACCACGGCGTCGCGCTGTTCGAGAGCAACAAGCCGACCGAGGCGCGCACCGCGTTCGAGCAAGCACTCGCCGCCGCGCCCACGCTGCCCATCGCGGTGGAGAGCGCGCTGAAGGCGGCGCAGTGTCAGGCGGAAGAAATCAAACTGCGCATCGCGGCCGTCGAGAAGCAGAAGGCGCAACCCGGCCTGAAGCCGGAGCAGATCGCCGCCTTCGACAACCAGATCAAGGCCATCAAGAACGAACTGGTGAACGTCGCGAAGTTGTTCGAACAGCGGGCCGATGCGTACAAGGCCGCGCACCCGCAGAGCGAGGCCCGCGCCCGGTTGCTGTACGACGCCGCATGGACGTACCGCGCGGCCGGGGCCGACCCGACCGCGCCCTACACCGCGCTCCTCGCGCAGTTCCCGGACCTCGCGCTCGCGGTCGAGGCGCGGCTTGAACTGGCCGAAGTGCTGACCGAGAAGAAGCCCGACGATGCGATCAAGCTGTTGAAGGAAGCCATCGACAAGGAACCGGCCGACAAGCCGACGCCCGCGGAGACCATCGACCGCGTCCGCATCCGCCTTGGCGCGGCGCTGTACGAGAAGAAGGACTACGCCGCGGCGCAGGGCCAGTTCGACGCGGTGGGCAACAACGAGAAGTCGCCGCACCGGGCGCACGGGCTGTACCGCTCCGGCGAGGCGCTGCTCGCGCAGGGCAAGGCCGAAGACGCCGCGAAGAAGCTCGCCATCTTCCGCGACAACGGCGCGTTCCACAACGTCGCCGGCGTCAGCGACCGCGCACTCCTGCGCCTCGGCCACGCCCTCACGCAACAGAAGCAGTGGGACGCCTCGCGTCAGGCGTTCGAGACGCTCATCGCCCGCTACGGCAACAACAACGCATGGGCAATCGACGCCCGCTACGGCATCGGCTGGGCGTTCCAGAATCAGGGCCGCTACGATGACGCGGTGAACGCTTACGCGCTGGTCACGCAAGCGACGACTGACGACCGGGCCGGCAAATCGCACCTACAAATCGGCTTGTGCCGCGCCGCCGCGAGTAAGTGGGCCGACGCGGGCAAGGCGTTCAGCACGGTCTACTTCGGCTACGACCTGCCCGACCTCAAGTTCCCCGCGATGCTCGAACACGCCCGCGTGCTGGTCGAAGAGAAGAAGCCCGACGACGCCTTGAAGTTGCTCGAGCGCGTGCTGAAAGACGCACCGAAAGACGGCGAGTGGGCAAAGGCCGCCCAAGAGCGCATCGACAAGATCAAGAAGAAGTAGGGCATGAAGACCGCACTACTCTGCGTCGCGGTCTTCGCTCTGACGGTGGCGCTGATGGCCGTCACGAGTTGGCTGTTTCCGAAGAAACCGGAGCCCCTGAAACAGCCGGAAGCGTGGCCGGACCTCCACAACCCAGACGGGATTGTGTGCGTGGCCTTCCTGTGCCACGGGTTCGTCAGCATCGTGATCGTCTTCGCTGCTGCGATTGTGTTCGGCTTCATCTGAGCTTCTGCCGCTGTGGAGGCCGGACCGAGAAGAGGTAAATCGCGCCGATGGCCGAGCCACTGCCGCTGCGCTGCCCCTGCTGTGGGTGTAAGACGCTCTCGGAACGCGGCGACTGGGATGTTTGCCCGGTGTGCTTCTGGGAGGACGACGGCCAAGACGACCACAACGCGGACGAGGTGAAGGGCGGGCCAAACGGGGCGCTGAGTTTGTCGCTGGCTCGACAGAACTACCAGCAGTTCGGCGCGTGCGAACCGCGGTTCGTGACGAACGTCCGCGAGCCGCGCGCGGACGAAATGCCGACGTGAGTGATGGCGCGCCGCGCTCGCCCGCGGCTCGCGGCTAACGAGATCAGGGTTTGATACCTGCGTTCGACTCTGGGAGGGTTATTGCGATGGCCCGTCGATTCCTTGTCGCGCTCGGCGCGCTGGCCCTCACGCTCGCGCTCCCGCAGCGCGCCAGCGCCTACGTCGAGATCCCCCTGAGCCTCGGCGACATCGTGCGCCAGTCCACCCACATCGTGCAGATGCAGGTCACGAAGGTGGACCGCGAGAAGAACCTCGTCATCTTCGCCAAGCTCCAAGACATTAAGGGCAAGCACCCGCAGAACGAGATCAAGCACAACATCGGCAAGGGCGGGCTGCGCCCCGGCGAGTGGGAAGAGATCATGAAGTGGGCCGAGGTCGGCAAGCAGGCCACCTTCTTCCACAACGGCGGCTCCAGCGAGACGTACTTCGGCACCTCGTGGTATCAGGCGTACCCGCAGGGCGAGTGGTGGGGCATGTCGCACGGCGAGCCGTTCCTGCTGCGCAGTTACGCGGGCAAGCCGGAGAAACTGCCGGCGCTGCTCGCGGACATGCTCGACAACAAGGAAATCATCGTGCCGTGCATGGTGGACGGCGACAAGGAAGCCATCCACAAGAAGACCGCGCGCATCCAGCGCCTGAAGGCCAGCCTCAAGATCATCGACTACAACCCGAAGCGCGACTTCGTCGGCTGGGGCGGCGAGGACATCCGCGCGCTCAAGGGCATGCCCGGCTTCGACCGCTACGCGGCGCTTGCCAAGCTCGACGCCGAGGCGCAGTCCGTCACGACGATCGACTTCGACAACGACGGCAAGCCCGACATCTGCCTGTGCGGGGCGAACAAGGTCGTGCTGCTCCAGAACGGCGGCGACGGGTTCGTCGAAACGAGCCTGCCGGGGCTGACCGGCGGCGCGCGCTCCGCGGTGTGGGCCGATTGCACCGGCGACGGCCTCCCCGACCTGCTCCTCGCCACCCCCACCGGCCCGCGCCTGTTCGTGAACCTCGGCAAGGGCCAGTTCCGCGACGAAACCAAGCGCCTGCCGAAGGAAGCCGCGTACAACCTGACGGCCGCGGCGTGGGGCGACTTCGACGGCGACGGCAAGCCCGACGTCCTCCTCGCCAACGGGTTCCACGGGCTGTGCCTCTACAAGAACACGCGCCCGGCCGCGCCGAAGGTCGTCGTGCCCAAGTTCACCGACTGGCACGTCATCGGCACGTTCCGCGCCACCGCGCCGGCCGACAACTTCAAGACCGAGTTCGCCATCGAGAAGGAACCGTTCAACGTCGGCAAGGAGTACAAGGGCAAGCGCGACATGCTCACCAAGTGGGCCAAGAAGGACATCAAGGACGGCGAGATGGTGCCGATCCCCGAAGTGGGCGGGAACTGCGCGACGTACCTCTATCGCGAACTCGAAATGGCCGCGGCCTTCGACGTGCCCGTTGCGCTCGGCAGCGCCGGCACGCTGACCGTGTGGGTCAACGGCGAGAAGGTTCACAGCAACGACAAGCTCAGCCCGAACGCGACCCCGCTCGTGTTGAAGCTGAAGCAGGGGAAGAACACGCTGCTCGTGAAGATGTGCGACAGCGGCGCGGCGCACGCCTTCTCGTTCGCGCTCGGCCACGGCGACGCCGGCCCCGCGGGTGCGTGGTTCGAGGACGTGTCCGCCGCGTGGGGCTTCGGCCCGGACGGGCTGTGCGCCGACGTGAAGGGCGACACGCTCGCGGTCGCCGACCTGACCGGCGACGGCAAGCCGGACATCCTCTACGGCGCGGGCACCGGCATGCTGCTCGTGAACGGCGGCACGAAGTTCGCGCTGAAGGCCGACAGCGGCATCAGCTACAAGCCCGGCAAGGTCGGGCCTGCGCTGGGCGACTTCGACGGCGACGGCCACCTCGACCTGTTCGTGCCGCAAGCGGACGGCAAGTGCAAGCTGCTCCGCAACGACGGCACGGGGAAGTTCACTGATGCGACCGCGGCCAGCGGCGACCTCGCGGGCGCGCTGCCGTTCGCGGTGTCGGCCGCGTGGGGCGACTTCGACAACGACGGCAAGCCGGACCTGCTGGTGTGTTGCGTGAAGGGCACCAACCGCTACTTCAAGAACGACGGCAACGGCAAGTTCACCGACAAGACCGCCGCGCTCGGCCTCAACCAAAAGGTCTACAACTCGCAGGCCGCGTGTTTCGTAGACCTGAACGGCGACGGCCAACTCGACCTGATCCTGAACAACGAGGGGCAGGAATCGAGCGTGTTGTTCGGCGTGCAAACACCCGGCGGCGCGAAGACCGCGGTCACGGTCGCGCTGAACGGCACCGCCACCCTGAACGGCGGCAAGATCGTGGTGCGCGACGCGAAGGGCGAGCGCGTGGCGTGCTGCGCCGTGACCGGGGGCGACAGCCGCGGCAACCAGTGCGGCACGGCCCCGCGGTTCGCGCTCGCCCCGGGCGCGTACAAGTTCGAGCTGATCGGCCCCGACGGGAAGGCCACCACGAAGGACGTGACCGTAACGACCACGCCGATGCAGGTGAAGCAGTAATAGTGTTCACCGCGGAGACCGCGGAGACCGCAGAGGAAGACAGAGAAATCGGTTCAAAGAAAGGGCTTCAATGACTGTTCGTTCTCTCCTGATTTCTCTCTGCGTTCTCTGCGGTCTCGGCGGTGCGTCCTCGGCCGTTGAGCCGTGGGGGACCTATCGCGGCAACCCGCAGCGCACCGGCAACACCGACGGCGCGGCCGGGCCGGAGAAGCCCGCGGTGCTGTGGGTCGTGAAGTCCACGGACCACTACATCGCGTCGCCGGTGCCCGTGAAGGACGCGATCTACGTCGCCGGGATCGGCGCGTTCAACCGGCCCTCGGCGCACCTGTTCCCGTTCGCCGCCAAGACCCCGCCGGTCGCGACGTGGGCCAAGAGCGCGCCGTACCTCAAGCTCGCGTCGGTCAGCTCGCCGGCGGTCACGGGCGACCTGCTCGTGTTCGGCGACGGGCTGCACCAAGACTCCGGCGGCGTGCTGCACTGCGTCAGCGCGACCACCAGCAAACCGCTCTGGCAACTGGTCATGCCCGGCGACCTGATCCACCTCGAAGGCGCGCCGGTCGTGGCCGGCGGCAAGGTGTTCATGGGCGGCGGGGCCGCGGGCGCGTTCTGCGTCGAACTCGACAAGGCCACGCTCGACGGCAAGGACTACGACCTCGCCACAGTCGCCAAGATGCAGGATGCCAAGTGGAAGGAACTGGAGAAGAAGTACGAGGAACTGAAGGCCAAGAAGGACGATTTCGCCATCCCGCCGGACGACAGCCAGTTGCTCAAGTTCGCGCCGAAGAAGGTGTGGCAGAAGGGCGCGGGCAAGTGGCACGTGGACGCCCCGATCAACGTGACCGGCGAACTGCTGCTCGTGCCCACGTCGTTCCTCGACAAAGAGAAAGTCGGCGAGCGCGCGCTGTACGCGCTCAAGGCCGGCACCGGCGAGACCGCGTGGAAGGCCGAACTGACCTACAACCCGTGGGGCGGGGCCACGGTCGCCGGCGATCTGGTCGTCGTGCCGGGCAGTTCCATCGGCTACTACTACAAGGAACTGAAGGGCGCGAAGGGCGACCTGACCGCGTTCGACGCCAAGACCGGCGAGAAGAAGTGGCGGAAGGAAGTGCCCGGCGGCGTGCTGGGCAGCGTCGCGTTCAGTGACGGCCTGATCGTCTGCACCGCGACCGACGGCAAGGTCCGCGCGTACAAGGCGGCCGACGGCGAGCGCGCGTGGCTGTTCGACGCGAAGACGCCGTTCTTCGCGCCGCCCGCGGTGGCCGGCGGCGTGGTGTACGCGGCCGACCTCAGCGGCACCGTTCACGCCATCGACCTGAAAACCGGCAACGCCAAGTGGTCGTTCGCGCTGGCGAAGGAAGTGAACGCGCCCGGCATGGTCTACGGTGGCGTCACCGTCCACGGCGGCAAACTCGTCGTCGCGACGTGCAACCTCGACGGCCCGTGGGTCAACAAGGAAACGGTGTTGGTGTGTATCGGCACCAAGTAGTGTCAGTGCCAGTGGGCAGTGTCAGAGAAGAACGAACACCCCCAATCGTTAGCCGCGAGCCGCAGGCGAGCGCGCCGCCGAGAGGAAACCCCATGAAGCAGTTCGCAACGGTCTTTGGTGTCGTGTCCTTCCTTCTCGTCGCCGGCGCGATGGACGCGCAGGAGAAGAAGGACCAGAAGAACACCGGCGTCACCATCGACATGACCAAGAAGTCGGTGTCCATCGACGCGAAGGTCGCGCCGCGCAAGCTCGAACACCTCAAGGGCGAGCAGTACCCCATCGAACTGATCGCGTGCTGGGGGCACCCGAAGGGGAAGAAGGCCCACGAGACCGTGCTGACCATCGAGGTCGACCCGTCCGAGGTTCACAAGGCTTTGGAGAAAGTCGGTCTGAAGCCCGGCAAGCCGGCGAAGGGCGCGGCGCAGAAGGAGGGCGACCCCGACCCGAAGGCACAGGGGCCGGAGGTGAACGTGTTCGTCGAGGTGCCCGACGGCGCGGGCGGCACCAAGCGCCTCACGCTCGAAAAGATTCTGATGGACCCCAAGACCAAGAAGGCCCCGCCGAAGATGACGTTCGTGTTCACCGGCAGTAGCCTCACCGCGCCGGACCCGAACAAGCCGGACGACAAGAAGTACGGGGCCGACCTGACCGGCTCGCTCATCTGCCTGTTCCCGGTCACGGACGAAGTGGTCCTGCAAACCGGCTGGACGATGAAGGAAGAGAAGTTCCTGAAGCTCGACGTGCGGCCCGACGTGCTGCCGAAAGAGGGCACGCCGGTGAAACTGGTGATCGAGGCGAAGTGAACACAGCGAGCGGCGCGGCGTAAGCCCGCCGGTAGCGATTGAAACCACCGGTGGGCTTACGCCGCGCCGCTCGCCCGGAGACGAACCATGACGATCCGCGATCTGTTCCGCACTCGGTTCCTCGCGCCGGCGTGCGCGCTGGCGCTCGCGAGTTGCTCGCCGGAGCAAGTGGCCGAGCCCGCGCCCGCGCCGGAACCCGCGGCGCTCGCGAAGCCGCAAGCGGCCGTCGCGCTCGAAGTGCTCCCCGTCACACCGAAGCTGCCGCTTGAGCCGGTCGCGGCACAGCCGGAACCGCCGCCGCCGGTGTTCGCGTTCCCCACCGATCTGGGCGGGAAGGCGCTGCCGCGCGTCGTGGTGCCGAACGTCGTCGCCGCGCTGCCGGCCGACCGCGCCGGCGGCGCGCCCGTTCCGCGCGCGATCCCGGCGAAGGTGCT
>VGZJ01000114.1 GCA_016872595.1 Planctomycetota bacterium
CGTGGTGGTGTGCATCGCCGCCATTACGACGCTGGGCAGCAACGCGAACTCGACGTTCAGCTTCGTCGGCTCTTCGATCCGCCCGCCGTCCGGCAGCTAAGCTCTGTCACACACGACGACACCGCAACCCTCGTCGCGAACGACGAGGGTTGCTTCGTTTCGCCCGTTGTGTGTACCGGGGAGCGTCGGAGAATCGGACGTACGAAACCGACACCATCGGCAAAATCGACAAAACTTACCCGCGCCGAAAAAACCGCTGCTACAGATTCGGTGTCGGCGGCGCACCAACGACCCACCCCACCCGACCCACAGGCTCGCGGGGCGCACCGGCACGAAACCCGTCTGGTTCCCAACCCCGGTTCGCGCGCCTCGCGCGGGCCACAGTTACCCTCGCTGGGAGTGCAGACATGCGCGGTCTAACGAAGAGCTTGGTGTCGTTCCTGAAGCGCGAAGACGGCCCGACGGCGGTCGAGTACGCGGTGATGCTCGCGCTCATCGTGGTGGTGTGCATCGCCGCCATCACGACGCTGGGCTCCAACGCGAACTCGACGTTCAGCTTCGTCGGCTCGTCGATCCGCCCGCCGGCGTAACAACGGTTCGCCCGACACGCCAGCATGGGCCGAGTGGCTGGCTCTCGCTGGCGCGTCGGGCCAACACCACTTTCACTTCGCGAGTTGGCCTTCGATCAGCTTGATGAGTTCTTCGTCCTTGAGCTTCATCGCTTCGCTGTCCCACGCTTTCTTGCCGTCCTTGCCGAAGACGGCCATGAACGGGATGCCCCCGTCCAACCCGAACCGTTTAGCAATCTTCTCCTCGTCCGCGTCCGGGTCGAGCACGATGAAGTTCGGGAACGCTGCCTTCTGGTCCTTCAGGAACTTCAGCACCTTTTCCTTGTCGTAGCTCCCCTTCGGCCCGGCCTTGTCCATGCTCACGCTGATGCAGACCAGCCCTTTGTCCTTGTACTTGGTGTGCATCTCGACGAAGTTCGGGAACTTCTTGACGCACGGCCCGCACCACGTCGCCCAGAAGTCCACGACCACGACCTTACCCTTCGCACCTGTGAGAGCCTTGTCGAGATCGTCGAACTTGACCTCTTTGACCTCGACGGCGTTCGGTTCCGCGGCCGGGGCGCACGCCCCCGCGGTCAGCGCCAGCACGCTCGCGCACATCACGACCCGCACCATGACCGGCTCCTTGCGTTGGGGTTACTTCGCCAGTTGGCGTTCGATCAGCTTATTCAGCCCGCTCTCGCTCAGGTACTCCTTCTCGCTGTCCCAAATGCGCGCCCCGGTCTTGTCGAACATCGTCATGTAGGGAATGCCGTTGCCGAGACCGAATCGTTCGGTGAGTTTGTCCTCGTCCTTCACGGCGACATAATTGGGGAACGTCGCGCCGCTGTCCTTCAGGAACTCCAAAACCGGCTGCTTGTCGTACTCGCCGCGCGGCCACAGCTTGTTGAGGCTGACACTCACGCACACGAGGCCGTTCGGGGCGTACTTCTTATGCGCGGCCACGAACTTGGGGAACCTGTCGCGGCACGGCGGGCACCACGTCGCCCAGAAGTCCACCAGAACCACTTTCCCTTTGTACTCTTTGATCGCCGTGTCGAGTTCGTCGGCCGTTACCTCTTTCACGTCCACGGCGATGGGCGCGACCGGGTTGCTCGGCAGCGCCGGCTTCTCGCCCCCACAGCCCACGAGCGCGACGACCCCGGCGAGCGCGAACAGCGGTAGCAAGCGCACGGCGACCCCCTCGGAACGAGTGACAACTATCATACCCCGCGGCGGCGGGCGTGCTTTCATCTTGCGGCGCGCGCCCCGTGCGGCAACGGTGCGGCCTATTCAGCCCGCGCCCGCAGTGCTAGGATGAGCAACAGTACCCGCAGGGATGAACCCCGCGGCTCGCTTCTATGGTGAGCGCCGAATGCCGACGCCGACCGCGAACATCCGCAACTTCTGCATCATCGCCCACATCGACCACGGCAAGAGCACGCTGGCCGATCAGTTCCTACTGAAAACGGGCACCATTTCCGAGCGCGACATCAAGGCCCAAACGCTCGACAGCATGGACCTCGAACGGGAGCGCGGCATCACCATCCGCATGCACCCGGTCACGATCTACCACGAGCACAACGGCACCAAGTACGAACTGAACCTGATCGATACGCCCGGCCACGTCGATTTCAACTACGAAGTGAGCCGCAGTCTCGCCGCGTGCGAGGGCGCGGTCCTGCTGGCCGACGCCTTCCAAGGCGTGCAGGCCCAGACCGTCGCGAACGGGTTCCTCGCGATGGACGCGGGGCTGAAGATCATCCCCACGCTGAACAAGATCGACCTGCCGCACGCGCGCCCGGACTTCGTGATCGGGGAGATGGAAACCGCCCTGATGACGAACCCGGACGAGGTGATGCGGGTCAGCGGCAAATCGGGCGAGGGCGTCGTCGACCTGCTGAACGCCGTCGTCGACCGCGTCCCGGCCCCGGCCGGCGACCCCGCCGCGCCGCTCAAGGCCCTCATCTACAACAGCCACTTCGACACCTACAAGGGCGTCGTCGTCTACATCCGCATGGTAGACGGCAGCATCAAACTGGGGAAGAAGATCAAGCTGATGCGGACCGGGCGAGAGTACGCCGTCACGGAGATCGGCCAGTTCCGGCCCGACTTGCAGAAGTGCGAGGAACTGGCCGCGGGGCAGGTCGGGTACTTCACGGCCAACATCAAGAACATCGAGTTCGTGAACATCGGCGACACGGTGACGGACGCCGCGAACCCGGCGGCCGAACCGCTCGCCGGGTACAAGGAACCGAAGCCGATGGTGTACTCCGGGCTGTTCCCGGTGAACAACAACGAGTTCGAGGACCTGCGCGAGGCGCTCGGCAAACTCAAGCTCAACGACAGCTCGTTCACGTTCCAGCCGGAAGTGAGCGACGGCCTTGGGTTCGGCTTCCGCTGCGGCTTTCTCGGGATGCTCCACCGCGAGATCATTCAGCAGCGGCTCGAAGCCGACAGCAACCTGAACCTCGTACAGACCGCGCCGAACGTGACGTTCGAGATCAAGAAGCGAGACGGGAGCGTGGTTACGGTTCACGGGCCACAGGAGGTGCCGGACGCGGGGCTGATCGAGGAGTTCCGCGAACCCATCGTGCGGATCAGTTTCCTGATCCCGGCGGCGAACATCGGCGACCTGATGGGCATGTGTACCGACCGGCGCGGCACGTTCGTCCGCACCGAGTACCTGAGCCAGCAGCGTGTGATTCTGGTCTACGAGATGCCGCTCGCGGAGGTGATTTACGACCTGTACGACAAGCTCAAGTCCGTCACGCACGGCTACGGGACGATGGACTACGAGGTGCTGGGCTTCAAGTCCGCGGACCTCGTGAAGATGGACATCCTCGTTCACGGACAGAAGGTGGACGCGCTGTCCGTGATCGTCCACCGGAGCAGCGCCGAGCGCCGCGGGCGCATGATCCTGAAAAAACTGCGCGAGGAGATCGACCGGCACCTGTTCGAGGTCGCGCTCCAAGCGGCCATCGGTGCACGCGTGGTGGCGCGTGAGAACATCGCCGCGATGCGCAAGAACGTGACCGCGAAGTGCTACGGCGGCGACATCACCCGCAAGCGCAAGCTCTGGGCGAAGCAAGCCGAGGGCAAGAAGCGCATGAAGCAGATCGGGCAGGTGGAAGTGCCGCAAGAGGCGTTCTTGGCGGTGCTGGAATCGGACGAGTAGTCTTTCGCGCTCACCTCTGGGTCGCGGCTAAACGAAGAAGCTCGTCACATGGACACGCCATCACCCCCAGCGCCGCCGCCCGCTGCGCCCGCGCCGCCGAAGCTGGTGCGCCACGCGCCGACGGCGCGCGTCCTCCTGCTCGTCTTATTCGTGTTCACCTCGCTGTTCCTGATCGTCCGCACGCTCGCCTTGGAGCCGTTCGGGGTGCCCACCGGGAGCATGGCCCCGTCGCTGATCGGGCACCACCGGGCCGGGCCGTGCCCGCGGTGCGCGTACCCGGTGCGCGTCGGCCGGCCCACCAGCGGCGCGAACGAGCACTACGCGCGCGTCGTGTGCCCGAACTGCGAGTATGGCACGCACGAGACCCACCGCTTCTCCCTCGCCGACGCCCGCGACCTCAGCGGCGACCGGCTCCTCGTTGACAAGAACGTCTACAGTCTGCGCGCCCCGCGGCGATGGGAAATGGTCGTGTTCCGCTGCCCGGACCCGGACCCAAAGGAGTTCGGCAAGCCCTACGTCAAGCGCCTGATCGGGCTGCCGGGCGAGACGATTCGCGTGACCGACGGCGACGTTTACGTGAACAACGAGATCGCGCGCAAGGGGTTGGCCGAACTGCGCGAAACGCTGGTCCCGGTGTTCGACATGACGTACCCGCCGAAGGGAACGGGGTGGGCCGCGCGCTGGGTCGCCAGCGCCGGGGCCGACCCGCGCCTGCCGGCCGCCGGCGCGAAGCCGCCCGCCGCGCCCGACGTGGTGCAGGGAACCGAAATCGTGCTTGACGCGGGCGACGCGCCGCAGGCGGTGGTCGGGGCCACGTACCGCCACCTGTTGCTGGACGAGGAGCAGAACGCCGAGCAGCCGGTGCGCGTGTGGAACGCTTACGACGGCCGCCCGATCAACTACCGTGCGCTCCCGGTCGCCCGCGACTTCGTGCTGACCTGCGTAGTCGAAGTGACCGCGACCACAACCGACGAGGCTTCCTTCGCCTGCCGTCTCATGGACGGCGCGGACGCGGTGTCGGCCGAAATCAGCGTCGGGCCAAAGGGGACGGGGCGCGCGCAGCTCGTCCACGAGGGCAACGGCGGGCTGACCTCGACCGCGGGCGTGTCGCTCCAACCGGGCCGCGCGGTACGGGTGGAGTTCGCGTTCGCGGACCGGCGGGCGGCCCTCGCCCTCGACGGCAAGCAAATCGGCCCGCACGCCGACCTGCCGCAAGTGATCCGCCGCCCGGACCAGTTCGCCCGCCCGCTGCAACTGGGCGCGCGGGGGTGCCGCGTCGTCGTGCGCGAGCTGCGCCTGCTCCGCGACACCCACTACACGCACTACGGCACGCACGGCACGCGCCAGCCGGTAACGCTGGGGCCGCGCGAGTACTACGTGTTGGGCGACAACAGCGGGAACTCGCAGGACAGCCGGAAATGGCCGACGCCGGGCGTGCCGGAAGCCGACTTCATCGGTAAACCATTCCTGATCCACCAGCCGCTGCGCTCGGGCCGTGTCACGGTCGGCGGGCGCGAGCGCGAGTTCCAGTGGCTCGACTGGGGCCGCGTCCGCTGGCTGCACTGAATCTCGCCGGGCAGCGAGCGAACCGCTTGTATCGCCGCCTTCCGCCCCCGCCGACGTGAGGACCGCATGGCAACCGCCGCCGCGACCGCGAAGAACCGGACGGAAGATCCCGAAGAGACCGAGAAGGAGAACAAGAAGCACCCGCGCGACCCGGCCCGCGAGGTCGTCGAAACCGTCGTCTTCGTCGTCGTCCTCGTGCTGCTCCTGAAACTGTTCATCACGGAAGCGTTCGTCATCCCCACCGGGTCGATGGCCGAGACGCTGTACGGCTACCAGAAGGTCATCACCTGCCCGAAGTGTTCGCACGATTTCCCCGTGAACTCGCACGACGAGGTCGAGGCCAACCAACAGACCGGGCAGAAGCACGCGCTGATCGGCTACTGCTGCCCGAACTGCCGCCACCTCGGGCGCATCGAAGACCTGAACCCGCGGCCGGAGAACCGCACCGGCGACCGCGTCCTCGTACTCAAGCCGCTGTACCACATCCGCGCGCCGCACCGCGGCGACGTGGTCGTGTTCAAGTACCCAGAGGAGCCGCAGAAGAACCACGTCGCGGCGAACTACATCAAGCGCGCGATGGGCTTCGGCGGCGAAACGGTCGCCATCTACCGCGGCGACCTGTACGTGACGATGTCGCTGGCGTACCCGCCGGGCGACCTGTACCCGCGCCCGGACGACCCGCGCGACCTGTGGAAGTCGGAGTACATGTACTCCAGCGGCCCGGCGAGCGCGCAGGGGCAGCAGTTGTTCGCCGCGTCGCGCGAGGCCGGGTTCACCGAGCGCGTGCCCGGCGGGTTCCGCGTCGTGCGCAAGGGAGAGGCCCAACTGCTCGCCGACCGCCGGCTCGTGTGGGACAACGACAAGCAGCCGCGCGACCTCGCCGGCCGCGTGTCCCCGCGCTGGGAGCAGTACGGCTCCACCGGCAAGTGGAACCCGGACAACCCGCAGCAACCGCGAGCGTTCGCCCACAGTGGCGACACCATCGACTGGCTCCGCTACCAGCACATCACGTGGACGCGCGAGCAACTGACCGAGGAGCAGATCAACGGCGGCGCGAAGCCCCGGCTGCTGCCGTGGCGCTGGGAGGGCGGGAACCACGCCAAGCCGGTCGCGGGGCCCATCGACAACATGCTCGGCTACAACGCCGGCGTGGACTTCAACCCGGTGTTGGGCCGCGCCGAACAGCGCGACGACCCGCGCCGCGGGCCCGAACCAACCATGTGGGTCGGCGACCTCGTCCTCGAGTGCGAGGCCGAGGTGAGTGGCGGCGCGGAAGTGGTGCTCGAAGTGTCGCGCGGGCCGAACCGCTTCCAAGCCAAGTTCGGCAACGGGCAGGTGTCGCTCGCGCGCGTCGGCACAAAGGGGCCGGAGTTCGGCAACCCGTCGCGCCCTTGCAAGGTCACGGCCGGTAAGTACAAACTGCGGTTCGCGAACGTCGATTGCCGCCTCTGGGTGTGGGTGGACGGCCAGCGCGTCGACTTCGGCGCGGAGGGCGACTACGACCCGGCCGAGGCCACGAGCTACGACGCCGACGACCCCATGAAAGAGGGCTGGGTGCGCGAGAACGACATCGACCAACCGGCCAAGATCGGGGCGAAGGGCGGGGTCAGCGTCAGCGGGATCAAGCTCCACCGCGATGTGTACTACACCCGCGGCGGGGGCGACCAGACCAGCGCCGACATCTTCTACGTTCACCCCGGCCACTACATGTGCTTGGGCGACAACAGCGCCCAAAGCTCGGACAGCCGGCGCTGGGGCACCGTGCCGGAGCGCCTGATGCTCGGCAAGGCCGTATTCGTGTTCTTCCCCCTCTCGACGGACAAGGGCAAGAACCGCGTCGGGTTCATCAAATAGTCAGTGGTGCGTAGCCGCGACCCAAGGGGAGCGAGATGGCCGTTGGCGAGATCACAATCCGTGTGCGGTACGCGGAGACTGACAGCATGGGGCTGTTGCACCACGCGAACTACCTCGTGTACTTCGAGCAGGCCCGAACGGAGTTGCTCCGGGCCGGCGGGCGGACGTATAAGGACATGGAAGCGGAAGGGTTCTTCTTGGTGGTCGCGAAGCTGGAGATCAAGTACCGGCTCCCGGCCCACTACGACGACCTGCTGACGATCCGCACAACGGTCACGCGCTCCTCGCCGGTCCGGATCGAGCACAGGTACGAGGTGCTGCGCGACGGCGCGCTGCTCGCGGAAGGCGCGACCACGCTCGCCTGCGTGAACCGCGACGGCAAGCTCTGCGCCATGCCCGCGTGGATGACAGGCGACTGACCCGTTTGCCGCGAGCCGCAGGCGAGCGCGCCCGCTCGGGAGGACCACCTTTGCGTCGGCTCTGGATCCACAACGTGCTGCCGGCCGCGTTCGCCGCGCTCCCGGTGCTGGCCGCGGCGCTCGTGTTCTTCGCGGTCCCCGCCGACGCGCGCCGCGACTACCTCAAGCGCGTCGAGACCGCGCCCATCGACTGGATCATCCTCGGCATCGGGTTCACCCTGTTCGTCACACAGGTGATCCTCGCGTTCAAGGCCATGCGCTGGCAGCAGACCGACTTCGACCTGAAGGCCGACCGCTGGCTCACGCACCTGTCGCAAGCGGCCGAGTGGTTCCCGCTGCTGGGCCTGATCGGCACGGTCGCGGCGATTCTGCAAACGTTCAGCTCGATCAAGCCCGGTGTGACCCCGCAGGACATCATCCACACCTACGCCCCGGCAATCACCGCGACCGGCGGCGGGCTGTACATGGCCTTCATCAACATCCTCCCGGTGTGGGTGGTCGCGGTCGGGCGCGACCTGATCCGCGCGCTGGCCGGGTTCGCCCCGGCCCCGGAGCAGGCCCCGCCGCCGCATGCCGCGGGGGGCAAGTCGTGATTACGACGCCCCGCCGCGCAGTCACGCGGTTCTTCATCCCGCTCATCGACGTGCTCATCCTGCTGTTCTGCATCTTCCTCCTCATGCCGTTCGTCAGCGGCCCGGCGTCGCCCGACCCCGCGGACCAGAAGGCGAGCAAGGAGCCGCCGCTGCCTACGACCGAGGCCGAGTTGCGCCGCGAACTGACCGAGGCCCGCGCCCGCATCAAGCGGATGGAGGCCGCGGCACAGATCGGGTTCGCCGACCGCGTCATCGTCCGCGTTCTGTTCGTCGGTAAGGACGCCAACGGCGTCTACCTGTACCACTATGACGACAGCGGGCGGCGCGAGATTCGCAACGGGACGCATGCCGTTCAGTACGTCACCCAACAGGCGGCGCGCGCGGCGCTGGCCGGCGGGGTGAAGGAACTGAAGTACGAAATCCTGTACCCGCGGGACGAGAGCGGGTTCGCCCGAGGCTACCCGAACGCCAAGGAAGAGGCGCAGATTCGCGGCTGGTTCGGGGACGTGCCGGTGCGGTTCCAGTAACCCGACCGAGACTTCACGATGCTCGACGCGCTGTTCGCCGCCGACCTCGGCTCCAACAAGTACGCGGTCTACGCCATCAAGGGGCTGGCGGTCGGCGGGGCGTTCCTTGCGGGCTTCTTCGTAGGCCGGTTCCTCTCGTGGGCGCTCGACCGTTGGCTGTTCGCCGCCAAAGCCCCGCCGGTGCTCAAGCGCTCGGTCGAGGTCGCCACCGGCCTGCTGGTCGCGATCCTCGTGGCGCTGTTCATCTTCGGCGAGGGGGGCAACGGGATGTTCGGGCGCGGCGGCTCCGGTGACGGGAAGGGCGCGCCGACCGACGACGGCAAGGGCAAGCCGCAGCCCGCGCCCGCCGACCCGAAGAAGCCCGAAGACCCGAAGAAGGACGACCCGAAGCCGCCGACCCCGAAGCCGACGCCCGGCGACCTGCACGTCACCATCCTGACCGACGACGACGTGAAGGGCGGCAAGTTCTACCTGATCGGCGACGACCCCGCCCCCAAGTCCATCGAGGAGTTGAAGGCCGCGGTCGAGTCGCGCCGCAAGGCCCCCGGGCCGGAACTGAAGACCGTGTTCTATCGGTTCAAGGGCGAGGAGTTGGGGCCGGACCACCCCCGGTTCCGCTTGCCCGATGTGTGGCTGAAAGAGCTGAAGATCAACTTCGCACGCGAGTGAGACCGGCGCGCATGACCGCCCCTTCGCCAGCCCCGGAACCACCCCCCGACGCGCCGCGCGTCCTCTTGTTCGGGCACCGCGGCGCGGGTAAGTCCGCGCTCGTCGGCGCGCTCCTGCAAGCCGGCGAGACGCAGGGCGAAACGCTCCGCGGCGAGGTGATCGCGTCGTCCGTCGATCTGCCGCGCATCCGCGACGCGGTCTACGCGGGCACCAAACTCGACCCCTACAAGACCGAGTTGGTCAGCTACACGATCTGCCTGCGGCCGTGGCGCGCCAGCACCGTGCCCGCGGCCGACCCGCTCACCGTCGTACTCGACGACTGCGACGGTATCGCCGCCGAAGCGCTCTTGGAGCACCCCGAACCGATCACCCGGCGCGCGCCCAACAGCCCGGTGGCGCGCGCCGTCGTCGGGGCCGACGCCATCGTTCTTCTCGTGGACGGCGCGTCCACCGACGACGAACTGCACGAGGCGTTCAAGGACTTCGACGCCTTCCTGAACGTGGTTCACCGGGCGAAGACCGACGCGCGCGTGGTCGGTGGGTTCCCGGTGTACCTCGTGCTGACGCAGTGCGACCGGCTCGCGCGCCAAGGCGACACGCTCGCGGCGTGGGAGGCGCGCGTTCAGGCGCGCGTCGATTACGCGTGGACCGCGTTCGACGCGCACCTGAAGGACGCGGACCCGGACGACGCGGTCCCGTCCCCGTTCCTCGCCTTCGGCAGCATCGAGCTGACGGTGTTCGCCGCTGCGATCCGCCGCCCGCCGCTGCCCGGTTCGACCGCGCCCACGCACCACCCGTATCAGGTGGCCGAGCTGTTCCGCGAGTGCTTCGCCGCGGCCCGCGCGCACCACCGGCGCACCCGCAGCTCCGAGACGCGCTTGAAGTGGACCGTGCGCGTCGCGCTCGCCGCGGTCGCGGCGCTGGTGCTCGGTCTGGCGACGGTCGCGCTGTTCCCCCCGAAGCCCGGCGGCATCGAGTTGGCCGACCGCGTGCGCGCGTACCTCGCCAGCGAGCCGCCCGCGGCGGCGCGCCTCGCCGATAGCGAACTGGAGCGCACGCGAGCCACCCTCGCCCGGTTCCAGAGCGACCCGCAATACGGGGCGCTGGACGCGGACCTGCGCGCGTTCGTCGACAGTCGCGCGCGGGAGGTGGACGACTACTCCGCGTACCGCGCGCGGCTGACCGGCACCACGGCCCCCGGCGCGACCCGACAGCTCCCGGACTTGGAGCGCGTCGGCAAGGCGCTGGAGAACGACCCGCAACTGATCCCGCCCCAGCAGTACGGCTGGCAGGACACGCCCGCAGTCCTGCTCCGCGACGACTGGCTCGCCGACTACCGTGCGGTGGCGGCGGTGCAGAAGGAGTTCGTCGCCCGTTACGAGGGCCTCAAGCGCGAGGCACTCGGACTTATGCTGAAGCGCCCCTTCGACGACGAGTGGAACGGCGCGTTGGACGCGCTCGGGTTAAAGGGCCGCGCGCTACCGGCCCCCCTCGACGAACCGCTGCCGGGGTCGCCGCCCGTGCGCGCCCCCGCGCCGCGCGCGCGCGACGCCCGCGTCACCTACCGCGCGCCGTACGAGTTCGACGAGGTGGACAAGATGCGCGGCCAGTGGGAACAGGCCCGCGCCCGCGCCGCGCACCTGCGCGACCTCGCCGACGCCGTCGGGTTAAGCGCCGCCGGGGGCCGCCCGCCGGCCGCGCTCGCGCTGCCGAAGGACGGCCCCGTGAACCCAGTCGCGGTGCTCGCGAACCTGCGCCGCGACTTCCCGCGCGCCGGCGCGGACTTTGGCGAGTGGGAACTGATCCACTTCCCCGAGCCGGCGCGCCCGGACCTCGCGAAGCGCCTCGAGGTCGCTTTCGACACCGGAACCGCCCACGCGCAGAAGCTGTTCACCCACCCCGACACAAAGGCCGGGTGGAAGGCGCTGGCCGCGACCCTCGACGAGCCGCGTTTCCGCGACTGGGGCACGCTCCTGCACCTGCTCAAGCGGCTCCGGCGCGCCCACGAACCGGCCCCGGTGCCGCCGAACCCCATCGACGAGCTGGCGAAGTTCCTCGCCGACCTCGACACCAAGACGTTCGAGCTGAACGCCACCGGATTCACGCTCACGATCCCCGAAGACCTGACAGACGGCCTGAACACCCTCGACCTGACCAACAAGGTGCTGGCGGTAACGGTCGGAACCGGGGCCGACGCTCGCACCGCGCGCTACACAGTGAAGGAGGGCGAACTGCGCACGGTGACTGTGATCCGAAACAACAAGATCGAACAGCTGCAGGTGCGCGTTTACCCAGTGGTCGCGGACGGCGCGACGAAGTTGGCGTACCGCCCCGGCGACGAGTTCCGCGCGGTGCTGCCCGTCATGGCCGGCACAAAAGCGCCGGAACTGCTCTGGGACACCGGCGGGCCGGACACGTTCCGCTTCGCGCGCCTGTCGCGCGAGCCGCGGCTCTCGGGCCGCGCCGCCGGCACCGGCGTGACGCTCACCCCCACCAACGCCAACGCGCTCCCGGCGCTCCCGGTCCTGCTGCCGAAGTGACCGCAAGCTCGTGTGTTCGTAGTGACCCGCTTTAGCGGGTCATCGTGCAGGGACGGGCCGCGAAGCTCGCTGGCCCCGGACCCGCTGAAGCGGGTCACTACGAAAATCCGAAGTGGGCACAATTCACAATCGGTTGCACAAGGCCCGCGGTTCGGTCGTGTGCCCAGCGAACCCGGAGCGGAAGCGACGGAGCGGTTGCACAACGCCCCTCGACCCGCTCGAAGTTGCAAAACTAGAAACCCTGGTACAACTGGCGCTTATTAGAATGAGGCCCGTGATCGCGCTGCCGAAGTTGCAAAACGAAAAGGAGTAGTACATCGGGCGCATATCAGAATGTCCCCCGCGGCGCGCGTGGCAAGCCCAAATCTGAACACTACTCCATACTATACGAGATGGCAGATTGGGTCAAGGGCGGTTATGGTGATTTGTACACGTCGCGGCTAGGCCGCCGTGCTCGAGGGGAGCAACTTCTTCCACCACGGCACCGGCGGCTTCTTCTCCTTCGGCTTCACCGTCTCCTCTTTCGGCTTCTCTTCCGCCTTCTCCTCCTGCGCCCCCGGCGCGTCGTCTTCGTCCGGCGCGGACACGGCTTGCAGCAGTACGCCGAGGACGATCAGACCCACGACTGCGCCGTTGAGCGCCGGCACGTTGGCCGCGACCCACGCCACCGCGTCGAAGTACAGGACGTGTTCGAGCAGCAGAACCAGCGCGTGACCGGCGAGGAGCGTCCCGATCAGGCTCGTGAGTACCATCGTCCACAGGCGGTAGAGCAGCAGGCCGAACAGCCCGCCGCAGAGGAACACGGCCCACAGTTCTTGGGCCTGTGGGAGCACCCACTGCACCGCGAGCCACGCCCCGCAGCCGCCGGCGACGAATGCCAGCACCTTCGCCAGCTCCAGCGCGAGCAGGCCCGCGGCCACGGCGAGCAGGATGCCCACGGCCATGACGTGCGTGCCGCCGGTCGTGCGGCCCGCGTTCAGCCCGATCAGGCCCGCGGCGAGCGTGATCCCGGCGACGATCCAGAACCGGTGCCAGCGCCAGCCGAACAGCCAGAGCGCGACGCCCAGCACGTAGATGGTGCCGAGCATCGCCCCGGTCAGCCCGCGGGCCTCCGCCAGAATGTCGGGTGCGATGAGTTGCATCGAAGCTCGTGCGTCTGAGGGGAAGAGCGCTTCGCACAGTTGAAGCTACGGGGCGGGCGCGCGGCGTGTCAAGCACCGTCCGGGCGCGGCGCGGGGCGAATCCGGGCCGCGCTAACCGGCGCTTCCGATTGTTTGCAGTGCGCCGCCTGTAGAATAGCGCCGCCCTTTCGTTCCCGGAGTGCCACTCGTGCCGCCGATACTGTTCGTCGTGGACCGCCGCGGCGCGGGCCAAACGCTCCCCGCGATCCTGAAATTGCGATTCGGCATCCCGTGGGCGCAGGCCAAGCGCCTCGTCGAGCGCGGGCACATCAAGGTGAGCGGACAGGTCGAGAAGGACGTGGCCCGGCGCGTGAAACTCGGCAAGCGCGTCGAAGTCGCGCCGGGCACCATCGAGGTGAAGACGGCCACGCTGCCCGGCGCGCCTCCGAAGAAGGAGAAGCCCAAGCCTGTCGCGAAGGAGAAGAAGCCACCATTCGAGAAGTCGAAGCCTGTGAAGCTACTCGCGGCTTCGCACGAACTGCTGCCCCTCGACGCCATCGTCTACCAAGACGAAGACGTTGTCGTGGTGAACAAGCCCGTGGGCCTGACGACGATGCGGCACGCGGAGGAGGCCGCGGAGTTCGGCGCGCGGGCGAAGAAGTTCCTGCCGAAAACGCTCGCCGACCTGCTCCCCGCGGCACTCGGCACCCCCAACCGGCCGGTGATCGCGGTCCACCGCCTCGACCGCGACACGTCCGGCCTCGTCGTGTTCGCGCGGACCCGCGCCGCGGCCGACGACCTGATGCGCCAGTTCCGCAAACACAGCACCGAGCGCCGCTACCTCGCGCTCACGCGCGGCGCGCCGAACGCCAAGCGCATCGAATCCGTGCTCGTGCCCGACCGCGGCGACGGGCGGCGCGGCAGCACCACCGATCTTGTCGCCGAGGACGGCAAGCGCGCGGTCACGCACGTCGCGGTCGTGGAGCAGTTCGGGCCGTTCGCTCTCGTGGAGTGCCGACTCGAAACCGGGCGCACCCACCAAGTGCGCATCCACATGGGCGAGGCCGGCACGCCGCTCTGCGGGGAAACGGTCTACGACCGCCCCGTCGACGGCAAACCAAAGGCCGACGGCAGCGGGGCCGAGCGGCCGATGCTCCACGCCGCGAAGCTCGGCTTCGCCCACCCCGACACCGGCGAGGCGCTGAACTGGGAGGTTCCGCCCCCAGCCGACTTCGCCGAACTGCTGGCGCGATTCCGCCAAGAATAGCCCGCAGAAGGCAGAAGGTAGAAGCGTTTCGACAGGATGAACAAGATGAACAGAGATGGAAAGACAGGGCAAACTCCACTTTTCATCCTGTCAAAACTCTTCTGCCTTCCTGACTTTTCGCCGTGATGGGATTTCAGCAGCGTCTGTTCTGCGTCCTCTGCGGGCACATTTTCATGGTGACAATTTCGCCGGAACTTGCGGCTGGGATGAGCGTTAAATGAGAGTTGCGAGCGGGCCGACGACGCCGAGCCGACTGCGGATGCGAGAAAAGTCAGATTTTTGCAGCGGGTTCGGGAACTCTGCCGTAAGGTGAGCGTCAGAAGCTCAGAAGCGGCTCGTGACATTCCCGCCGTCCCGCCTTAAGCGCTTGCACGAGCCGGACTTTCGGGTTACACTCGTCTCACAACCCTGCCGGAAACCCCGGCGTAACGGAGTCAGTACCATGGATCGTCGCCACTTCATGAAGCACGCCGCCGCGGGCGCGGCCGTCACGGTTCCCGGCCTGAACTTTATGACCAACATCCGCGCCAACGCCGCGGAGATGAAGAAGAAGGGCAAGAGCCTCATCATCCTGTGGATGGGCGGCGGCCCGACGACCATCGACCTGTGGGACATGAAGCCGGGCAGCAACAACGGCGGCGACCACAAGCCGAAGCCCACCGCGGCCAGCGGCGTCGAGATCACCGAGCACATGCCGAAGGTGGCGTCGCAGTTCAAGAACCTGTCCATCGTGCGCTCGCTGAGCAGCGGCGAGGGCGACCACGCCCGCGGCACGTACAAGATGAACACGGGCAACCGCCCCAGCCCGATCCTCGAGTACCCCAGCATCGGCTCGGTGCTGAGCTACTACCAAGCGATGGATGTGGAGGCCGCCAAGAACGCGGACATCCCCGGCTTCATCTCGCTCGGTAACACGGTCGGCACCAACCCGCTGACGCAGAACGCGGTCGGCGGCGGCTTCCTCGGCATGAAGTACTCGCCGTTCCTCGTGCAGAACCCCGGCACCCCGCCGGAAAACGTCTCCTCGCCGGTGCCCGAGGACCGCACCATCCGCCGCGCGGCCATCTTCGAGAAGCTCGAAGGCGGGCTGGTGCAGCAGGACGGCAAGAAGCCGCTGATGGACGCGGCCCAAGCCCACAAGGAAGTGTACGAGAAGGCCCTCAGCCTCGTGGTCAGCACCCGCAAGGAAGTGTTCAACCTCGAAAAGGAAATCGACGGCAAGGCCATCGACCCCAAACTGAAGGAAGAGTACGGCGCGGCCGGCACCGGTGCGAGCGCCTTCGGCCGCTCGTGCCTCCTCGCCCGCAAGCTGGTCGAGGCCGGCGTCGCCTGCGTCGAGATCACCCTCGGCGGCTGGGACATGCACAACGGCATCTTCCCGGCGCTCGCCAACCGCCAACTGCCGAACCTCGACAAGGGTATGGGCACGCTGGTCAAGGACCTCGCCGACCGCGGCAAGCTCAAGGACACGGTCATCGTGTGGATGGGCGACTTCGGCCGCACCCCGCGCATCAACCAAAACGCCGGCCGCGACCACTACCCGGCCGCGTGGAGCGTGGTGATGGGCGGCGGTAACATCAAGGGCGGCGTGGCGTTCGGGGCCACCGACAAGGACGGCACCCAAGTGACCGACGGCAAGGTCGGCGTCCACGACATCTACGGCACCCTGTACCGCGGCCTCGGCATCGACCCGACTCCCGAAACCAACGCCAGCGTCCGCGACAACCTCGGCCGCCCGTATTACATCGCCGGCAACCGCGCCGACGCCAACAACAAGGAATCCTTCCTCAAGGACGGCGGCTACTGGATCAAGGACCTCGTCAGCTAACCCTGTGAGGTAACGAACGCGACCGCGGCCGGGGCGAAAGCCCCGGCCGCGGCTGTTTTCTTGTAGGTCGCGGTCGAGCGAGGCCCGACGGCCAGCACGCCATGCATATCTCGCTTGCGTGTCTTCGCCCTGAAGGGGCGGGCTTCCTCAGCCCCGGCCAACGGCCGGGGTGAATGCGCGCCGTTTTCGCGTCCTGAAGGGACGCGCTACATTAGCGCGTCCCTTCAGGACGCAATACCCAAGCCTCGACTACCCCGGCCGTTGGCCGGGGCTGAGGAAGCCCGCCCCTTCAGGGCGGAAGGCCGAAGCCACGCGTTCGTCGTGACCCGCTTCAGCGGGCGGGGCGCGAGTAACCTTCGCCGTAGCCCACTGCGATAAGACCCGCTGAAGCGGGTCACTACGAACGAAGGCGCGCGACCTTCGGCGGCGTATAATCACTCGGCCGTCGCCCGCCGGAGTTGTGCCATGTTCGCTCGCCGCTGGTCGGTCGCGCTCGGGTGCTTGGCGCTGGGCGCGCTCGGCGCGATGTTCGTTTCGCAACCGCTCGCGGGGCAACCGGCCGAAGCGCCCGCACCGGTTCCCGTGCCCGCCGCGCCGCTGCCGGGGCGCGAGTGGCAGTCGCTCGCGCCGGTCGTGAAGCGCGTGCTGCCGGGCGTCGTGTGCATCGAGGGGAAGGGCCGGCCCAAGCGCGCCGCGGGCGAAGACACCGACCCCGGCTTCGGGTCCGGTGTCATCATCGACCCCAACGGCGTCGTCCTCACGAACAACCACGTCGTCGCCGATCTCGAAACGGTCGAGGTCACGCTGCACGACGGCCGCAAGTTCACCTCGGCCGACATCCGCCGCGACCCGAAGACCGATCTCGCGCTCGTGAAGCTCGACACCAAAGACCTGCCGTTCTTGGAGTTCGGCGACAGCGACGCGATGGAGGTGGGCGACCGCGTCCTCGCGGTCGGCGCGCCGTTCGGCCTCACCGGGTCCGTTACCAGCGGCATCGTCAGCGCCAAGAGCCGCAACAACCTCAAGCTGAACACGTTCGAGAACTTCATCCAGACCGACGCGGCACTGAACCCCGGCAACAGCGGCGGGCCGCTCGTGAGTCTCGACGGGAAGGTGATCGGCCTGACCGCGGCGATTAAGACGCGCACCGGCGGGTTTCAGGGCGTGGGCCTCGCGGTGTCCAGCAACCTCGCCAAGCGCGTCGCCGGCGACCTGCTCAAGAACGGCGTGGTGAAGCGCTCCTACGTCGGCATCGCGGTGCGCGACCTCGACGACGCCACCGCGAAGAAAGCCGGGGCCAAGCCGGGCGCGGGCGTCGTGGTCACGAAGGTGGGCGACGACTCGCCCGCGGCGAAGGCCGGCGTTCAGGTCGGCGACGTGATTACGAAGGTGAACGGCGTCGCGGTGAAGGACGCGCGCGACCTCATTCGGATCAGCACCGCGCTGCCGGTCGGCGAGACCGTGGACGTTCACCTGTGGCGCGACGGCAAGTTCTACGTCGGCAAGGTGAAGGTGGAAGAGGAACAGCGCGCGCTGAAGCCGGAACCGCCCGCCGGGGCCGGGGCGAACGTGTCGGCCACGGACGCGGGCCTCGTGATTACGGACCTGAGCGACGACCAGATTCGCCTGCGGAAGCTGCCGAAGGATGTAAAGGGCGTGGTCATTTCGGGGGTCGCGAAGAACAGCCTCGCGGAGAAGGCCGGGCTTCAGCGCGGGCAGATCGTGTTGCGCGTGGACAAGACCCCGACCCCGACCGCGCTCGCGTTCGACCAAGCGCTGCGCGCCGCGACCGCCGACAAGGGCGCGGTCCTGCAAGTCATGAAGGCCAACGGCGACGTCGACTTCGTGCTGCTGAAGCTGAAGTAGGCGCGCAGCGGCCGTTCGCGGGACTCGGTTTTCACCCGAAGGGGTGGGACAGCTTAGCCCGGTGCAACACACTAGAGCCAGTTATGCACTTATCGTCATGATAGGGGATAAGTTAGGTGCATGAGCGAGGCACGGAAGTCGTACCCGAGTGACGTAACCGACCGGGAGTGGGAGTTCCTGCTCCCGTACCTGACCCTCATGCGCGAGGACGCGCCGCAACGGGACCACCTGTTGCGAGACGTGTTCGACGCCCTGCGGTACGTG
>VGZJ01000115.1 GCA_016872595.1 Planctomycetota bacterium
GCGGGCCGCGTGGCGGCGGTGGCGGCGGGTTCAAGGGCGGGCCGGGCGGCGGGCCGAAGGGGGGCCGCGACCGCGGGCTGCCCAAGCCCCCGATCCAAGAAATCTTCAAGCGCGGCCAAGAAGTCATCGTGCAGGTCATCAAGGAGGCCGTGGGCACGAAGGGGCCGACCCTCAGCACCTACGTCAGCATCGCCGGGCGCTACCTCGTGCTGATGCCGAGCCTGAACCGCGTCGGCGTGTCGCGCAAGATCGAGGACCACGACGCGCGCCGACGGCTCCGCGACATCATGAACACCCTCGCGCCGCCCAAGGGCGTCGGGTTCATCGTCCGCACCGCGGCCGTGGACCGCGACGCCAAGGAGTTGCAGAACGACCTCGCGTACCTGCTGCGCCTGTGGCAGGTGGTGGTCAAGCGGATCAAGCGCGTCGCGGGCCCGGTGGAAATCTACCGCGAGTCGGACATGATCACCCGCACCATCCGCGACATCTTCACCGCGGACATCGACACCATTTGGGTTGACGAGCCGAACGCCTTCGCCGCGGCCAGCGAGTTCCTCCAGATCGTGATGCCCAAGTTCGCCAGCCGCATCCGGCACTTCGACCACACGGAACCGCTGTTCCACAAGTACGCCATCGAGGACGAGATCGCCAAGATCCACCAGAAGCGGATCGAGATGCCGCTCGGCGGGTCGCTCGTCATCGAGCAAACGGAGGCGCTCGTCGCCATCGACGTGAACAGCGGCAACTTCCGCGCGGACAACAACGCCGAGGAGACCGCGTTCCAGATGAACCTGCACGCGGCGAAGGAGATCGCGCGGCAACTGCGCCTGCGCGACCTCGGCGGGGTGATCGTCAACGACTTCATCGACATGCGGAGCGAGACCCACCGGCGCAAGGTGGAGGACGCGTTCCGCGACGCTCTCAAGCGCGACCGCGCCCGCACGAAGATCCTGCGCATCTCGCAGTTCGGCCTGATCGAGATGACGCGCCAGCGCATCCGGCCGAGCCTGAAGCGGAGCATTTTCCAAGACTGCCCGCACTGCCGCGCGAACGGGTTCGTGAAGACCAGCGAGAGCCTCGCCATTGAGGTGATGCGGCTGCTGCAACTGGCCGCGCACCGCGCGCCCGCGGTGCAACTGGTGCAGGTGACCGTTCACCCGGACGCGGCCAACTACCTGCTGAACAAGCGGCGGAAGGAAGTGGCGGCGCTCGAAGAGCGCGGCAAACTCGAAGTGCAGATCACGGGGCAGGCGGGCGTGTCGCCGGACCAACTCTCGGTGCGGTGCCTCGACCACAACGGCAACGAGGTGCGCTTGCTCCCGCCGGTACCGCTGCCGAAGGCCGCCGCCGGCCGGTTCCCGCGCGACGACCGCGGGCCCCGCGGCGGGCGCGACCGCTATCCGCGCCCGCTGGATTGATGTGACTTGGCGAGCGCGGGCGTCAGCCCCCTGTTCGTTCTGGGAAGGCAGAAGAGGATTAACCACGGAGTCACAGAAGGCACGGAGTAAGGCAAAAGGCAGAGAGATAAGAGAGAAGAGTGGTTTATCACCCTTGCATTCTCTCTGTTTTCTCGCCTTCAGTCTTGCTCCGTGCCCTCTGTGACTCTGTGGTTAATCCTCTTCTGCCTCTCTTCGTTTCACTCCTTCACCTTCATCACGCTGGGCGGGAGACACAGGCCGTCTTTGCACGCGCTCAGGCTCACGCGCACTTCGACCGCGCCGTTTTCGGCGACGAACGCGCCGCGGACCTGTACCTCGCCCTCGTACACGAAGTACTTCGCCCCGGTCGAATCGGTTAGCTCCTTCCCCTTCGGGTACTCGACCTTCGCCGCGACCTTCTTCCCGTTCACGAAGACTTCCACCTCCGTTTGCGACTGTACCTGCGATTCGAGGCCGACCGGGTTGGCGTACAGGTGCCATGGGGCGGCCACCTTCAGCGTCAGCGTAAACGCGCGGCGACCGCCCTTGACTTCCTCCAGTGCCAGCTTCGCCGTTACCACGTCCTCGGACTTCTTCGGCTTCTTCGGGTCCGCCTTGTCCTTCGGCTTCGGCTCGTCCGGCGTGCCGGCGGCGTCGAGCAGGTCGTCGAGCGCGCGGAGCATTGCCGGCATACTCGTCGGCGTCGTCTGCATGCCGAGGGCGTAGGCCTTGATGGTGCGGATGCCGCGGTCGCGGTAGCCGTCGTCTTTCAGCGCGAACCCGAGGCGCAGGAGGTTGCGCGCGGTCTGCGAGTTGCCAGACGGCTGCACGCCGTCGTAGCTGTCTTTCGCGCGCGCGAACAGCTTTTCGCTGTCACTGGCCGTGAAGAAGAACCCGCCCTTGTCGCCGTCGCCGTGCCACTTCAGCACGATGTCGGTGAGCTGCTTCGCGGCGTCCAGCCACTTCTTGTCGCCGGTCGCTTCGTGCAGGTTCAGTAGGCCGTGGATCATGTACGAGTAGTCGTCGAGGAACGCGGCCCCGGTCGCGCGGGCCTTCTCGCCGGGCGCGGCGGCGTGCAGCCGGAACAAGCGCCCGTCCTTGTCGCGCATCTGCTTCAGCACGAAGTCGGCCGCGGTCGCGGCCGCGGCGGTGTAGGCCTTGTCCTTGAAGACGAGACCGGCCTTCGCGTACCCGGCGATCATCTGCCCGTTCCACGCCGCGATCACCTTCGTATCGAGGAACGGGCGCTCGCGCTTCGCGCGGTACTCGAACAGCTTCTTCTTCAACGGTTCCAGCTTCGCCAGCAGTTGCTCCTCGGTCAGTTTCTGCTCTTTTGCGATCTCCGCGAGCGCTTTCGGTAGTCGCAGAATGTGGAACTTCTCCTCGAAGTTCGGAACGCCGACGCCGTAAACGGTTTTGATCAGCTCGAGGTCCGCGTCGGTGCCGAGCACTTTTTTGATCTCGTCGCCCGTCCAGACGTAGAACTCGCCCTCCTTCTCGTTGCTGTCGGCGTCGATGGCCGAGTAAAACGCGCCGTCGGGCGAGGTCATTTCGCGCTTGATGAAGGCGAGCGTTTCGGCCACCACGCGCTTGTATTCGGGCCGCGGGTCGGCGGCGTAGGCCTCGCTGTACAGCTCGACGAGCTGAGCGTTGTCGTACAGCATCTTCTCGAAGTGTGGCACGGTCCACGTGCGCTCGGTGCTGTAGCGGTGGAACCCGCCGCCGAGGTGGTCGTAGATGCCGCCCTCCAGCATCTTCGCCAGCGTGAGCGCGACGCGCTTCTTGAGGTCGTCGCTGTCGGGCTTCTGGGCCTGCTTCAACAGGAACCCCCACACCGGCGGGCGCGGGAACTTGGTGCCGCGGTACATGCGGGCCTTGCTGCCGGTGCCGCCGTGAACCGGGTCGATGTCGAACATGTCCAGCGCGTCGGTCACGAGTACACGGCGCAGCGGCACGAGCGCGATCAGTTTGCTGTTGGCCTCCAGCGCTTCGATGGTGGCCTTCGCCATCCGGTCGGCCTGCTTCACGAGGTCGTCGCGGTCCTTGTCGAACTCGACCACCTTCTTGAGGATCGTCTTGAAGCCGGGGATCACGTCGTCGCCGACCTTCTTGTCGTCGGGCGGGAAGTACGTCGCGCCGAAGATGGGCTTCCCTTCGGGGGTGAGGAACATGCTCAGCGGCCAACCGCCCTGCTCGCCGCTCACGTTCAGCGCGGTCATGTAGATGTCGTCCACGTCGGGCCGCTCCTCGCGGTCCACCTTGATGCACACGAAGTTCGCGTTCATGATCTTCGCGATCTCGGCGTTCGAGAACGACTCGCGCTCCATGACGTGGCACCAGTGGCACGCGCTGTAGCCGATGCTGAGGAAGATCAGCTTCTTCTCCTTCTTGGCCTTCTCGAAGGCCTCCGCGCCCCACGGGTACCAGTCCACCGGGTTGTGGGCGTGTTGCAGCAGGTACGGGCTGCTCGACTTCGCGAGCTTGTTCGGCTTCCCCTTCTCCTTCTCTTTCTCTTTGGACTTGGGGTCTTTGCCCTTCGGCTCGTCGGCCGCGAGCGGGTGCGAGGCGACGACGGCACACGCGCCGAGCACCGCGAGCGCGAGGAGGCGGGACCGCATGGCATGACTCCGACGGGTGGGATGGCAAGGGAGATGATAGCGAGTAGTGGGTAGCGGGCAGTGGGCAGCGGGCAGTGGGGAGTGGGCAGAAAGGCAGAAGAGTTTCGACAGGATCACAGGATGAACAGAGATGAAGACGAGGGACGTCTGGTCTTTCATCTCTGTTCATCCTGTGATCCTGTCGAAACTCTTCTGCATTCTTGCGCCCTCAACTCACCGCACCAACCGGCTATAATCATCGGCACCCACCTTACGGAGACCCCGCCATGCCGCTCCGCGTTCGGTTCGTTGCCGCGGTCGCGCTCTGCTCGCTCGCGTTTCCCGCGTCGAGTGCCGCCCAAGACGGGAAGGACGCGAAGGCCCGCGCCGCGGCCGTCGAGAACCTGAAGAAGATCAAGATCGACAAGCCGACGATTGTGGAAACGGACTACTTCCTCGTGGCCGGGACGCTCTCCGAAGAGAAGGCGAAGGCGCTCGGCAACACACTGGAGAAGACCTACGCGCTGGCCCGCAAGACGCTGAAATACGAGCAGAAGGACAGCCCGTGGAAGGGGAAGCTGACGGTGTACTTCTTCCCGAACAGCGACGAGTTCAAGTCGTTCATGCGGCGGGTGCTACAGACCGCGCCCGAGGGGATGTACGTGGACGTGCGCTCGGAGCCGGCGCTGCTGGTGGACCCGGCCGAGCTACCCGGCAAGCCGACCGACGCGGACCTGTACGCGGCGACCGCGGCGCGCGTGGCCGGCGAAACGCTGATCGCGAAGGGCACCGGGACGCAGGTGATCCCGGCGTGGCTCCGCGACGGGTTCGGGCGCGTGACCGCGGCCCGCGCCGAGGGCACCACGTCCAAGCGGTACACGTCGATGAAGGCCGCCTCGCGCACCGCGGTGTTCGGGCCGAAGGGCGGCAAGGCCGCGACGCTGGCCGACGTGTGGGCCGACTCCAAGACCCCGACCGCCGAGGCGCTGCACAACAGCTTCAGCGAGTTCTTGGCCTACGGCGCGAAGGCCGCGGACTTCGTGAAGTTCGTGGAAGCGCTGCGCCCCGGCGAGAACGTGGCTAGCCCGACCGTGCAAGCGCAGGGCTTCGAGGCGCTCGGCTGGAAGGATCAAATGGCCCCGGACGCCGCGTGGAAGCGCTGGGTGCAAACCGGGAAGTAGTGGGTAGTGTAAATGGCGGGTCACACCCACTCGGCGCGCACCCGCAGCGTCTCGCCCGCGGAGAACTCCAGCGGGAGCGCGTCGCCGTTCAGCGCGACGGGTTGAAGCTCCTTGCCCAAGCCGTCGACGAGCGCGGCGCGGTTCGGGTCGCGGGCGAAGCGCAGCTCCGCCGCACCGCCGAACCCGGCCGTTTCGATCAGCGTGCCGGCGACCGCGCGCGTCGCGCCGTCGCCCGGCGCGCACGGGCGCAGGCTCGTCACGATCAGGCTCGGCAGGTCGACGTGCGCCAGCCACCCCGACGCCCCGATGTGCGGTGGGCCTTTCTCGGTCGCCACCACAGGCGTCGGCGACACCCAACTCACGGCCGTCTGCATCGGCACGTCGCGGTCGGTGGAAATCAGCAGCTCGAACGCGCGCGTCTGTTCGCCCTCGGGAACGAGGATCACATCGGCCATGCGCGCGCCGTGCCGCTGCACGAACGGCAGACCGCCGGTGAACAGGAACGAGCGCTCCGAGCCGAGCCGCACTTCGAGGTAGTCCGGGGAGACGGGCCGCGTGTAGCCGGTTTGGGCGTTCGAGCCGTTCACGCCGCGGAACAGCACCGCGCGGTCGTCGCGCCAGCCGAACCGCGCGCCGTAGAAGGCGTGCCACGGGTAGCCGCTGGGGGCGTGCTTCACGTCCAGTTCGATGCGTAGTTCGAGCACGGGCCGGCCGAGCCACACGCGGGCGCGCTGCGTAAAGGTCGCGAGGACCGCGTCGCGGTCGTCGATCAGGTCGCCGGTGCTGACGATCTCGCCCAGCGCCGTGCCGCTGTTGGTCACGCGCACGTCGCGCGCCACCATCTTGCTACCGGGGTTGAACACGAGCTGTTGGCCGAAGCGCGTCGTGCGCGTGCGGGCGTCGCGGAACGAGCGGATGCCGCCGGTGGCGGCGTCGATGTCGCACTCGACGAACTCGTTGCGGATCGTGAACCCGTCGGCGAGCTTGATGCGGGCCTTCGGCGCGGCGGCGGTCCCGGCGCGCGGCACCCACGCGAACCCGAACGCCGGCACCTCCACGACGAGCTTCGCGCTCGTGCCGCTGAACTCCGCGGCCTTCACCGGATCGCTGACCGGGATCGCGCCGCGGAACCCGTCCACCTCGAGCGCGACGCGGCGCGTGAAGCCGCACGGGTTGAACACCATCAGCCCCGGCTGCCCGTCCGCGGCGCGCACCTGCACGCGCTCCGCGAGCCGGCGAGCCCAGTAGGTTTCGCGCGCCGCGAGATCTTGTCCCTCGTCCGCGCCATTCACGCCTTTCGTCTCAATCGCGTCTTCCGCGTCGCTCAGTTTCTGAAGCTCGGCGTCGTCGTCTGCGGTCGGCGGGGTGAGCGCGCGGTGCAGGGCGGCGAGCGTGAACGCCGAGTCGAGGCGGCGGCGCAGCCGCGCGTGCCGCGGGAACCCGCCGACCGCGTCGGCGCGGTGCTGGTTCGTGACGCGGTCGTCGAGGTAGTCGGCGAAGAACTCGTCGGCCGACTGCACGCCGATGTAGTCGCCGCTGGTCACGCCGTTGAAGTACCGGCTCAGGTTGGTCCACTCGCCGAACACCGGGGCCAGTTCGCCCAGCGCGAGCAGATCGTCGTACGATGCGAACGCCGGCTCGCCCTTGTGCGCGAGCGCGACCGTGGGCGCGGAGTCGTAGCTCGTCGCTTGGTGCAGGTGGTAGACGATGTTGAAGAACGTGTGCGGGTCGTCGGCCGGTAGCGGGGCGCGCGTGTACGCCTCGACGGACTTCCCGTCCGGGCCGGGCCAACTCACGGCCGACGCGCGGATGCTCGGAATCAGCGCGCTGTCGGAGCTAATCAGCAGCGCGTGCTTGAAGCCCGTGTGCTGCAACCAGCCCGGCAACTGCGGGTGGAACGCGCTCACCTTTCGGCCGTACACGACGGGTTCGACACCGAACAACTTCTGCGCGGCGCGCTTCGCGGTGCGCAGGTTCCACAACTGGCTCTCCATCGGCAGCAGCGCGTCTTCGCGGTCACGGTACGAGCCGCAACAGAGATCGACCGCTTGCGGCATGTCGGGCGGCAGCTTCGCCTTCAGTTCCGCGAACCGGTCCGGGGCCTGTTCCGCGAGCTGTTCGAGCGTCTCGCCCGACGCGAGCACGGTGATCGGCAGCCCGGCCGCGAGCGACGCGGGCCACGCCGCGTTCAGGTTCTTGGGGTCGAGGTGAACCCAATCGAGCCAGTGCATCGACATCGACACGACAGGCTCGCGCCCGGCGCGCAGCTTCTCCGCGGCCTGCTTCAGGTGCTCCTTGTAGTCGCCGCCCTGCGCGAGCGCGTCGACCGCGGCGACGACATCGGCCCAGAACCCGGCGGCGTCGAGCAGCTTCTCGTGGTCCATCGCCTCGTACAGCGTGTCGAGCATGACGTAGCCGTAGCCAAGGCCGGCGAACAGGCGCACGGCTTCCGGCGGGGCATCGAGCAGAGGCCCGCTCTGCCCGCTGTCGCGCAGCGCCTTCAACAGGCGCTCGCGCGTTTCGGTGCGCGACGCGGTCGCCTTGTACACGATGGACTTGGCTTCGGCGGTGCGCTCGTCCCAGTTGTCGGGCTGGAAGTTGTGCGGGCCTTCGGGCACGCTGTACACGAACCCGGCGCGCGGCAGGTCGTGGTCGTAGGTATTGGACGTCTGCGGCGGCTGCGCCGCGCCCACAAGCGCGGCCGGGTGCCACAGCGCAACGTACCCGTTGAGCCACGCGGCCACCTCGTCCGCGGTCTGCTGCAGCGGGTACGAGGTCGCGAGCCGGTACGACGAGAGCAGGTGGAGCTGGCGGTCTTCGCTCATGGTGTTGACTACGTGGCGTGAATCGGCGCGCGAACCCGGTTATAGTACGAACCGCCACAACCCCGGTGCCGCATGTCCGACCGCGACGCGCTGCTGGCCGCGATCCTCGCCAACCCAGACGAGGACACGCCGCGCCTGATGTACGCCGACTGGCTCGACGAGCACGGCGACCCCGCGCGCGCCGAGTTCGTCCGCGTGCAGTGCGAACTGGCGCGCCTCGAAGACGCGGAAGCCGACCTGCCCGAATCGTTCGGAACGAGTTGCGCGGGCGGCGGCCAGCCGTGGCCGGTGTGCTGGCTGCCGCACTACACCGAGGACCGGCTCGCGCTCTTGAACAAGCAATCCGAACTACTCAACGCCCACAGCGACGAGTGGCGCAAGGGGCTGCCGAAGTACGCCGACAACTCGCACACGAACAGCGCGCTGCGGTTCCGCCGCGGGTTCGTCGGGCACGTCATGGTGTCGCTCGGCCCGCTGGTAAAGGGCGCGGCAGCGCTGTGGAAAAATCATCCGGTCGAATCGATACGGTTGGAGCGCCCGGGCGGTGAGGCGCGGTTAAAACTCTCGAAGTGTAAGCCGCTGGCCGCGGTTCGCAAACTGGAGCTCCGAGAGAACGGGTACGAACGAGACTTGCTCGTCCCGTTCGCGAACTGCGAGTACCTATCGAACGTGCGGAAGCTCGACCTCGGCTATGCCGAGTTGGGCGGTAGCGCAGTTGCCGCACTTGAAGCCGCCCGAATGCGCCCGCTCGACTTCCACTTGGGAGTGTTCGCACTTACAGAAGGCGCGTTCACAGCGCTGCTCCACAGCCCGTTCGTGTTGCGCCTGCGCCGTTTCCGCCCGTACCGCCTGCCGGAGTGGGGGCCGGCGGTCATCGCCTCGGCGCACTTGCCTGACCTGCGGCTCCTCGACCTCAGTTCCAACAGGGCCGGCGACGCGGGCGTTCGCGCTCTCACGAAGTCGAACTGGCTGAACCAACTCGTCACGCTCGACCTGTCGTATTCCAACCTTACTGACGAGGCGTGTGATACTCTAGCCGCGTGGCCGGGGCTGGCGAGCATTCGGTCGCTGAACCTCGGCGACAACCACGAGATCACCGGGCGCGGGGTCGCGGCGCTCCTCAAGTCGAAGCACCTGAAACCGATTCACCTCGGCCTGCGGTGGACCGCGTGCGGCGACGCCGGCGCGAAGGCGCTCGCCAAGTGGCCCGGTCTGGCGAACCTCATCGACCTCGACCTGTCCTACGCGCAGGTTGCCGACGCCGGCGTACTGGCGTTCGCGGGGTCGTCCCGCTGGCGCGACATCCGCTATCTGAAACTGAGCGGGTCCGCGAAGATCGACGAAGCAGCGTCCGCGAAGCTCCGCGCGCGCGTCGGCGGGCGCAAGATCGACATTTGGGGCTACTGACCGAGCGGGTACACTCGTCCCATGACCGAAGCCGAAACCTTCCTCGCCGCGATCATCGCGCAGCCGGACGACGACACCGTGCGACTGGTGTACGCCGACTGGCTCGCTGAGAACGGTCAGCCGGACCGCGGCGAGTTCATCCGCGCCGAGATCGAGTTGGCGCAGTCGCTGTTGCACGAGGAGATCGACGAGCGCCGGCGGCGCGTGCTGCTCGACCGCCGCGCGGCGCTGTTGAAGCGGCACAAGGCCGTGTGGCTCGCGCCGTTCCTGCCGTTCGCGCGGGAGGACTCGTTCGAGCGCGGGTTCGTGCAGGCGTTGGAGGTGCCCGCGCGCGACTTCCTCGACAGCGCCGGAACGTGGTTCGAGCAGACCCCGCTCACGCGTGTGAAGGTCACGGAGTTGCACACGTGGAACCCGGTTCACGGGCGCGTTTCGCACACGGCCGAGGTACTCGGCTCGCCGCTGCTGGCGCGTGTGACGGCGCTCGATCTGGACGGGCGCGGGCTGACGGCCACCGACCTCATGCCGTTCGCCGCACAGCCGGACCTGTCGCGCCTGCGCGAACTGTCGCTGGCGTACAACGGGCTGCGCAGCGAGGGCGCGACCCTGTTGGCGAGTATGCCGCAGCTGGCGCATTTGGAATCGCTCGACCTGCGCAGCAACGGCATCACCGATCCCGGCGCGCGGGCGGTCGCGCTCGGCGCGCACTTCGGCGCGCTGAAGGAGCTGCGCATCTCGAAGAACTCGATCCGCAACCGCACGTGGGCGATGCTCGAAGAGCGCTTCGATTACGCGCTCGTGGGGTGACGGCGGTCGGTGTCAGGTAGGTAGCGACCCGCTGAAGAGGGTCACCACGAACGCGCGCACGCGCGCCTCTCACGCGCGGCGGGGGCGGTTGAAGCGCAGGTCGAGCAACTGGCGCATGTGGAGCGACGGGCCGATGCGCGGCACCGTCAGGCTCCGCAGCGCGGCCCAGTGCGGGCCGTCGTGGAACACCCGCAGCCCGGCGTCGCCGACCGGGTTCGCCTCGAGGTCGAGGACCGCCACGCGCCCCAACTGCGCCGCGCCCGCGAGCGCGCGCACCCCGTCGTCGCCGATCGCGCAGTTCGTCAGCCGCAGCGCGGTTAGCCCCGAAAGGTGCGGGCACTTCGCCAACAGCCGCGGTGCCGCGTCGCCCAACTCCGGGTTGAAGCTCAGGTCGAGTTCGCACAGGCGCACCGGGGCCGGCTCGCCCGGCGGCCGGGTCAGGATCGCTTGGAGGCCGGCGGCGGTGAGCCCGTTCGCGGACAGGTCGAGAACCGGGACGCGCAACAGGTCGTGCGCACGGCCGAGGGTGAGTAGGCGCGGCAGGCCGACGCCGTTGTCGGAGACGCCTAGACGCTGGAGCGCCGCGAGCCGGTCGGACCCGGCGAGCGCTTCGGCCCCGGCCGGGCCGAGGGCGTTGCTCCGCAGTTCGAGCCGGCGCAGGTTCGCGAGGTGCGGCGACGCGGCCAGCGCCCGCGCCCCGGTCTCGCCGATCTCGTTCTCGCTCAGGTCCAATTCTTCGAGATTCCCCAGCACCGGCGCGCGGGCGAGGTGCTCGACGGCGTCGTCGCCGAAGCGGTTGCGCGTTAGCGCGAGGCGCTTCAGCCCCGCGAGGTGTTCCGACCGCGCCGCGGCCCGCGCCAGTGGTTCGCCCGTGTGCTGCGCGTGGATCGTGAGCGCCGCGAGCCGGCCCATGTACGGCGACTGCAACACCGCGGGCAGGCTGTCGCTCACGTCGAGCAGGTGGACGTGGCGCACCGGCGACGCGGCGAACAGCTCGTGCCCGGCGCGGAGGAACTGCCGGGCCTCGACCTTCACCTCGTCCACGAACCCGCGGCGGAACACGCACCCGGTCGCCAGCCCGCGGAACGGCGCTTCCCACGCCTCGCGGTGCTCGGCCAGCAGGTCGCGCTCGGCGCTCAATAGCGCCGGGCGCTCCGGCGCGCCGGCGGGCAGGTCGGACAGCGCGAGCTGCACGCGCACGAACCGCCCGCGCGGGTCGCCCTCTTCGTCGAGCCAGTCGGCGAAGATGAGCCGCTGCGCGTCGTCGTCGGGGTACGCGCGAATGCGCTGCAAGAACGCTTCCGCCTCGGTGTGCATGGTGCCAGTTTATCACAGCGCCGCGGCGCGGGCCGCACTCCCCCTCGCTTACGCTCCGTGTTCGCCACATCTGTCGTGCATCCGTATTGATTCGGGACTGCGAATATCTTGTTTTCATCTGGGCGAATGGAGTGTTTTAGTTTAGGCTAATGAAAATGATACGCGGGCACTTAACACCACGGAGACAACACATGAAACCGCTGCGCCTCAAGCCGGGGTTTACCCTGATCGAACTGCTCGTTGTCATCGCCATCATCGCGGTGCTGATCGGGCTGTTGCTGCCCGCCGTGCAGCGCGTACGCGAGGCCGCGTCGCGGCTGCGGTGCAAGAACAACATGAAGCAGATCGGGCTGGCGCTGCACAACCACCACGACCGCGCCGGTCAGTTCCCGCCGGGTTACACGTCGAGCGCGCCGAACTCGGACGCCGGGCCGGGGTGGGGGTGGGCGGCGCACCTGCTGCCGGACCTCGAACAAGACAACCTGTACCGGCTCATCGACTTCACGCAGCCGATCACCGCGAGCGGCAACCACGCCACCGTGCGGCAAGCGAACGTCTCGTTCCTGCGGTGCCCGTCGGACCCGCGGCAGGAGCCGATTCAGCCGGCCGACTTCATCAACAACGGTGGCCTGACGACGCCGCTGGGCCGGTCGAACTACGTCGCGTGCTACGGCAACACGCCGTTCCTGAACGAGTCGCCCGCGGTACTGACGACGCACCTCACCATCGACGGCATCAGCGGGCGCGGCATGTTCTACCGCAACAGCCGGACCCGGATCGCGGACGTGACCGACGGCCTGAGCAACACGCTCGCGGTGGGCGAGAAGAGCGCGAAGAACACGATGGCAACGTGGGTGGGAGTGATCCCGAACTCCACGTGGCGGAGCGCGAACGACACGGCCAACTTCGGCGGCGTGCCGACGAACATCGCCGCGGCGAAGGTGCTCGGTCACGCCTGCCGCCAGCACCCGCCCAGCGCGGACGCGGGCGTCGCGGAAGACTTCTCCTCGCCACACATCAACGGGGTGAACATGCTGTTCGCCGACGGTTCCGTTCACGCGGTGCGCACCGGCGTGAACATGGGCGTGTACCCGTTCACCGCGAGCATCGGTGACGGCATCGTGCTCGTGATCGACTTCTGAGAGTCACTTTCCGGTTCCCACACGCGGCTTGCTGGGGTAAGATCGTCGGTTGACGTTCTCCCCACAGTCGAGGAGCCGGAGATGCGGCTGCTGCCCCGCTTTTCCGCACTGGGTGTGTTGGTCGCGCTCGGCGCGCTCGCGCTCACGGCGCGCGCCGCCGACCCGCTGCCCGACGATTGGGCGTTCAAGCCGGTCGTGAAGCCGAAAGCGGCCAACAGTATTGATGCCTTCCTCCTCGCGAAGCTCGGCGCGAAGCAGCTGACCTACGCGCCCGAAGCCGACCGCCGCACGCTCATCCGCCGCGCCTACTTCGACCTCGTCGGCCTGCCGCCCACGCCGGAACAAGTCGAGGCCTTCGTCAACGATAAGTCGAAGGACGCCTACGAAAAGCTCGTCGATGCGCTGCTCGCCAGCCCGCAGTACGGCGAGCGCCAAGCGCTCTTCTGGCTCGACCTCGTGCGGTTCGCGGAGACGGACGGCTTCAACGCCGATGGCGCGCGCCCCCACGCGTGGCGCTACCGCGACTACGTCATCAAGAGCTTCAACGCCGACAAGCCGTTCGACCGCTTCGTGAAGGAGCAACTCGCGGGCGACGAACTGTACCCCGGCGACCCCGACGCGCTCGTCGCCACCGGGTTCCTGCGCCACTACCCGGACGAGTACAACGCGGTGAACATCGAGCAGCGCCGCTACGAAATCCTCACCGACATCGCGGACACCACCGGGGCCGCGTTCCTCGGCCTCACGGCCGGTTGCGCGCGCTGTCACGACCACAAGTACGACCCGGTCTCGCAGGAAGACTACTTCCGCCTGCAAGCCTTCTTCGCTGGGTTCTGGCCCACCGACGCGCCGCTGCTGCCGCCGAACGAACTGGCCGCGTACGAGAAGAAACTGGCGGCTTGGGAGGCCAAGACCGCGGACCTGCGCGCCGCGCTCGCGCAGATCGAGGAACCGCACCACGCGAAGGTGCGCGCGAAGGAGCGGAGCCGCTTCCCCGAAGAGTATTCCAAGCTGCTCGACGTGCCGTTCGCGAACCGCACGCCGTTGGAGAAACAAATCGCGGCACTGGTGGAGAAGCAGGTGTACGGGAAGAGCGCGGACGTCGCCAAAGCGCTAAAGCCGGCAGAGAAGGAACAGTACGACGCGCTCAAGGCGAAGTTGACGGCGCTGGCTAAGGAGAAGCCCGCGGACCCGCCGCGCGCGCACGTCATGGCCGACCTGCCCGAACCGCCGCCGACGAAGCTGTTCAAGCGCGGCGACTGGCGCAAGCCCGGCGGCGACCTCGCGCCGGGGTTCATCACCAGCATCACGCCCAAAGACCCCGACGCGAAGCTCGGCCGGCGCACGGCGCTGGCGAACTGGATCGCGTCAAAGGACAACCCGCTCACGGCGCGCGTGATCGCGAACCGGCTCTGGCAGCAGCACTTCGGCTACGGCCTCGTGCGCACGTCGAGCGACTTCGGCGTCGCCGGCGACCGCCCCACGCACCCGGAGTTGCTCGACTGGCTGGCGAGCGAGTTGGTCGCACGCGACTGGTCCCTCAAACACCTGCACCGCCTCATCGTCACCAGTGCAGCCTATCGTCAGGGCGCGAAGGGCGACACCGGGGGCGCGAAGCTCGACCCCGACAACAAGCTGCTGTGGCAGTACCCGCGGCGCAGACTCGACGGCGAAACGCTGCGCGACGCGATGCTCGCGGTCAGCGGGCAACTGAACCTGAAGGCCGGCGGGCCGAGCGTGTTCCCCGAACTGCCGGACGAGTTGCAGAAGCGCGCCCCGGCGTGGAAGCCGAGCGCGGACGCGAACGAGCGGAACCGGCGCAGCGTGTACGTGTACGTGAAGCGCAACCTGCGCTACCCGCTGTTCGCGCTGTTCGACGCGCCCGACCGCAACGAGACCTGCTCGCGCCGGTTCGCCACTACCACCGCGCCACAGGCGCTCGCCCTGCTGAACGATTCCGTCGTGGTCGGCATCGCGAAGGGGTTCGCCGCACGCGTGACGAAAGAAGCCGGCACCGACCGCGACAAGGTCATCGACCGCGCCTTCGCGCTGGCGTGCGGTCGCCCGCCGACCACCGAGGAGCGCGCCGCGATGCGCGGCTTCCTCAAACGGCACACCGGCACCGACGCCGAAGCCGTCGTCGATCTGTGTCACGCCCTGCTGAACCTGAACGAGTTCCTCTATGTGGATTAATCGCCTCGCGCTGGTCGCCGCGCTCGCCGCGGTCGGTTGCTCGAAGCCCGCGCCGCCGGTGGGCGGCGGGGACGACGCGCTCACCCCAGAGAAGGCACGCGCGCTGATCCCCGACGCCGCTGGCGTGGACGCGAAGACGTTCGAGATGCTCGCCACGGACCAAGCGCCGACGCCGGACAAGCTCGTCGAGCCGCGCGGCCAAACGCTGACGTGGTGGGTCATGGCGCACGAGCCGCGCGACATCCCGAAGAACCCGACCTCGTTCAAGTTCACAGCGGAACAGATCAACCCGAGCGCGCTCGCAAACGCCATCAGCGGGCCGAAGGACAAGGATGGCAAATACCGCCCGGTCTCGACCCTGATTCACCCAGAGTACATCACCGATTGCACCTGCAAGGTCGAGGGCGAGGCCGCGATGGGCACCGTGAGCTTCAAGGTGGACAAGCTGTACGAAGGGAAGATCGACTACACCGCGCGCAAGAAGGACGGCAAGTGGCGGATCGAGGAGTTCCGCCTGCCGGATTACAAAGTCACGCTCGCCCTCGGCGCGGACGGCAAGTGGGTGAAGAAGTAGCCGCGTGAGGTGGATTGTGGCCGTGCCGCCGCTCGTTAACGAACTGTTCGCGCTCAGCGCAAACGCGCCGCTGCTCGACTACCTCCGTGCCGGCGGCGACGTGGCCGCGATCCCGGCGAAGCTCGCGTCCGCGCCGTCCGTCGGCAAGGGTCGCAAACCGAAGCTACTCGCGTCGATCCGCAAGGCGCTCGTGCCGGCCCTTCGGGGCGACCTCGACCCGCTGCGGAAGCTCGCCAAGACCGACGACGTGAGCCAGCGAGTCACCATCCTCGGCGAGATGATGCTGACCGCGTTCGCGCTGGCCGAGGGCGGACAGACCGGCCCGGCGCTGACCGACTTCGCCGAGCGCACGCAGCGCCTCGCGGTGAACCTGCACGAAGAACTGGAAGCGCACCCGCCGTGCGCGACGAACGAACCCGAACAGTTCGCGCACGGGCTGGCGCTACGCGAGTGGGCGTACCTCTTCTGCGACTACTACAAGCCGAAGGGTAACCCGTTGTACGTCGTGCAACTGCTCGGCGTGCGCATGAAGGTGTCGCACGCGCTGTCGCTGTTGCCGCACCTCGTCAGCGAGACGACTTGCACCCTCGGAACCGGCGCCGAGGCGAGCGGCGACGTGACGATGGCGATCAAGTGTTACCGCGCCGTTCACGACGACCTGCGCTACCTCGTCACGCGCTACGCAAAGTTCCCGCGAACGGAAGTGGCCTTCGCGCTGTACTGGTATCAGTACGCCATCGAGCAACTCGCGCGGCTGAAACCGGGCGACACGGACATCAAGAGCGACCTGCAAGCAGTGCGCAAGGTGCGCAAGAAAGAGGGCTTCCCCGAAGCGCCGTCGCTGCCGCGATTCGGCCCCATCGCGCAAACGTATCTGGAGCGCGTGCCGTACCTCGCGCTCGTCGTTCGCGACATCCAGACCAACTACGACGAGGACCAACATGACGCGAGCGCCGCGGCCCTCTGCGGGCGCTACGGCTGCTCGTCCGACGAGTTGAGGTTCTACCGGAGCGCGATCGGCTCGTACCACGTCCGCCGCACAGTCCTCGCCGGCACGCACACGATGTACGACGACGACCATGAGGAAGTGTTCGCGGCGATCGACTACTTGGCAGGGGCGAGCAAGCCCGCCTTGGATTGCAAGTAGGTGAAGAAGTAGCCCGACCAGCCGCTTGCGGCTTCGCGAGTAAACCATGACGCAGCACGTTCCCCTGTTCGCTTCGCGCCGCGAGTTCCTGCAATCCGCGGGAGGCGGCTTCGGTGCGCTCGCGCTGGCCGCGCTCGCGTCGGCTGATGGACCGCACGTGGCCGATCCGCTCGCGCCGAAGGAGCCGCAGTTCAAGGCCACCGCGAAGCGGGTCATCTTCCTGTTCATGGAGGGCGGGCCGAGTCACGTCGACCTGTTCGACCCGAAGCCGGAGCTGACGCGGCAGAACGGCAAGCCGCTGCCGGCCAGCTTCGGCAAGGTCATTACGCCGATGGGCACCGGCGGCAACGCCCTGCTCGCCAGCAAGCGCAAGTTCGCCAAGCACGGCAAGAGCGGACTCGACTTCAGCGACTGGCTGCCGCACGTGGCGAAGCTCGCCGACGACTTCACGCTGCTCCGCGCGTGCTGGGCGGACGGGCTGAACCACGTCGGTAGCGTGTGCCAGATGAACACGGGCAGCATCCTCGCGGGTCGGCCGAGCCTCGGGGCGTGGGCGCTTTACGGCCTCGGCAGCGTGAACCGCAACCTGCCGGGGTTCGTCGTGTTCACCGAGGGCACGGGCCAAGTGTTCGGCGGCGCGCGCGTCTGGGGCACCGGCTACATGCCGGCGACCTATCAGGGCACGCACTTCCAGAGTGGGCCGAACCCGATCTTCAACCTGAACACGCCCGCCGACGTGGGCACCGCGCGGCAGAAGGCCAAGATCGACCTGATCGGCGAACTGGACGAGATCCACCGCCGCGCGCGGCCCGGCGACAGCGACCTCGCGGCGCGACAGGCCGCTTACGAGCTGGCCTTCCGGATGCAGGCCAGTGCCCCGGAAGCGGTCGATCTATCGCAAGAGTCCGACAAGACGAAGGACGCCTACGGGCTGAACCGCAAGGAGACGGCCGAGTTCGGCACCCGCTGCCTGCTCGCGCGGCGGCTGGTCGAACGCGGGGTGCGGTTCGTGCAGGTGTACTGCGGGGCCGGGAGTCAGTGGGACGCGCACTCCGACCTCGAAGGTAACCACACTCGCATGTGCCTGCGCTCCGACCAGCCCACCGCGGCGCTGCTCCGCGACCTGAAGCAGCGCGGCCTGCTCGACGACACGCTAGTGATCTGGGGCGGCGAGTTCGGCCGCACGCCCATGACCGAGGGCACCAACGGTCGCGACCACAACCCCTACGGGTTCTCGATGCTGCTGGCCGGCGGCGGGGTGAAGGGCGGCTACGTCCACGGCACGACGGACGAGTTCGGCCTGAACGGGATCGACGGACGCGTTCACGTCCACGACTTCCACGCGACCATCCTGCACCTGCTCGGTTTCGACCACACGAAGTTGACCTACCGGCACAACGGTAAGGACGAGCGGTTGACCGACGTGAAGGGCCACGTCGTGAAGGAAATCTTGGCGTGAGATATTAGACTCGTTGCGCAATAGGTGTTGGTTCAGTCGCACTTCGGCCAGACGATCCTGTGTGGTCGTTACCCGTACATCCGGTTGTGGAGTCCGGCGACGTTCTTCATCATCACCGTGTGACGACGGGGCG
>VGZJ01000116.1 GCA_016872595.1 Planctomycetota bacterium
GGTCGAGCCGTGGAACTCCAACTTGATCTCGCGGTCGAAATCCACACGCAGGGGGTCATTTCGGCGGTCACCCATTGGGTTCCTCGGTCATTTCGGCAGGAAAGAGGCAGAAACGCTGGGAATCCCAGGGTTCCGGCGCACATGCCATGCCGAAAGTCGAAGGTCATCTGGGAAATAGGGGTTCAATGGTCCGGACAGCTTCACCTACCGCGCGTTCGACGGGGCGGCCTACTCGGCCGCGGTCACGGTGGCGATCAGCGTGACCGCGGTGAACGACGCCCCGACCGCGAGCGGCGCGACCTTCACCACGGCCGAAGACACCGCGCTGACCGGCAGCGTTTCGGCAAACGACATCGACAGTGCGAACCTGACGTACAGCGTCGTGACCGGCCCGGCGCACGGTACACTGGTGCTGAACGCGAACGGTTCGTTCACCTACACGCCGCACGCCAACTACCACGGCGGCGACTCGTTCACGTTCCGGGCCAGCGACGGGAGCGCGTTCTCGAACGTCGCCAGCGTCGCACTGACCGTGACCGCGGTGAACGACGCGCCGACCGCGAGCGCGGGCACCTTCGCCACGGTCGCCGGCGTCGCGCTGGTGGTCGATCTGCGGGCGCTCGTGGGCGACGCGGAGACCGGCGACGACGCGCTCGGCTATACGATCAGCGGGGCGAGCGGCGTCTCGGTGTCGCCGGTGGCCGGGCAACCGGGCCGGTTCACCGTCACGCCGGACGCCAACTTCACCGGCACCGCGAGCTTCACGTACACCGTCTCGGACGGTTCGGCCTCGGCCAGCGCCGTCGTGCAGATCGAGGTGACGGCGCAGGGCAACGTGTACCTGTCCGGCGGCGACCTGTACGTGTTCGGCACCACGAACGCGGATACGATCCACATCGGGGCGAACGCTTCGGGCGTGACGGTGACGGTCAACGGCGCGAGCGCCGGCACGTTCGCCGCGACCGGGGTGGTGCGGGTGTTCGGCGGCGACGGCGACGACCTCATTACGGTGGGCGACGGGGTCGCGCTGCCGACCGCGTTGGCCGGCGAGGGCGGGAACGATTCGCTCGTCGGCGGCACCGGCAACGACACGCTGCTCGGCGGCGCGGGCCACGACAGCCTGCGGGCCACCACCGGCGACGACTACCTCGACGGCGGCACCGGGAACGACACCGTGCGGGCCGGGGCCGGCAACGACCTGCTGTTCGGCGGCGACGGCGACGACTCGATGATGGCCTACACCGGCAACGACACGCTCTACGGCGGCGCGGGGAACGACACGATGCGCGCCGGCGCGGGCGACGACGTGGTGGACGGCGGCACCGGGAACGACTCGCTGACCGGGCACAGCGGCACGGACGTGTTGTTCGGCGGCGACGGCGACGACACGATCGCCGCGGGCAGCGGCGTCGATACGCTCGTCGGCGGCGCGGGCAACGACTCGCTCGTCGGCGGCAGCGGGACCGACACCCTCGACGGCGGCACCGGCAACGACACCCTGCGGGCCGGCAGCGGTGTGGACGTGATGTTCGGCGGCGATGGCCACGACTCGATGCTCGGCGGGGCCGGGGCCGACACGCTCGACGGCGGCAGCGGTAACGACACCATCAGCGCCGGCGCGGGCGACGACGTGGTGTACGCCGGCCTCGGCTCCGACTCGGTCCTCGGCGGGGCCGGCAACGACATCGTCTTCGGCGGCGACGGCAACGACGTGCTCGACGGCGGCAGCGGCAACGACGTCTTGCTGGGCGGGGCCGGCAACGACCTGCTCATCGGCGGCAGCGGGTTCGACCTGCTGATCGGCGGGTTCGGGTCCGACGAACTGGTCGGCAACGCCAACGACGACATCCTGATCGCCGGGACGACTACTTATGACGAGAACCAAACGGCGCTGAAGGCGATCCGCGCGGCGTGGGCCGGCAGCGGCACCTATTCGCAGCGCACCGCGGCGCTTCAATCGACGAGCTTCGCGTACCGGCTGGTGGCGGACGTGACGGTTCTGGACGACAACGCGGCCGACGTGCTGACTGGGTCCGCCGGGTCTGACTGGTTCTTCGCGAACCTGAACGGGTCCGGGGCGCGCGACTGCGTCACCGACCTCGGCAACAACGAGATCGCCACCGACACGGACTACTAGAGTTCCGCTGTTCGTAGTGACCCGCTTCAGCGGGTCATAGCTCAGGGGTGAATCGCGAGAGCCGCGGGTCCCGCGACCCGCTGAAGCGGGTCACTACGAACACCACGCGGGGCGTCACTTCTTCGCGCCCGCGTCCGGGTAGCGCAGCTTGCGGTCGGGGTCGAGGAACCGCGCGTACACCACCTGCGGCCCGGCCCCCTTAAGGACGATCTCCAGCGTTTGCGTGCCCGAAAGCTCGATCTCGAAGGCGTCACGGTCGGGGCGCACGTCCTTGCCCGCGCCCTTGCCGGTGCCGACCTCGCGACCGTTCACGCGCACCGTGTAATCGCCGCTCGATCCGATCAGCAGCCGGGCCTTCATAGCGCCCGGCGCGGTCACGTCGGCGCGAATCGTGGTCGGGTCGCCCTTCGCGTCCGGCACCACGATGCGGCCCGGCGCGCCGAACGAGACGAACTTCTCGCCCGTGTTCAGCTTCACGTCCGTGATGTACGGGTTCGCCATCAGGTAGCGCACGAGGTCGCGGAAGTCCTGTGCGGTCATGTTATAGCCCAACCCTTCGGGCATCAGCGACTTCTCGGCCACGCGCACCGGCTCCGCGAGGTCGGCCTTCTTGATCTTCTTCAGTACGCCGTTTTCGATCTTCAGCGTGATAAAGGCGTCGTCCTCTTCGGCCAGAATGCCCTGAAAGACGGTCTCGTCCAGTAGCCGCGCGGTGCGCAGGAAGTACGGCGCGCCGATGACGCGGTTGGGGTCGAGCACGTTGCCGAGGATGTACTCGATGTCGCGGCCCGCGCCCTCCAGCGCCGGGCCGACCTCCGCGCCCTTGCCGTCGAACTTGTGGCACTTCGCGCAGTTGTTCTCGAACACCTTCCGGCCTCGCTCGAACGACGCCGGGGCCTCGTACAGCGAGTCGCGGGTCTTGTCGATCAGCTTCGCCAGCTCCGCGGGCGTCGTGCGCGTCCGGCCCCACGCCTTCTCGATCAGCGCGTTCAGCTCTTTGTCGTTGAACGCCTGCACGCGGAGGATGGTGTTGTCCGTCACCTCGGCGCGGTCGATCTTCTTCTCGGCCATCGCCTCTAGCAGCGCCCGCGCCCATTCCTTGCGCGTCGCCAGTGTGTTGACGACTTCCGGGCGCAGGCCCTTGGGGAACTCCTTCCAGTTGTCGAGCAACGCGGGGACGATCCGCGGGTGGTCGAACGCGGCGAGCGCCCGCACCACTTCGGCCCGAACCAGTTCGGACTTGTCCGCCGTGAGGGCGTTCAACAGAACGGGCACCCCCTCGGGCGCGCGGATCGCCGCGAGCTGGCGCGCGGCTTCGGCCCGCTGGTCCTCGGTGAACTTCGTGCTCAGCAGGGTGCCCATCGCGCGCTTGAGCGCGGCCGGGTCGCGGAAGCTGACCGCGAGCTTGTTCGCCAGCGCCACCAGCTTCGGGTTGTTGTCCTTCGCGATCTCGGCCTGAAGCGCGAACCACGCGTCCGGCGCGTTCACGGTCTGCTTGTCGAGCGCGACCGCGAGGCCGTCGAGCGCCTTCTCGCGACTCGCCGCGTCCTTCAGTTTCGCCACGAATTCGACGCACAGCTTGAGGTCGGTGGCGTTCCCGGTGGCGACCAGCCGGCGCATGACCTTCGGCACGATCTGATCGCGGACGAAGACGTTGTCGGGCGCTTCCTTCGCGAGCCACGCGAGTTCGTCTTGAACCGACGAGCCGGGAGCGTCAGCGGCCGGGGGCCGCCCCTTCTCCCTGCCCTTCTCCCCGCGCTCGCGGCTCGCCTTCGCCAACACCTTCTCATACGCGAGCCACACCAGATGCGGGATGACAGGATCTTTCGCGTCCTCCTTGCGGGCCATCAGCGCGCGAAGAAGGGGCGTCACGTCGTGCTTCTCGGAAAGGCGAATAGCAGCGGAGGCGAGTTCACGGCGGACGGTGGCAGTTTCCTCGGTAGCTGCGAGTTCGGTTGCCTCCTGTTGCAGCCTGTTGATGTCGAGATGGCTCGGTTCGAGAATCCTCGTACTCCATGCGCGAACCGACGCGTTGGTGTGTCGCAACTGAGGAGCCGAGTACCGGACCGCTCTCATCAACCACATCGCCCGGAGTTCTTGAACGGGGTCTTTCGACGCCAGCGCCGCGCGAACCGCTGCGATTCCTTCTTTGGGAAACGAATCCTTCCCCACTTTGACTGCGGAACGCTCACTGAGCACGCGCAGCGCCTGTCGGACCGAGTAAGGGTCCGTGCCTTTGAGAACCACGTCCATCAATTCGCCGTCCGTCTTCTTCCCCAAGTCCTCCGCCTTCTTCGTCTTCGTGCCCTTCAGTTGGATGCGGTACACGCGGCCGCGCTCGTAGTCCCAATCGTCGGGCTTGGTCTGGTGGCACGGGTTCTGGTCGTGCCAGTCGATCAGGTAGATGTCGCCCGCCGGGCCCCACTTCATGTTGATCGGGCGGAAGTTCTTGTCGCCGCTCACGAGGAAGTCGTCGCCGCGGCTCGCCGTGTACGTGCTGCCGTTGGGCTTCAACACGTTCTGCTTGATGCTACAGCCGTGGATGCTGCCGAAGATCACGCTGTTCTGGAACCGCTTGGGCATGTGCGGCACGTCCAGCGAGATCAGGCCGGCGTGCGCCCATCCACTTTCCTTGTGGAAGGTGTGGTCGCAAATCTCCTGAATGTAGCCGTAGGCGTGCGGGTTGTAGCTCGCGCCCGCTTGGCGCTTGTAGATGCCGCCGGGCACGATGTGGTACAGGTGCGGGATCACGCAGCACGCGAGGACGAACTGGCCGTCCGTGTTGCGCCAGTCCAGCCCCCACGGGTTGCTCGTGCCCTCGGCGAAGATCTCGAACTTCTTCAGCTTGGGGTGGTAGCGCCAGATCGCGGCGTTCATGCGCGTCTCGGGGCCGTCGAGCGGCTTCACGTTGCTCTGCGTGAACACGCCGTGCAGCCCGTACAGCCAGCCGTCCGGACCCCACTGGAAGGTGTTCAACGTCTCGTGCGTGTCCTGACTGCCGAAGCCCTTCAGCAGCACCTCGAATTTGCCCGGCTTGTCGTTCTTGTTCTCGATGAAGTACAGGTACGGGGCCGCGCCCACGAACACGCCGCCGTGCCCGACCTCGATGCCGGTGCAGAGGTCGAACGCGCCGAGGTTGGCCTTCTTCCGCTCCTCGGGAACGGGGAAGTCCTTGCCCTCCGCGAACACGGTGCGCTTGTCGCACACGCCGTCGCCGTCGGTGTCTTCGAGGATCACGATGCGGTCGCGCGGGGCCTTGCCCGGCGGGGTGCGCTTCGGGTACTCGAAGCACTCGACGACCCACACGCGACCCTTCTCGTCGATGGTGAACGCGACCGGGTTGATGCAGTCCGGCTCGCCGGCGAACAGCTTCACCTCGAACTCGTCGGCGACCTTGAACTTGGCGACCGTTTCGGCCGGCTTCAGGTACGGCTGCCCGGATCCTTTGCGGTTGTCGAACCCGAACTCTTTTTGCGCGAGCGCGGGCCGCGCCGCGGACGCGGCGAGCAGCGCGAACAGCGCGAGGGGGAACGCGAGGGAGAGGCGGCGCATGGCGGGCTTCCTTGAGGCGGGGAGGCGTGAGGAAGATGGTACCGGGGCGCGGGGCCGTGTGCCACTGTGCGGCGCGCGCGCTTCGTCTGGAAATTGCCGCGCGGCGGGCTACGATAATCGCGGCAGGGGCGGTTCCGCGTCGGGGCCGCCCCTGCGCTATTTCAGGGCGCGTCATGTCGAACCTTCGCACCCCGCTGTACCAGTGGCACGTCGATCACAAGGCGCGCATGGTGCCGTTCGGCGGCTGGGAAATGCCGGTCCAGTACGCCGGCATCGGCCCGGAACACAAGGCCGTGCGCGGCGGGGCCGGGCTGTTCGACATCTCGCACATGGCCCGCGTCAGCTTCGGCGGGAAGGACGCGCTCGCGCTGCTCGAACACGTCTTCACCAACTCCGTCGCCACCATGAAGGACGGGCAGGTGCGCTACGGCCTCGTGTGCAACGAGAGCGGCGGCATCCTCGACGACGTCCTCGTGTACAAGTGGCCCTACGGCTACGCCGCGGTCATCAACGCCAGCAACCGGACGAAGATTCTGGCGTGGCTGAAGGTCCACGCCGCGGGGCGCGACGTCCAGATTCAGGACCAGACGCTCGACACGACGATGATCGCAGTGCAGGGGCCGAAGTCGGTGGAGCTGGTCGCGGGGCTGCTCGCGGACGACGTGAGCGGGCTGAAGTACTACTTCGCGACGCCGTCGCGGTACAAGGACCGGCCGTGCGTCGTCAGCCGCACCGGGTACACCGGCGAGGACGGGTTCGAGGTGATCGTGCCCAACGCGCTCGGCGTGACACTGTGGGACGAGTTCATTAGTAAGGGCGCGGTGCCGTGCGGGTTGGGCGCGCGCGACACGCTGCGCCTCGAAGCCGCGATGCCGCTCTACGGCCACGAGCTGAACGAGACCATCGACCCCATTCACGCCGGCCTGAGTTGGGCGGTAAAGCTCGACAAGGGCGCGTTCGTCGGTCGCGACGAGATCCAGAAGGCGACCGCGGACGCCACCAAGCCGGTGCGCGTCGGTCTTGAGATCGAGGGCAAGCGCGCGGCCCGCGAAGGGTGTGCGATCACCGACGCCGACGGCGCGCCGGTCGGCACCGTGACCAGCGGGAGCCTGTGCCCGCACCTCGACAAGTCGCTGGCGATGGGGTACGTTGCGCCGCAAGTCGCGGCCGTGGGGAGCGCGCTGGACGTGGACCTGCGCGGCACCAAGCTGCCGGCCACCGTTGTGCCGCTGCCGTTCTACAAGCGGAAGAAGTAAACTCATCAGGAGCACGTCATGTCCAACCCGACCGATCTGCGGTACTCGGCCACGCACGAGTGGGCGAAACTCGAGGGCGACGTCGTCACGGTCGGCGTGACCGCGTTCGCCATCGAGCAACTGACCGAGCCGACGTACTTGGAACTGAAGCCGGTGGGCACGCAGTTCCAACCGGGCGACAAACTCGGCGTGATCGAGTCGTACAAGTCCACCTCGGACCTGTATTCGCCGGTCGCGGGCACCGTCGTCGAGCGGAACGACGCGGTGACGAAGGACCCGAAGCCGGTGAACGACGACGCCTTCGGCGCGGGCTGGATGGTGAAGATCAAGCTCGCGCCCGGCGCGACCCTGAACCACCTGCTGACCGCCGCGCAGTACGACGCCCAACTCGCGTCGGAAGGGCACTAGCGCCGAAAGCCGCTGGCGGCTTCGCGAACGCGCTAGGCTCGCGAACCCGCCAGCGGCGGTCGAAACCAATTCTTGTTGGAGAGGTTCCCCGTGGCCTACGTGCTGAACACCCCCGAAGACCAGAAGGCGATGCTGGCCGCCATCGGGGTCGCGTCCGTCGAAGACCTGTTCGCCAAGATTCCCGCGGAGCTGCGCCTCACGCGCCCGCTCGGCGTCCCGGCCGCGCTGCCGGAGATGTCCCTTCAGGCGCACGTCGCGCAGTTGCTCGGCAAGAACCGGTCGGCGTCCGACGCCGTGTGCTTCCTCGGCGGCGGTGCGTACGACCACTTCATCCCCAGCGCCGTAGACGCCATCGCCGGGCGCAGCGAGTTCTACACCGCGTACACGCCTTATCAGGCCGAAGCCAGTCAGGGCACGTTGCAGGCGGTGTACGAGTACCAAACGCTGATGTGCCAACTGACCGGGCACGCGCTCGCCAACGCCAGCCTGTACGACGGCGGCTCCGCGACGGCCGAAGCGATGCTCATGGCGCTCGGCATCACCGGGCGGCGCGAGGTGCTGGTCGCGGAGAGCGTTCACCCCGAATACCGGCAGGTGCTCGCCACCTACGCCGCGAACCTCAACTGCACGGTCCGCGTGCTGCCCACACCGGGCGGCACGCTGAACCCGGACGACGTGAAGGCCGCCGTCACCGACGCGACCGCGTGCGTGATCGTGCAGTCGCCCAACTTCTTCGGCCACCTCGAAGCGATGCAGGAGATCGGCGACGCGGCGCACAAGACCGGCGCGCTGTTCGTCGCCAGCTTCGACCCCATCAGTACGGGTGTACTGAAGCGCCCCGCCGATTACGGCGCGGACATCGCCGTTGCCGAAGGGCAGGGGTTGGGCGTGCCGCTGCAGTTCGGCGGGCCGCACGTCGGCATCCTCGCCTGTCGTCAGGAGTTTCAGCGCAAGATTCCCGGCCGGCTCATCGGCCAGACCACCGACCGCAACGGCAAGCGGTCGTGGGTGCTCACGCTCGCGACCCGCGAACAGCACATCGCGCGCGAGAAGGCGACGAGCAACATCTGCACGAATCAGGGGCTGCTCGCGCTCCGCGCCGCGGTGTACCTCACGGCGGTCGGCCCGCAGGGGCTGAAGGAAACCGCGGAGCTGTGCGTGCGCAAGGCGCACTACGCGGCCGACGAGCTGTGCAAGGTGCCGGGCGTGTCGCTCCGCTTCGCGTCGCCGTTCGTGAAAGAGTTCGCGCTGAAGGTTCCCGGCGACGCCAACACGCTATTGGCAAAGCTGCGTGATAAGGGCTACCACGCCGGCCTGCCGCTGGGCCGCTGGTACCCGCAACTGGCCGACTGCATCACGGTCGCCGTAACCGAGAAGCGCACCAAGGCCGAGATCGACGGCCTCGCCGAGGCGCTGAAGGCCGCTGTTAGCGCGGCATGACCGAGGCCGAGGGCGTACTCCGCGCGAAGGGGTGCTAACATGAGTGACGACATCGAAGACCTGTTGGCTCGCGAACCGTTTCGGCAGTTCGTGATCGTTACGTCGGACGGGGAGGAGTACATCGTCAGTTCGCCGAAACAGGTGACGATCCCGATGCACGGGGAGACCGTGCATTTCGCGCCCACGACTACACGAACCATGTGATCGCGGTTCGCTACATTCTCAAACTGAGCTTCCGCACCGGTGCCGCATGAACGAGGACGAGGCCTTCATCCGCGCGATCGTGGACGCACCGGGCGACAACCTCCCGCGGCTCGTCTACGCCGATTGGCTCGACGACCGCACCGACCCGCGCGGCCCGTATCTCCGCGCGGAAGCGGAGTGCGTTCATGAGGCGATAGCGGGACGATACACTGCGTTTCCTCTCGAACGATCCACGTTAATTGCAGGAATTGATCCGCTGTGGGTCGCGAGAGTGAGCCGCCCGCCGTTCGGTGTGTGCTGCGATAGTGTGCGATTCACGGAGCGCGGACCGATCCTCGCGACTGCGGATGTTGACGAGGTTGAACGGCGTATTAGCGGGACGTTCTCAATTGACTTCCGCGCGTATTTGTTGAACTTGAACGGCGGAAAACCCGCGCCTGCTTGCTTGCCGTACCCAGATCGTGCGGGTTCTGCGTACGCGGACATAGATATGGAGATTGATAGCTTCTACATAGCAGCCCGACCGGGTGAGACACCTCCTCTTGATGGAGGAGATTTGTGGGGATTCGAGATCGAGAGCGAACGGAATTGGCTTCACGAACTGTATCAAATGGACCGCGGACCGGACCCGAACCCGTTGATCGCGGATATGGTGCCTTTCGCCTATACCATGCACGACTTGGGCTACTTCTTGATAGGTGTTGGTCAGGCAAATCGTGGAAGAGTGTACCACTTCCGCGACTACTGCCACTTCAGTGACGACCCGAATCACTTGTTCGATTACACGGATACCTTTGCGGCGTTTCTTGCTCATATTCGACCGGATCGCGACTCGTAAACGCAAACTACTCAAAGTCATCGATACCCATGAATAACACCCAATCGACCGAACTGATCTTCGAGCTGTCCAAGAGCGGGCGGCGGTGCCACCGGCTGCCGGCGTGTGACGTGCCGGCCACCAAGCCGCTGAGCGCGCTCATTCCGCAAGCGCACCTCGCGGACGCGCCGCCGCCGCTGCCGGAGGTCGGCGAGATCGACCTGATTCGGCACTACACCAACCTGTCGGCGCGGAACATGAGCATCGACACCAACTTCTACCCGTTGGGGTCGTGTACCATGAAGTATAACCCCAAGCGTCACGAGCGGCTCGCCGCGCTGCCGGGGTTTGCCAACCTGCACCCGCTGCAACACGACGACACCACGCAGGGTATGTTGGAGCTGCTGTTCGAGATGCAGCAGTTCCTCGCGGAGATCAGCGGGCTGCCCGCGGTGTCGCTGCAACCGGCCGCCGGCGCGCAGGGCGAACTGACGGCGCTGTACGTGGCCGCCGCGTACTTCCGCGACAAGGGCCAGACGCACCGGCGCAAGGTTCTGGTGCCCGACTCCGCGCACGGCACGAACCCCGCGAGCGCCGCGCTCGCGGGGTTCGAGACCGTCACCGTCAAGAGCGGGCCGGACGGCCTCGTCGACCTCAACGACCTCAAGGCGAAGCTGGGCGACGACACCGGCGTGTTCATGATTACCAACCCCAACACGCTGGGGCTGTTCGAGACGCAGATCAAGACGATCACCGACCTGCTGCACAGCAAGGGCGCGCTGGTCTACCTCGACGGCGCGAACATGAACGCGATCCTCGGCATCACGCGGCCGGGCGACTTCGGCGCGGACATGCAGCACTACAACGTCCACAAAACGTTCACCGGGCCGCACGGGGGCGGCGGCCCCGGCAGCGGCCCCATCGCGGTGCGCGACTTCCTCGCCCCGTACCTGCCCGCCCCGACGGTCGTGAAGGACGGCGCGAAGTACAAGCTGAACTTCGACGCGCCGAAGAGCGTGGGCCGGGTGCGGAGCTTCTTCGGCAACGTCGGCATCCTGTTCCGCGGGTACTGCTACATCCGCACGCTCGGCCCGGACGGGCTGAAGGAAGTGAGCCAGCAGGCCGTGCTGAACGCGAACTACCTGCGGGCGCGCGTGGCCGAGGGGTTCACGATCCCGCACCCCGGGCCGTGCATGCACGAGTTCGTCGCCACCGCGCGCATGCCCGAACTGCGCGAGCGCAAGATCACCGCGAAGGACATCTGCAAGCGGCTCCTCGACTTCGGGTTCCACGCGCCGACCGTGTACTTCCCGATGGTCGTGGCCGAGGCGCTGATGATGGAGCCGACGGAAACCGAGAGCAAGGAAACGCTCGACGCCTTCGCCGACGCGCTGCTGAAGATCAAGGCCGAAGACCCGGAGGTCGTGCGCACCGCCCCGCACACGCACATCGTCACCCGCCCGGACGAGGTGAAGGCCGCGAAGGAACCCATTCTGCGCTGGACGCCGGAGAAGTGATGAGCGGACCCGCCGCGCGCGTCGTCAGCATCGTGTACCGGCCGAAGGACAGCGGGCGGCCACAGGACCGCTACGCGCGTGTGCCCATCGAGCGCGCGCAGTTGGTCGCCCACTTCGGTATCGAGGACGACCGCAAGGGCGGCCCCGGCGACCGGCAGTTGAACGTGATGCACGCGGAGCAGCTCGCGGAACTCGGCGCGGAAGGGTTCAAGGTCGGGCCGGGCGAGATGGGCGAGCAGATCGTCGTCGCCGGCCTCGACCCCGCGGCGCTGGTCGCCGGCGCGCGCGTCAAACTGGCCGATGCCGTGATCGAAGTGGTGGAGCCGCGCACCGGGTGCGCGCGGTTCGAGATGATTCAGGGCAAGCCGCGCGGCGACGCGGCCGGTCGCCTCGGCGTCATCGCCCGCGTCCTCGAAGGCGGCCCGCTCGCGGTCGGCGACGCGGTCGAAGTGCTCACCGCGGAATGAACCTCTCGCCCCGCCTCCGTGTCCCTCGCACGACACGAACACGGAGGCAGCGCATGGGCAACAGCAGGAGCCGGGCGGCGGAGGTCGCCCGCGACACGGTCGAGAGCGTCGTGGCCGGGCGCTACCGCAACGCGGCCGGCGCGAAGGTTCCGATCCGGCACCTCGTCGAGGCCGCGTGCAACGGCACCGTCAGTTACCCGCCGGGGGCGCCGCTCCCCAACGTCGTCCCGTCCGATCGCGCGACCGCGTTCGCGGTCGTGAACGACACCACGCTGAGCGCCGCGCGGCAACTCGCGGCCGAGGGCGCGAACCCGGTCGCGCTCAACTTCGCCAGCGCCCGGCACCCCGGCGGCGGGTTCCTGAACGGCGCTCGCGCGCAAGAGGAGTCGCTGTGCCGCGCGTCCGCACTGTACGAGTGCATCAACGGTAACGCGATGTACCGGCACCACGCGGCGCAACCGGGCGGGTTCTACACCAACTCCGCGCTCTACTCGCCCGCGGTCCCGGTGTTCAAGGACGACGACGGCGACCCGCTCGACGCGCCGTACCTGTGCGCGTTCGTGACCGCGCCCGCCGTGAACGCCGGCGTCTTCACCAAGGAACACAAGCCGGGCAAGCGCGCCAGCGGGACTCGCGACCTGTCGCCCGCAGAGCCGGGCTTCACGGTCGCTCCAGTGCGAGACGAGATGGCCGACCGCATCGAGAAGGTGTTGACGATCATGGCCGGGCACGGGCACGCCGCCGCGGTGCTCGGCGCGTGGGGCTGCGGCGTGTTCCGCAACGACCCGGAGATGATCGCGGAGCTGTTCGCTCACGCGCTGCGCGGCCGGTTCGCCGGGGCGTTCGCGAAGGTGGTGTTCGCGGTGCTCGACACCGGCGACGGCGAGACGATCCGCCCGTTCGCGGAGCGGTTCGGTTGACCGACGCGCTACGCGAACGCGTCCCTCGTCCGCACGTGTTCCGGGCGCAGGCCCATGCCGACGAGTCGCGCGGGGATGCGGCGCAGGAACGCGAACCGCCGGAACGCGCGCACCACCGCGGGCACCGTCAGCGGGCCGTGCGCGGTCAGCGCGCGGGTGATGACCCGCTTCTGCACCTGCACCTGAAGGAACTGCGTGAGCTGCGTCGGCAGCGTGCGGCGGCGCTGCACCGCGGCGAGGTCGGAGTTCGTTACGGTGCCGGCGCGCAGTTTCTCCGCGAGCGCGTTCGCGGTGGCGACGGCGTCTTGAATCGCGAGGTTGATGCCCACGCCGCCGACCGGCGACATGGCGTGCGCCGCGTCGCCGATGCACAACAGCCCCGGCTTCCACCACTTTCGCAAGCGGTCCACGGTCACCGACAGCAACTTCACGTCGTCCCAACTGCGGAGTTCGCCCACGCGGTCGGCCATGAACGGGGCGAGGGCCGCGATGTCGGCGCGGAACGCCCCGATCCCCCGCGCCCGCACCTGCTCGTGTGCGCCCTTCGGGATCACGAACCCGCACTGCCAGTAGTCGCCGCGGTAGATCATGATGAAGATGCGCCCGCGGTCGAACCGGCCCGTCGGTCGGTCGGTGTCGGTGGGCTTGCGCGACAGGCGTATCCACAGCACGTCCATCGGCGCGCCGAGGTCGCGCACCGGCAGCCCGGCGCGGGCGCGCACGGTCGAGTGCCGGCCGTCGCACCCCACCACCAGATCGGCGCGCACGTCGAGCGGGCCGTTCGGGGACGCGGCCCGCGCGCCGGCGACGCGGCCGTTCTCTTCGATCAGGCCCGTGACCGCGGTGCGCGTGAGCAGCCGGAACGTCGGGTACTTCTTCGCGTGCCCGGCGACGAAGTCGAGGAAGTCCCACTGCGGCATGAGCGCGATGAACTTGCACTTGGTGGGCAGCGAGCCGAAGTCCGCGAGCGGGAACTCGACGCCCGCGAAGTTGCCGACCAGCACCGGGGCCTTCTGGTGCGGGCGGCTCAGGAAGTCGTCGAGCAGGCCGAGTTCGTGGACGACTTCGAGCGTCGAGGGGTGAATGGTGTCGCCGCGGAAGTCGCGGAGGAAGTCGGCGTGTTTTTCGAGGACGACGACATCGACGCCGGCGCGGGCCAGCAACAGACCGAGCACCGTGCCCGCCGGCCCGCCGCCCGCGACACAGCACGTCGCCCGGATCGCTTGCATCGTGTCACTTCGGGGGGAAGGGCCGGGCACCGGCGCGCGGCCGGCGCGCTCTTCCGTCCTAGCCGCCAACGGGCGCGGCGGCCACCGCGGTGGGGCGGTAGAATAGCGCCGCGAAACTGGTCGCACTCCGAACCCGGTTGGCCGCGCTATGCCCGAACAGATTACCGGCGTGATCGAGCGGATCACGTTCCACAGCGAGGACAACGGGTACTGCGTGCTGCGGGTCGCGGTGCGCGGGCACCGCGACGTCGTCACCGTGGTCGGCCACTGCATGCAGGTGGTCGCGGGCGAGTACGTCACCGCGACCGGCGACTGGGTCACGGACCGGAACCACGGCCAACAGTTCAAGGCGACGGAGATCAAGACGAACCCGCCGCAGACGGCCGAGGGCATCGCCCGCTATCTGGGGTCGGGGCTGGTGAAGGGCATCGGGCCGAAGTACGCGAAGCGCATCGTCGAGGCGTTCGGCGACAAGACGATTGAGGTGATCGACCGGTCGCCCGCGTTTCTGGCGCAGGTCAAGGGCATCGGCCCGAAGCTGATCGAGAAGATTCGCAAGAGCTGGGAGGAGAACCAAGGCGCGCGCAGCGTGATGGTGTTCCTGCACTCGCACGCCATCGGCACCGCGCTGGCGACCAAGATTTACCGCTACTTCAACGAGCGCGGCGAGGACCCGATCCCGGCGATCAAGAAGAACCCGTACCGGCTGGGCAACGAAATCTGGGGCATCGGGTTCAAGAAGTCCGACGAGGTGGCGCTGAGCTTGGGCCTGTCGCGCGAGTCGCCGTTCCGCGCACAAGCGGCCGTGCGCCACGTCCTCTCGGAAGAAACCGGCAACGGGCACGTCGGCTTCCCCGAAGACCTGCTCCGCGCGCGAGCCGAGGAACTGACCGGCATCGACGAGAAGGGCATCATCGACGCCGTCGAGCAACTGCGCATCACCGACGAGGTGGTGCGGGACAGCGCGGCGAGCGTGAACCCGAAGACCCCCCCCCCCCCGGCCCCCCGCCCTGAAGGGACGGGGGAGGAAGACATCGGCGCGCCGCCAACGCCGTCGGCGCGCGCAGGCTCTGACTCCCACCTCCCTTCAGGGCGGGGGGCCGCGGGGGGGGGTTCTTCCGACAGCCTCATCTTCCTCCGCCCGTTGTTCATGGCGGAACTGGGCGTGGCGCGGGCGATCAAGGCGCTCGCGGCCGGGCCGCACCCGCTGCCGCGCGTCAACACCGACGACGCCATCGCGTGGGTCGAGCGCAAGATGCGCATCACGTTCGCCGAGAGTCAGCGGGCGGCGATCCGCGCCGCGGTCACGAACAAGGTCGTCGTCGTCACCGGCGGCCCCGGCACCGGCAAGACCACCATCGTCCGCGCCATCATCGAGACGTTCCTCGCCAAGTCGCTGAAGGTCGTGCTGACCGCGCCGACCGGGCGCGCGGCCAAGCGCCTGTCCGAATCGACCGGGCGCGAGGCCGCCACCATCCACCGGCTCCTCGGCTTCAACCCCGGCACGCGCGACTACCTGTACTCGCGCGAGGAACCGCTCGACGCCGATCTCGTCGTGGTCGATGAAACGTCGATGGTCGACGTGATCCTGATGAACAAGCTGCTCGCCGCGATCCCGCCGTTCGCGTGCGTGGTACTGGTCGGCGACGTGGACCAACTGCCGTCCGTTGGCGCGGGCGCGGTGCTGAGCGACCTGATCGAATCGAAGACGGTCCCCGTCGCGCGGCTGACCGAAGTTCACCGCCAAGCCGAGAGCAGTTGGATCGTGCGCGCCGCGCACGCCATCAACAACGGCCTCGAACCACAGTCGGCCCCGCCCGGCGGCGACGGCGACTTCTACTTCGTCGAGGCTAACGACCCGGACGCGGTGGTCGAGCGCATCGTGCAAATGGTGCGCGACCGCATCCCGGCGAAGTTCAAACTGGACCCGTTTCGCGACATCCAAGTGCTGTCGCCGCAGGTGAAAACCGGCCTCGGCGTGACCGCGCTCAATCAGGCGCTACAGGCCGCACTGAACCCGCCGGTCGCCGGCGCGCCGGAGGTGAAGCGGTACGACGCGGCGTTCCGCGTCGGCGACAAGGTGATGCAGATCCGCAACAACTACGACCGCGAGGTGTTCAACGGCGACATCGGCCGTGTGACCGAAATCGACCCACAGGACCGCACACTGTTCGTCGAGTTCGACGGCCGCCCGGTCGAGTACGACTTCACCGACCTCGACGAGCTGCAGCTTTCCTACTGCTGCTCGATCCACAAGTCGCAAGGGAGCGAGTACCCGGCGGTGGTGATCCCGGTTCACACGCAGCACTTCGTGATGTTGCAACGCAACCTGCTGTACACGGGCATTACGCGCGGGCGGAAGCTGGTGGCGCTGGTGGGGAGCCGCAAGGCGCTGTGGATCGCCGCCAACACCGCGGACACGAAGAAGCGTCACTCGCTGCTGAAGTGGCGGCTGCAACCGAAGGACGAGTGACGCGCGGCGGAAAGCGCACTATTTTCCCGTGCGCCCGAACCGTATACTGGTCGTGTCCCTCTAACGAGGGGCGACTCGGGGGCGATCTGGTATCGACCGGGTTACGGAAGTGCAGGTGGCGTGTCGTGGTTGATCAGCTGGCCACGTAAAAAGCCGATCAAAACTTAACTGCTGAACCGCAGTACTCCCTCGCGGCCTAAGTGCCGAGAGCCGTTCCGGTCCCTTCGCCTGAGAGGGGTCGGTTCGGACGCAAGTCAGGCTCGCACGAACTCGAGGGCCGGGGACAGCACCCGGCCCGACTCGGCGGCCGTTCGTGCTAAGAGAATCTGGCCGATAGTTGTCCCGGTGTCCTGCCCGCTGGAACCCGGTTCGACAAACGCGGCGTGACCCTCACGGGCGCGCGCCGGAAGTAAACGGGCTACACACGTAGAGGCCTTCACGGAAGTGCTTCGGGACCGGGGTTCGATTCCCCGCGCCTCCACTGAACGAAATTGCAGTATCTCGCTGCGAACCGCACGGAGAAGCATAAACTGCTTCTCCGTCGGCGTTTGTGCCCCGGTCGTTCGACTCCGTGCGAGTCGCCGCGGGAACGTGCTGCGCCGCTTTTTGCGCCTCTGGTGCGCCGGATTTTGCGCCGCTTTCCGGCACCCACGTTGCGGCCCGCTCGAACGCCGTTTCGGTCGGATCGACGTAGTGCCGCAGCGCCACCGACGGCGTGTTGCCCAGCCACTTCGTGACCGTCGCCAACGGGAACGTCTGGGCGAGGTCCGACTCGCAACTGGCCCGGAGCGAGTGCCAGAGGCGCGGCCACGGATCGACACCCGCGCGCCGGATGACCTTCTCGAACGTGGTGCGCAGGTTCGCGTTCACCCACCCGGCCGGGCCGTGCGCCCGCTTGCGGTACTCGATGGGGAACACGAACGTCGATCCCTCTTCGGCGTGCTCGAACGCGGCCTCCATGTGCGGGCGCAGGAGCGGGAACAACGGGACCACGCGGTGCGCCTTGCCCGCCCCTTCGGTCTTCGGGCTGGGGATGCTGAGCCGACCGCGGTCCCAATCCACGTCGCCCCACGTCAGCGAGAACGGCTCGCTGGGCGTGCGCAACCCCGCGAACCGGGCCAGCGCGACGAGCAACTTCCACCAGACGTTCGGGCAGTGCTCGATGACGCGCTGCGCGTCGGCCACGGGAACGTAGGCGCGCCGCTCGGACGGGTCGCCCTGCCGCTGCTTGACGTGCGCCCACGGGTTCGCCGGGATGTGTTTCAGCCGAACGGCGTCTTCGAGCATCTGGCGGGCGTGGATCAATCGCTTGTTGATGGTCGTCGCGCGCAGCTTCCGCGCGTGCATCGCGGTGCGGTACGCCTCGCCGTCGCTGTGGGCGAGTTCGGTAACGGGTTTCGTACCGAACAGGTCGGTGAGTTCCTTCACGGTCTGGCCCCACGCGATGAGCGACGCGGGCTTGTACCCGCCGTCGCGCTTGCCGGCCAACCAGCCCTTGAGGTAGTCGCCGGTCGTGAGGCGCTGTTCGACCGCGACGAGGCCCACGGCCGCGAGCTTGTCCTTGAGCGCGGCCCCGACCTCGGTGAGCCACGCGGCGGTGTCGCGCGGCAGCGGTTGGCCGTTGATCTTGCCCGCGAGCAGGTGCTCGACGTGCCGGCAGATGCTGTCGGCGCTCTTGCGGTCGATCTTGCCCAGCCGGAGCGTCTTGCGCTTCTGGTCCGGGGCGACGAACAGGATGCGCCGCCGGCCGTTGGGGTCGTCTACCACGCTTG
>VGZJ01000117.1 GCA_016872595.1 Planctomycetota bacterium
GCGCGCGGGTGGCGACGCGCACCGCGACCCCGTGGAGCCACGCCGGGACCGCGCGCCCGTCGCGGATGTGCCCGGCCCCGCGGACCAGCGCGAGGAACACGGCTTGGAAGGCGTCCTCGGCGTCGGCCCGGTCGGGCAGCAGGTTGCGGCACGCGGCCCACACCAGCGCCCCGTGCCGGCGCACCAGTTCCTCGAACGCGCCGGGGTCGCGGTCGCGGGCGTACCGCGCCAGCAGGTCCGCGTCCGGGGTGCCGAGGTCGGCCCGGCGCACGACGGCGGTGAGCAGTGTCGGTGTCATCACGAGGTAGTTCCCGCGCGGGTCCGGTTCCTACGGCGCGCCTCAGACCGAGACGCCGGGGCGCTTGGCGAGGCGGCGTGCGGTGCTCTTGGGGACGCGGTTCACGGTCAGGTCAGCGGTGCCGAGGCGCGGGAACGTGGCAGGATGCGCCAGCTTTGCGAGCCCGCCGCCCGCGCCGTTGTCCGACAGGTCGAGCGCGGACAGGTTCGGGAACGCCCCGGATTCCACGAGCGCCCGCGCCCCGGCGTCGCGCAGTGCGCACCGGCTCAGGCTGAGGCGCGTGAGGTTCGCGAGCGCGGGGTTGGCGACGAGCGCCCGCGCGCCGCGCACGCACACCGGCAGCAGGTTCAGCGTGAGGTGCCGCAATTCGGGCGAGTCCAGTGCCGTCACGAATTCCAGCACCGTCGCGGCGTCGAGCGGGGCGCGGGGCTGGTTGCACGCGCTCAGGCCCAGCGCCCGCAGTTCAGGCAGGAACGTGGCCCGCGACAGCGCGAGCAACCCGCCCGGCCCGACCGCGTTCCCGTGGAGGTCGAGGTGCCTCAGCCCCGAGAGCTGTGCGGACCCGGCCAGCGCCGCGACCCCGCCCGCGGTGATGCCGCACGACGGCAGTTCGAGGACGCGCAGCGTTTTCGCGAACGCGGCCCCGGCGAGCGCTTCGGCCCCGCCCTTCTCCACGCGCACCTCGTCGAGAAGCAGATGGCGCAGCGGCCATGTACCCTCCGCGAGCAGCGCGGTATGCGCCGCGCCGAGGGGCACGTTCACCAGTTCGAGGCGCGCGAGGCGCGGGAACGACGCGGACGCGGCGAACCGGCGCACCGCGGTCGCGGTCGGCGCGCCGCTGCCGCTGACCGAAAGTGCCACGAGGTTCGGCATCGGCGGCAGGTCGGCCAGCGACTTCAACCCGTCGCGGTCGTCCATCCACAGGTGCAGCGCGCGCAGGTCGCGGAACCAGCGGGCCGCGCCGAGTTCGCGCAAGTCGGCCGAAACGGGGTAGTCGAGCGTCAGCGACTCGAGCGCACCAAGCCCGGTCGCCTTCGCCAGCCGGCGGAGGTCGTCGCGCTCCACGGGCATTTCGAGCGACAGGTGCCGCAGGTGCGCGAGGTGTTCGGACGCGGCGATGGCGCGGATCGCGACGTCGTCGTCGTCCTCCGGTTCGAGCACGGTCAGCCCGCGCAGGCCGGCGGCGCTGGGGTGCTTGAGCACGTCGGCGATCTCGGTGCCGTAGGCGTTCTCGAGCGCGAGGGCGCGGGCCGTGGAGCGCGCGTGCGCGGCCGGCAGGTGCTTCGTGATCGTCTTGACGTTTTTCTCGCCCTCGTCCTCCCACTCGGTGAACTCGATCAGCCACGGGAACCCGCGGTCGTAGGTGTGCGAGTCGCCGAGGCGGTCGGGGATGCCGTCGAACGAGCCGAACCAGTCGAACGCCGCGGGCACGTCGGGGCGCTCGTCTTCGCTGTCGGTGTGGGCCTTGAGCCACTCAGCAAGGTCGCGCTGGCGCTCGCGCAGCTCGGGGTAATCGGGGTCGTCGTAGGGGTGGCGCGCGAGCCGGCACTGCGCGCGGATGTACTCGGCGCGGGCGCTCGGCCCGGCCGCAGGGGACGGGGTCGCGTCGGGCGCGTGCTCGTCGAGCCAGTCGGCGTACATCAGCCGCGGGGTGTCGTCGTCCGGGTGCGCGACGATGGCGGCGAACAGTGCGTCTCGGTCGCTCATGGTGGGGCCATGATACCCGCGCGCTACGTCCGAAGGTACAGCCCCGGGCGCGCGATCCGGGCTTTCGACTTCGGCGCGACCTTGTTGCCGCTCAGGTTGCAAATGCCGAGTCGCGGCATCACGCCCGCGTCGGCGAGCGCGTCGGCCGCGGCCTTCACGCGGTTGTCGCTCAGGTCGAGTTCGACGAGGTTCTGCAAGTGCGGCGACTCGAACAGCGCCCGCGCCCCGGCGTCCCCGATCTGGCACGAGTCGAGTTCGAGGCGCGTGAGGCCGGCGAGGGCCGGGTTCGCGGCCAGCGCCTTCGCGCCGGCGTCGCCCAGCGGCCACCCGGTCAGGTTGAGGTGCCGCAGGTTCGACAGCGCGAGGCCCGCGAGCCACGCCGCGAGCTGCGCGCTCGTGGGCTTGCGCGCCAAGTATGAATGCATGTCGAGCGCGGTGAGGGCCGGGAACTGGCCGAGCGCCGCTAAGCCGCCGGGGCCGAAGGGGTTGTCGCCCAGACGCAGCGCGCGCAGGGTGCGGGCCGCGTCGTGCGCCGCCAGCGCCTTCACGCCCTTGTCGCCGATGCCGCTTTCGCGCATGTCGAGCGCGCGGAGTTGGCCGAACCAATCGGCCTTCAGCAGTTCCGCGAGGCCGTCGTTCTTCGCGCCGCTGCGGTGGACCTCGAACGCCACCAGCGCCGGGAACTTACCCTTCGCCAGCGCTTTCGCGTACTGCGCCGTGATCGGCCCGCTATACATGAGTCGCGCGAGCGCCGGGAACTTGGCCTTCGCCAGCGCCGCCACGCCGCCCGCGGGGTACGCGGCGAGGTCGAGCGTGTGCAGGTCCGGCAGGTCGCCCAACCCCGGCGCGAGCGCGCGGGCGTCGGCGTCGCGGTCGATGAAGCAGCGGAAGTGTTGCACGCGGCGGAACCACTTGGCCCGCACGAGTCGGTCGAGGTCGGCCTTCGTCCCTTCGATGTTCTGGATCGTGAGCCGGCGCACGGCGTCGAACACGGTGGCGCGCGCCAACTCGCCGGCCGGGAGCGGGTCGAACGCGCCGTACAGGAACAGGTGTGTGACGCGCCGCAGCGCCGGGGCCGCGCACAGGAACCGGAAGAACTCGGCGTACCCGGCGCGGAAGTGCCCCGCGATGTGCGGGAAGCAGGTGAACCCGGTCAGCTCCGCGAGCACCGGCTCCGCGAGCAGCTTGCGCGCCGCGTCGAGCGGCAACTCGTTGAACGACACGGCCCGGATCGTGGTCGTCTGGACGTAGCGCGTCAGCTCGCGCACGACGCGCGCGATCTCGCGGTCGGTCCACCCGTCGCCGGAGGTCAGGTGATCGATGAAGAACGGGAACCCGCGGCGGAACGATTCCTCGTGTGCGCTGGTGAGGTCGTTGTCGAAGGAGAACTGGCCCGGCGCGCGGCCGATGCCGGCGAGGTCGCGCCCGCGGAGCCGCGCGGCCAGTTCCAGTTCCTGCTCGCGCAGGTCGATCCAATCGGGCGCGGCCGGCGACAGGTCCGCGAGCCGGCACTGCGCGCGGATGAACGCGGCGCGGTCGGGGTCGCCGTGCTCGTCGAGCCAGTCGGCGTACGCGAGCCGCGGGGTGTCCTCGTCCGGGTGCGCGACGATGGCCTTCTCGAGCGCGGCGTTCGTGGGCTGAGGGGGCATGGTGGCCGAATCATAGCCGAAGGGTGCGCGGCGCGGGAAGTCGAAGCGGGTTATTCCGCTTGCGTGCCGCGGTATCGGGGTTATACTGAACGCAGTAACACATTGCTCTGTCGAAGTTCTCGACAAAGACGGGCGTACGCCGAAGCCCGCGAAGAGCCGAAAGCCCCACAAGGGCAAGCCCACGCTCGGCGAGGGCTACCACGTCCGACTCATTCACAAGCCGACCGCGAAATGACCACCCTCACCCCATCAGCTTCTTGAACTCCTCGAACAGGTAGCTGCTGTCGTGCGGGCCGGCGGCGGATTCGGGGTGGTACTGCACGCTGAACACCGGCAGCTCCTTGTGCCTCAGGCCCTCCAGTGTGTTGTCGTTCAGGTTGATGTGCGTCGGCATCACGTTCGAGGGGAGCGACGAAGGGTCCACCGCGAAGCCGTGGTTCTGCGTCGTGATCTCGATCTGCTTGGTGATCTCGTTGCGCACCGGCTGGTTCGCGCCGCGGTGGCCGAACTTCAGCTTGAAGGTCTTCGCACCGAACGCGAGGCCGAGCAACTGGTGGCCGAGGCAGATGCCAAAGATCGGCTTCTTGCCCAGCAGCCCCTTTACGGTGTCGATGGCGTAGTTCACCGCGGCCGGGTCGCCGGGGCCGTTGGAGAGGAAGACGCCGTCCGGGTTGTGCGCCAGCACTTCGTCGGCGGTCGCGGTGCCGGGCACGACGGTCACGTCGCACCCCACTTGGGTGAGGCAGCGGAGGATGTTCCACTTCATGCCGTAGTCGATGGCGACGACGCGCTTCGTGGCCGGGCGCGCCGGCAGGATGTGATCCGCGAACGCCCCGAAACCCTTGTCCCAGTGGAACGTCTTCGTGGGCACCACTTCGCGCACGAGGTCGCGGCCCTCCATGCCGGGGAACGCTTGGGCCTTCTTCACGAGCGAGGCGTCGTCGAGGTCGGCCGTCGAGAGGACGCCGTTCATCGCCCCGCGAACGCGGAGCCGGCGCACCAGCGCGCGGGTGTCGATGCCCTCGATGCCGACGACGTTGCTCGCCTTCAGCAACCCGTCGAGCGAACTGGTGCTGCGGAAGTTGCTCGGCACGCGGGTCAGCTCGCGGACGATGAACCCGGCCACGCGCACGCCGCCCGACTCCGCGTCGGCCTCGGTGGTGCCGTAGTTGCCGATGAGCGGGTACGTCATGGTGACGATCTGCCCGGTGTACGACGGGTCGGTGAGCACCTCTTGGTAGCCCATCATGGAGGTGTTGAACACGACCTCGCCCAGAGACTCGCCGGTCGCGCCGAACCCGCGCCCGGTGAACACGGTGCCGTCCGCCAGAGCCAGTTTCGCGTGCATGGAACCTCCTTCGGGGAATCTCGGCGCAAACTAGCTGAATGATACGAGCGCGACGGCCCTTCGGATATGATGAGGGAACGAAAGTCGAAGGCAAAACGTCACATAACCATGCCAACTCCTCTCGACCGGCGCAAGTTCTTCGGGTCGGCCGCGGCGCTGTCGCTGTCCGCGGCCAGCTACGCCAACGTCGCCGGCAGCAACGACCGCGTGCGGGTCGCGTTCCTCGGCTGCGGCGGGCGCGCGCAGGCCCACATCGACCTCGTGAACCGCTTCGCGCGCGAGGGGAAACCGGTCGCGGCGGTTGGCGTGTGCGACGTTTGGGACGGCCTCGAAGACGAGTACGACATCACCTTCGGCGGCAAGACCACGCGCCGCCGCTACGCGCAAGGGCTGTACCCGTCGGCGCGCAAGTGCGGCCTTGACCGCGCCGACAAGAAGAGCGTCACGAAGGACTATCGCGTTCTACTCGAACGCAAAGACGTGGACGCCGTTTGCATCACGACGCCGGACCACTGGCACGGGCGCATGACCCTCGACGCGCTCAGCGCGGGCAAAGACGTGTTCGTCGAGAAGCCGATGACGCGCACCGCGGAGGAAGCGGTCGCGGTGGTCGATGCGTGGAAGCACACCGGCCGCGTCGTCACGGTCGGCGTGCAGAGCATGGCCGACGCGGTGTGGGTGCGGGCGTTCGAGACGATCCGCGCGGGCACCATCGGCCACGTCGCCCACGCGCAAACGGGCTTCTTCCGCAACGACGAACGCGGCCAGTGGCGCTACTACCGGCTCGCCAAAGAGATGACGCCGAAGACGGTCGATTGGGACCTGTTCCTCGGCCACCAGTTCGAGTGCGCCGGCCAGCGCGTCGGGCCGACGCCGCGCGAGCAGCCGTTCGACCGGGCCGCGTTCGCGCAGTGGCGGTGCCTGTGGCCGTTCAGCGGCGGGCCGTTCACCGACATGCTCGTTCACCACGTCACGCGCATGACCGCGGCGATGGGCGTGCGGTTCCCGGCGCGCGTGGCCGCGGGCGGCGGGCTGTACCTCGAACACGACGGCCGCGACGTGCCCGACGTGGGCACCGTGGTCGCCGACTACGAAGAGGGCTGTCAACTCGTCGTCACCGCGACCACGCTGAGCGGCTACCCGCTGGAAGAGGTGATTCGCGGCCGGCTGGGGGCGATCAAGTTCGTGCGCGGCGGGTTCCAACTGTTCAAGGACGACCCGGCGCGCGGCGCGAGCTTCGCGCCGCGCATGGAACAGGTGATCGAGCCGGCGAGCGTGGAGAGCGTGGAGCCACCCAAGAACGAGACCGAAGCGCTGTGGGACAACTTCCTCGAATGCGCCCGGGCGCGGCGGCAGTGGACGTTCAGCCCGCCGGACCTCGGCGCGATGGCGGTCGCGACCGCGGCAATGGCCGTGCAGAGCTACCGCACCGGCCGCGCGCTGTTCTGGGACAAGGAGAAGCGCGCCATCGCGCCGGCCGACGGAAGTTGGGCCGAGCGCTGGGAGAAGCGGAGCAAACAGCCGGGCGAGCAGCCGGCCCTGCGCCCGCCCGTGCACCAATCGCTGGCCGGCCCGTGGCTCAACGGGAAAGGCCCGGAGTAAGAGCAGCCGCACGATGAACACAGACGAAGACACGATCAGAACAGAAGAGTGAGTTCGACTTGAACACTCTTCCGCTTTGATCGTGCCTTTTCTGCGTTCATCGTGCGGCGAATATCCCCGTTACTTCTGCGCGCCTTGGTCCGCGGCGGGCTTGAGCGGGGGCAGGTTCAGGGCGCCGACGGCGGTGTCCGCGGTGCCGATCAGTTCCTTCAGGTTCTTGCGGAACGTCTCGTACTGAATCTGGAGCGCGTCGCGTTCGGTCGTGCGGGACTTCACCTCGCCCTTCAGCGCTTCCTTCTCGGCCGCGGCGGTCGCCTTCGTCAGTTCCAGTTCGCGCTGGGTCTTCGCGCCTTGTTCCTCGGCCGCGGCCAACTTCGTGCCGAACTGATCGCGCGCCGCGACCGCCGCCCGGTAGTCGTCCTCGAGCTTTTGGACTTTTGCCGTCGCGGTCGGGTCCGCGGACGAGGAGCCGCCGGTCGTCGGCTTCGCGCAGCCGTACGCGCCGAGCAGGGTGACGAGCAGGAACCCGATGATCTTGTACGACCGGGGCATGGGTGTGGTCTCCAGATGAACCGGGCGAGTCGCGACCCGGCCGGGGTGTACGCCCGGAACAAGCGGAAGGAGTTTGCCGCCTTCTGTTGGTGGCTCATCTTGTGTCGGCGCGTGTTCTTTACCGGCTTGACGTGATTTCGCCAGATTTCGGAACCGGCAAGGTTCCCCCAAAGCCCAAGTTGCAGCTTGGAGAAGGTGTAGCGGTTGCAGCGCCCCTACTCCTCCTCGACGCCGTTGAAGAGGCCGAGGTAGCTGTGGTAGCGGCGCGAGGCGATGAGCCGGCGGGCGACGGCGTCCTTCACCGCGCAGCCCTTTTCGTGCGTGTGCGTGCAGTCCGGGAACGAGCACAGCGGCACGAACGGCCGAAACTCCGGGAAGTAGCCCTCCATCTCTTCGGGGCGCGCGTCCCACAGTTGCATCTGCCGCACGCCGGGCGTGTCCACCACCCAACCGCCGAAGTTCAGTTTGATGAGTTGCGAGTACGTCGTCGTGTGCCGGCCCTTGTTGTTGACCTCGCTCACGGACTTCACCGCGAGCGCCAAGTCCGGCTGCACGGCGTTCAGCAGCGACGACTTCCCGACGCCGGACTGACCGCTGAATACGGTCGCGCGCCCGCGCAACTGCTCGCGCAGCCGGTCGATACCGTACCCGGTGCGCGCGCTGCACAGGATCACCGTAATGCCGAGTTGGGCGTACAGCCCGATCAGCGGTTGCAGTTCCACCGGGTCCGCGAGGTCGGCTTTGTTCAGGCACAGTACCGGCTTCAGTCCGCCCTGCTGCGCCGCGGCGAGGTAGCGGTCGATCAGGTGCGGCTTCAGGTTCGGCTCGACCAGCGACATGATGATCGCGAGCTGATCGACGTTGGCAACGAGGACGTGTTCGCGCCGCCGGCTCGCGCGGGTCAGCACGCCGTGCCGCGGTTCGACGCGCTCGATGATGGCCTCGTCCGATTCGACGCCCTCGCGCGCCGCGCGGATCCAAACGACGTCGCCGGTCGTGACCACGCTGCGCTCGTCGGTGGCGAGGCTCTTGAGCAGGCGGCGGACGGCGCAGCGGAACGTGCGCCCGTCGTCGGTTTCCACAACCGACGCGAGGCCGTGGACGCGCAGCACGCGCCCGCGCACGCACGCGGCGGCGTTGGTCGCGGGCATACTGGTGCCGTCGTCCGCGTCGGTCTGCACGACGGTGCGGTAGCGCGACAGGTTCCCCTTCGCGCGCACGCGCTCGCCACTGTGGGCGTCGTCGGCGCGGCCGTCGCCCTCCTTGAAGTCGCGCGTGAGGTCGTTCTCGCGCGGCGGCTTCTCGCGGTTCTTGCGCAGTTCGACGCGCACTTTCTTCTTCTTGCTCATAGTGGGTATTTTACGCGCTCGCCCGTGGCTCGCGGCTAACGGGTTAGGAGATTGACACACGCCCCCATTACTCTGACACTACACGCACCTCGTATCAGGAGCCTCTCTCATGCGCTACACGCTGCCCCTTCTCGCCCTGCTCGCAACCGGGTGGGGATCCCCCCGGCTCGCCCGTGCCGACGACGTTTCCGCAGTCGTGGGTAAGGACGCGGTCGAGTTCAAAGCGGGTTCGGCCGTCGTCGCCAAGTACGCGACCGGGGCGACCGTCGCCAAGCCGTACCTGTACCCGGTGTTCGCGCCCAACGGCACGCCGCTCACGCGGGGGTATCCCGTCGCGAAAGCACCGGGCGACGCGACCACCGACCACGTCCACCAGAAATCCGTGTGGTTCTGCCACGGCGACGTGATTCCCGAAGGCCTCGAGCTAAAGACCAAGTCCGCGAACAAGGGTGACAAGGGCGTGGATTTCTGGAGCGAGGCGAAGGACAAGGACGGCAAACCTCGCCACGGCACGATCAGGGTGACGAAGGTCGGCAAACCGACGGAGCACGCGAAGAACCACGTGAGCGTCGAGACGACCAACGAGTGGGTCACTCCGGACGGTGTGAAGATCATGGACGAGATTCGCGTCATCCACTTCATGGACACGAAAGAGGGCCGCACGTTCGGCTTCGACATCACGCTCAAGGCGACCGTGTGCCCGATCACGTTCGGCGATACCAAGGAAGGTTCCTTCGGCATTCGCGTGAACGACGCGTTCCGGCCGAGCCAGAAGGACGGGGCGACCGTGACCACGGCCGACGGCAAAACGCTAACGCCACCGGCGAAGGACAACCTGCCGATCTGGGGCTACCCGACAGCGTGGATCGACTACAGCGCCAAGTTCGACGGCAAGGAAGCGGGCATCGCGGTGTTCGACCACCCGACGAACCCGCCCGCGAACTGGCACGTGCGCGCGTACGGCCTGAACGCGGCCAACCCGTTCGGCCGCAACCACAGCGGCTTCCCCACGCAGAAGGGGAAGGACGACTACCTGAAGATCGCGAAGGGCGGCGAGATGAAACTGAAGTACGCGGTGTACGCGCACGACGGCGACGTAAAGAGCGGCAAAGTGGCCGAGGCGTTCGCCGCGTTCAAGAAGTAAGAGGAGGCCGGGGCCCCCTCGCCCGCCGCAGCGCCGCTCGGACGCGGTTTGCGGCGGGTGGAGGGCAGCGTTATAAAGGGTTCAGCAATTCGAGATCAACAAGCCGCACACGCGTTCCATGATCGATAACTTGCTCTCTGCGCCAGTAGATCATCCGTTGACCGATGCGCTCATAGACCGCGATCTGATTGTTTTCGCGGTAGAATAGTATGATCGGCGTGTAGAAGAACGGTGTGTGTGGGCAGTCAGAGTCCCAGTCCATCTTCGGACACACGATCCTACGGAATCCTTGCTCGTCAACCTGCCACCAACCCAACACAGATCCACCAGAAGGACCGACTTTCAGATCGCCATCTTCCGATTCTGCAATGAACACGCAGCGAAAGTGCGGTGGATTTGCTGCCTCCACCTTGTGCCACTTGCGGACGTAATCGCGGAACTCCGGTCGCAAGGATTCGCGCCAGAGCGCCGACAGGCACTCAGCGATCCGGTCGGATAGCGTGGCCGATTCCATGTCTTCTCTTCTCTCTACTTGGGCACCATCAGCGTGAACGGCGGGACGAAGGCTTGCAGCGCGGTCATCGCGCCCACGATGCTCGCCAAGAAGATGCTGTGCCACACCACGGCTTTGAAGATGTCCGCTTCCTTGCCCACCTGATTCGTGCCCGCGGTCGCGACGCAGATGCTCTGCGCGTCGATCATCTTGCCCATCACGCCGCCGGTGCTGTTCGCGGTGCAGATCAGGATTTGTGCCTGATCCAGCGTGAGCGGCATCGCGCCGGTCCCGTTCGGGCCGTGCGCGTTCCACACTTCCGTGGCCGTGATCTTCTGGAGGCTGCCGAACAGGGCGTTGCTGCCGGCGTCGGTGCCCGTGAGGAACACGCCGAGCCAGCCGAGCATCGCGGCGAAGAACGGGTACAGCACGCCGGTTTCGGCGAACGCCACGCCGAGCGTCGCGTCCATGCCCGCGTACTTGGTCACGTAGCTCAGGCCGAGCATGCACGCGATGGTGGGGATCGGCACCTTCATCTGCACCACGGTTTTGCGGCACACTTTCCCCATTTGCGCGCGCGACATGCCGAGCAGCAGCGCCGACAGAATGGCAGCGAACAGCACCGGCGTGCCGGGCGCGGTGAACCACGTGAACTTGAACTTCGCCTCCTCGCGCTCGCGCAGCTTCAAGCCCTTGTTCCCGTCCTGAGCCACGACCTTCTTTTCCTTGCCGTTCTCCTTGATGATGTAGGTGTTCTCCTCGCCCGGCACCGGCACCGCGTCCTTCGGCAGCAGTTTCTGGAGCTGGTAGGCGCGCTCCACTTTGTCGTGCAGCGTGGGCACATCGACGATGTAGAACGAGTCCGCGAAGCCGAGCGGGATCGCGCCCTTCTTCTCTTCCTGCTTCGCCCACCCGCTGGCGACCAAGAACAGGGCCATGATGATCCACGGGGACCACGCGATCAGCACGGTCTTCGCCGTCAGCGGCTTCGCGTCCTTGTCGTCGAGCGCCGCGTTCATCGCCGCGACCGCCGCTTGCGCTTCCTGTGCGTGGGGGTCCGCGGGCGAGCGGGGGGCGTCAGCCCCCTGTGCTTGTGGTTCCGGCGCGCGCGAAAGCGGCCCCAAGTCCGAACTCTTCAACTCCTCACGCGGCTTCCAGACGAACTTGAGGAACAGCGCGAGCGTGACCATCGAGAAGATCGCGCCGCAGATGTCGGTGAGCGGCCAAATGGGGGGCAGGCCGTAGGCGTGCGCGGTGGCGAAGAAGAACTGGAACACCGCGAACGACCCGCCGCCGACCACGAGCGCCGGCCACACGGCCAGCGTCTGCCGCCACGTACACATCGTTTTCACCATGTACAGCGGGATCAGGCACGAGAGGAACGGGAGCTGGTGCCCGCACATGATGCTGATCTTGTCGCCGGTCACGGGGTCGCCGGCGGTGCTGGCGAGCGTGAGGACCGGGACGCCGAGGCCGCCGTAGCACACGGGCGAGGTGTTGGCGATGAGGCAGATGACCGCGGCGCGGAACGGCGGCATCCCGAGGCCGACGAGCATGGCCCCGCAGATGGCGACCGGCGACCCGGCCCCGGCCGCGCCCTCCATGAACGCGCCGAAGCAGAACCCGATGAGGATGGCCTGCACGCGGCCGTCGCCGCTGAGCGCGCCGATGGACCGGCGGATCACCGCGAACTGCCCGGTCTCGACCGTGATGTTGTAGAGCAGCATCGCCGCGAACACGGTCCAGCCGATGGGCAACATGCCGAACACGAGGCCGTGAACGAACGACATGCCGGCCATGTCGAGTGGCATCTTGTAGACGAGCCACGCGAGCAGGATGGCGACCACCGCGCCCGCGGCCCCGGCGAGGCTCGCGATCCACCGCCGCACCACGAGAAGGTAGAAGAGCACGAGCACCGGCAACCCGGCAACGACCGTCGAGAGCAAGCGGTTGCCCAACGGGTTCAAGTCTTGCACGTACGCGAACAGCATGGGAGAGACCTAGTGGCAGTGTGAAAGATGCGATGCTACCGCCCCGCGCGCGCGGTGGCTAGCAGATAGTGGGCAGAGGGCTGAGGGCAGAAGCCAGAAGGGGCAGAGGTTTGGCGTTCGACCCGGAGGGTCGAACGGGTTCGCGTCGCGCCGTTGGCACAGGTTGCGCCGGCGCGCGGCGCGGGCGCATCCGCTATCACCGCGCGCGCTTCGCTGACGCGCACGGCCGGTACAACCGCGCACGATTCGCCAAGCGGTAGAAGGCCACGCAGATTCGCGAGATTCCGCGCCTTACCGCCCCGGGTTCGCTTTCCCAAGTTGCGGGGCGCGGTCATAAGTAGTGCAAGCACACCGGGGCCTACCGCCGGAGGTAGCGGCAAACGGACGGTCGCGACGGCAGTGGCTGGTGTGCGGTCAACGGAGCAGTGAGGGTCACCATGAGTACGGTACGGATGAAGGCCTGGCTGATGACGGCCGCATGTGTCGGCCTGCTGGGCTTGGTCGCCGGGGACGCGCACGCGTTCGCCGGGAAGGTGTTCAAGAAGAAGGACGGCTGTGCAGACCCCTGCGCGGCCCCGTGTCCGGCCCCGGCCCCGAAGCCGTGTGCCGACCCCTGTGCCGACCCGTGCGGTAAGAAGCTCGGCGGCGGTCTCCGCGACTGGTTCGCGGGCCTCGGCCGCGGCGGGCGCGGGTGGGGCGGGAACTGTGGCAACCCGTGCGGGAACCCGTGCGGCGCGCCCGCGGCGGCCCCGGCCCCGGCCACCCAAAAGGTCAAGGTCACCGAGTGGGTGCCGACGTGGGTGGAGCAGGAAGTGACCGTGATGAAGCCGGTCAAGAAGACGGAAACGTACACGGCCCACAAGTGGGAGTGCGTGCCCGAAACCGTGACCTACCAGACCACGGTCAACAAGCTGGTCACGGAAACCGTGACCGAGAACCGGTGCGTGACCGAGCGCGTCGCGGTGCAGAAGACCGTGACCGTGAACGAGCGCGTCCCGGTGCAGAAGACCGTCACCGTGATGGAGCGAAAGCCGGTCCAGAAGACGATCACCGTCAACGAGACCGTGTGGAAGAACGTGATGGTGACGGAGAACGTGCAGAAGACCGTGTCGCACCGCGTCTCGGTGCCGTACACGAAGGAAGTCGGGCCGAGCCTCGCCGACCGCCTGCACAAGATCTGCGACCCGTGCTACAACCCGTGCCCCCGCACCGTGAGCGGCTGCAAGACCGAGAAGGTCTGCGAGACGGTGTGCGAGACCGTGACCAAGTGCAAGAAGGTCGCGGAGTGCGTGCCGGTGACGAAGACGGTGTGCAGCTACGAGTGCGTGCCGGTGACGAAGACGGTGTGCAGCTACGAGTGCAAGCCGGTCACCAAGACCGTCACCTGCTGGGAGTGCGTGACCAAGACGGTGGCCGTGCCCGTGACCCGCACGAAGTGCGTGCCCACCTGCGAGACCCACACCAAGACCGTGAACGTGCGCAAGTGCGTGGCGTACCAAGCGACGCGCGAAGTGACCGTGTGCGAGCCGGTTAAGGAGAAGGTCAAGGTCTGCAAGATGGTGGCCCACGTCGTCGAGAAGGACGTGGCGGTCGCCAACCCGTGCGGCGGCTGCGACAGCGCCCGCGCCGGCCTGTTCGATCGCGTCAAGGGGGCCTTCGGCGGCCTCAAGGACAAGATCGGCGGCTTCGGCTGCAAGAAGAGCGACTGCGGCGGGTGCGGCGGTCACGCGGCCCGCGGCGCGGCGGCCGGCTGCTGCCACTAAGCCGTCCCAAAATGGACCGGCCGGGGCCCGTTCCTCCGGCCGCGCCTCCCCCGCTCAGGCTCCCTCACCTGAGCGGGGGTTTTCGTTTCCAGCGTTCCACGTACCAAAGTTGCACGTTGAAGACAACAGTCACCTCGCGCGCTGTCTTCAACGTAGAACTTTGGAACGTGGAACGCTGGAGCTTTTCTAAGGCTTCTGCTTCGGCCGCGTCTTGATCTCCATCAGCAGTTCGGTCGGCGCGCGGCCGTGCAGCTTCCACCCGTTCGCGTCGGCCGCGTAGATGCCGTCCGCGAAGTACGTGTCGATAAACTTCTGCCCGATCAGCATGTACCCTTCCGACTGATTCTTGTCGATCAGCACCGGCAAGTCCTTGATGACGATGTCCTTCACGGTCTTCATGCCGGGGCCGGTGTTCACGCCGAGGCGCAGCTCCTTGATCTTGCCGGGCACGAACTCCGACTTGGCCTCCACGCCCGTCGCGCCCATCGCCATGCCGCCCGGTTCGACTTCGATCTTGCACCCGCGGACGAGGCCCAGCGTCACCACGACGCCGCTCGGCACGTTGGTGATCGACGACACGGCCACGTTCACCGGGAACACCTTGCCGTCCGGGGTCTTGTACGTCTCCTGCCCGTTCACCGCCGCGTACCCGAACACCTGTAGCCCGCCGCGCGACACCATCGGCCCGTACACCGGGGCGAGCTTCGCGTCGGCGTTGCCGGTCACGTCGGGGATCCGCGCGTCGCTCCCGCCGGGGCGCTTCACGATCCCGGCGGGCACGGTCAGTTCGAGGAACTTGTCCCCGAACGAGACGCGCGGCTCCATCGCCCGGTCGCTCCCGCCGTACAGCGTGGTGGACGACAGGCTCAGGTCGGCGAAGTAGATGGTGTTGTCGGTGCTCGCGGGGGCGTCGACGACCGTGAGCTTGAGGTTCGCGAGGCGGATCGTGGTGTCGTGACCCTTCGCGGGCTTGGGCGCGATCTGGGCCGCGGAGATGAACAGTTACGGCAGCAGGAACTCTTTGCCCTTGGGTACCGCGTAGCCCCAGCTTTCGAGCTTCTTGGCCGTGATGTACGACTGGCCCGGCAGGGTGTCGAGCGCGACGGTCACGTCGAGCAGTTCGCTCTTCTTCTTGCCGTTGGGCACTTGGGCGCTGAAGCGCATGGTCTTGGGGAACCCCGGCTCGACCGGGAGCCGGACGCGCAGCTGCCCGCCCGCGGGCGCGACCGGCTTGAGGAGCGGGGCCGGGTCGTCGGCGCGGGCCGCGAGCGCCGCGCAAACCACCGCCGCCGGGAGCAACACCGCGAGTCGAGCGCGCATGGGAAACCTCGTGTAGGGGTTGCGCATACGATACCGCGCGGCGCGGCCGGGGGGAACAAAGTAGTCGGCACGCTCCCGTGTGTCGTGGGCGAACCGCGCGCCCAGCCGCGGCACACGGAGCGTGCCCACCACTTCGGAATCTGCTACACTCCACCTCACGCCCGCGGAGGTTCGCACATGGGTCGCCTCGCACTCGCCGCCGCTGTCGCGCTCGTGGCCGCCGCGCCCGTTCGCGCGCAGCTCGACCCCGAACCGAAGCAGGGGTACCTGTGGCGCGTCGTGATCGCCACCAAGCCGCACCCGCTCGTGACCCCGGAGTTCCGCGAGCGCGTCAAGCGCGACGTGGTCGCGGCCCTGCAAACCGGCATCGGGAACCTCGGCGCGGTCGAGGTGTTCGACCTCGCCGACCCCGCCCTGACCGACGACAGGTGGGAACCGCTGTGGCGGCAGTTCAACGAAAAAGGGTTCGCCGCGCTCGACGCCCCGCGCGACCTCACCGGGGCGAAGACGCACTTCCTCCGCATCGAGTACCGGGACGGCCGGTACAGCCTCGAGACGCGCCAGTACGACGGGTTCACGGGGCTGTCGTCGCCGGTCGTTCGCGCCCAGACCGTGCGCGCCCCGGACCAAGTGGGCCGCGCCGCCGGGCTGATGCTCGACCGCGACTTCGGTCTCGTGGGGACGGTGGAACCGGTCCCCGGCCGGCTCGACGAGGTGAAGGTGTTGCTCCGCGGGAGCGGGCTGGGGCCGACGAAGGACCACGTGCAGGCCGGCGACGTGTTCGCGCTGGCCGCGGTGCGGAAGACGAACCGCCCCGCGCCGCCCCCGGTGCGCACCGCGACCGGGAAGATCGTCGCCCCGCCGCCGGGCTCCGAACCGCCGCCCGGCCTCACCTCGACCCCGCGCGACTTCACGTACCTCAAGGTCACGGACCTCGCGCCCGACGGCACCGTGCGCGCCGCCGTCCTCACGCGGTACAAGACGGCGCTGCCCGCGGGCGGCGGCGTGATCGGGTACCGCTGCATGAAGCTCGGCACCGTGAAGGGCACGGCCGCGGTGCGCCTGATCGCCCCGGACGGGAGCGTGTACAAGACCGCGTCCGGGGTGACGGTGTACGCGGACGACAAGAAGTTTCCGAACCCGACCGCGCTGGAAGCGAAAGACGCCTGCCGGTTCGACAACACCGCGGCCCAGTTCCGCGGCACGCGCACGCTGACCGGCCTCGCGTGCATCACGGTCGGCACCAGCCCCACCACGGCCAAGCAGTTCCCCGTGCCCATCCTGAGCGACGAGCCGCTCACGGTCCCGTTCGACACCGACCAAGCGCGCGAGGACCGGGCCGCGTTCGAGCGCGCCGTCCTCTCCGCCGCGAGCGCCGCCGCCGAAGCCCGGCTCTCGCAAACGGTCTGCTTCGACGCCGTCGCCAAGCTCATCGACGGCAAGAAGAACGCCGACGCCCTCGCCCGCGCCAAGGGCGGCGCGGAGGCCGCGGAGAACTGTGACACGAGCCTGACCGACGAACTCGCGCGCCTGCGCGAACAGGCCAAGACCGTTACCCGCTCCGAACCGGCCGAGGCGATGATGGCGAAGATCGAACAGAACCTGATCGCCCTGCGCGCCAACACCAAGAAGCTGCGCGACCACATCAAGACGATTGACGTGGTGGTGAAGCTGGAGAGCGACCCGGCCGCCGCCGCGACCGCGCTTCAGGCCGAGGCGCTGAACGCCCGCATCACGGTGCTACTCAGCGGCGGCGACGTGGATCAGGCGCTCGCGGCCTACGACCAACTCGTGACGGTTGTGCCGGACAACGCCGAGGTGAAGAAGCGCCGCGACGCGCTCAAGGCCGAGTGGGAGCCGAAGGACGCCGGGCACCAAAAGGCCCGCGACTACCTGCTGAAGACGTGGCCCGCGGTGGCGACGATCCCGGACTTCAAGGACAGCCTGACGCTGCTGCGGGCGCACGTAGACACGTGCAAGAAGCACGGCGACAAGTGGACCGCGCGCCGGCTGCTGACGCTGTTCGGCGCGGCCGGGCCGAAGCTCATCGAACTGGTCGAGGCGCTCGACCCCTCGAACCCCAACGACCGCAAGTTGCGGACCGACGCGGAGGCCGTAGGCAAAACGCTGGCCGCGCTCGAGGTCGAACTCCGCGCCTTCGTCGGCGAGTGAGCGCGCCGCATTGCGCTGTCGTCGCGCAGCGACGAGCCGGAAGCGTGAGTGACGGACAAGCCATGCTCGTGAGGGGCATTACGCGAAGCCCCAACACGTTCACAACTTGTCCGTCGCTCACGCTTCCGGCTCGTCGAACGCGCCCTCACCCCTTCGGGCTAACGTCGAACTCGGTGGGCTTCATCTCCATCGTGCCGCCCTTGCCCGCGACGATCTCGACCGGCTCCCCGAAGCGCCCGGGCGCGCCGCCCCTCACGCCGTTCTCGTGCCTGAACACGATGCGGAACTTCCCGGCTGGCGCGTTCTTGATCTCGAAGTTCCCGTCGGCGTCCGTCACCGCGTAGTACGGGTGCTCGAACACGCGCACGTACCCGCTCATCCACGGGTGAATGGTACACTTGTATTGGATCGGCGCGCGATCCGCCTTCAGCGCGTTCGGCATCCTCCATTCGGCGTTCTTCGCGATGTTCGGGTTGTGGTTCCCGTTGTTCCCGCTGTCCCAGACCCATATTTCCCAGATGATCTTCGGCTTTCGGCACGGCATGTGCGCCGGAACCCTGGGATTCCCAGCGTTTCTGCCTCTTTCCTGCCGAAATGACCGAGGAACCCAATGGGTGACCGCCGAAATGACCCCCTGCGTGTGGATTTCGACCGCGAGATCAAGTTGGAGTTCCACGGCTCGACC
>VGZJ01000118.1 GCA_016872595.1 Planctomycetota bacterium
GCGGTCGGCGCGCCCCGCGAGCGCTTCGGGCGTCGGCGCGAGGGCCGCTTGCAGCGGCGTGCTGCCGCGCCGCGCGGTGCAAACGAGGCCGAGCGCGTCGGCCAGCACGGTGCCGGTCAGTTTCTCCCACGCGGGGTTCCCGTACCGGACGCGCTTCGACTTCCCGAGAACGAAAACGGGCGTGCTGCTGTGGTGGAAGAACGCGCGCCAGCCGAACGAGCCGGACCCGCGCGGGCGGCCCTTACCGGGCGGTGGCGGCGGTGACGGCTGTTGCGGCGTTGCCATGCGAGAACCGGCGCGGGAAATGGATACACTCCAGACTACACCGCTTGGGAGATTTGTGATTGCAGATTATTGATTGGCGATTGAAAGCCGCGTTTCGCGTCGCGCGCACGGAACTGGTTCCGGCAATCGTCAATCACAAATCTGCAATCACAAATCCCCGAAGCGGAACCGAACGCGCGGTCGGTGCGTCCGTTGTGTAGCCCGTAACCCCGTGGGAGCCGCCGTGGATCACGTGGCGCTATTTGTTGTCGGCCTCGCCTTGCTCGCGGTCGGCGCGCCGCTGCTCGTACTCGGCGCGGCGCGCCTCGACCGGGCCACCGGGCGCGGGCCGTTCGCGGTCGGGCTGGTCGCGGTCGGGTTCGGCCCGTGCGTCGCGGGGCTGGCGTTCGACCTCGCGATGGTGCTGCGGAAGCCGCCGGCCGCGCCGCTCGCGGTCGGTCACATCGTCGGGGCGAACGTCGCCAGCGTCGGGCTGGTGCTCGGCCTCGCGGCGCTCGTGCGCCCGCTCGTGGCGCGGGGGAAACTGTTTCAGACGGCGCTCCCAGTAGCGCTCGCGGCCACGGCGCTGTTCTGGTTCCTCGCGCGCGAGGGCCGGGCCGCGGAGTTCGGGCGCGTGCAGGCCGGGGTACTGCTCGCGGCCGGGGTCGGCGCGGTCGTGCTGCTGGTCCGGGCGGCGCGCGCCGAACCCGACGACGTGAAAGCGGAGTTCGCGGGGGCGGTGCCGGCGCGAATGCCGGTGTGGGTCGCGGGCGCGCTGGCACTGGCCGGGGTCGCGGCGCTCGCCGGCGGTGCGGTCCTGTGCGCGTCGGAAGTGCGCGGCGCGGCCGAGCACCTGAACGTGACGCGCCGCGTCCTCGTGCTGGGCGATACGCTGTGCGCGTTCGCCACGGCGCTGCCGGCGGCGGGCGCGGCGGCGCTGACCGCGCGACGCGGGCGCGGCGACCTCGCGCTCGCGCTCGCCGTCGGCCCGGTCATTTTCAACCTGCTATTCGCCGCCGGCGCGGTCGCGATGGTACAACCGCTCGTCATCGACGAGCCGCTCATCCTGCAAGTGGTCCCGGTGATGGCGCTGTTCGCGCTGCTGCTGGTGCCGGTGTACGCGAACGGCCTGACGGTACCGCGCTGGGAAGGCGCGCTGCTGCTGGTCGCCTACGCCGGGTTCATTTCGTGGCAGGTGTGGAAGGCGCTCCGGTAATCGGTCCCGTGCGAGGCACTCATGTTGGCGCAAATCGCTCTGTTCGCGGTCGGGCTGGTGGTGCTGACGTGCGGCGCGGAAGCGCTGATCCGCGGCGCGGCGCGCGTGGCCCGCGCGCTGGGCGTCAGCCCGTTCATCGTCGGGTTCACGATCATCGGGTTCGGCACGTCGGCCCCGGAACTGGTCGTGAGCCTGTCGGCCGCGCTCGCCGGCAGCTCCGAAATCGCCCTCGGCAACGTGGTCGGGAGCAACATCGCGAACGTGGGCGTCGTCCTCGGCGGCGCGGCCCTGCTCGCGCCGCTGGCCGCGCGCATGCGGCTGTTGAAGGTGGAACTGCCGCTGGTGATCGGGTGCTCGCTCCTGCTGTGGGCGCTCTGTTGGGACGGGGCCGTGAGCCGCACCGACGGCGGGGTCCTGCTCGCCGGGTTCGTGCTGCTGGCGGTCTACATGTTCCGCGCCGCGCGGGCCGAGCCGCCGGACGTGAAGGAAGAAGTGGGTCTGGTCGCGGCCGACAAGACGCGCGTGTGGGTGGCGGCCCTGCTCGTGCTCGTCGGCCTGTGCGCGCTCGTCGCCGGTGCGCACCTGATGGTCTCCGCGGCGGTCGATCTGGCCCGGCGGTTCGGGGTCAGCGAGTGGCTGATCGGGCTTACGGTCGTAGCGGTCGGCACGTCGCTGCCGGAACTGGCCGCGGGGGTCGCGGGCGCGCTGCGCGGCGAGGCCGACCTCGTACTCGGCAACGTCGCCGGCTCGAACCTGTTCAACGTGCTCCTGATCCTCGGCGTGACCGCGACGATTCAGCCGATGCCGGTCCCGCCCTCGGCGCTGGCGCTCGAACTCCCGGTGATGACGGCGTTCGCCGTACTGATGCTGCTGTTCGTGGCGTGGGGGTTGCGCGTGCGCCGCTGGGAGGGCGCGGCCCTCGTCGCGGCGTACCTCGCGTTCGTCGCGTGGCAGGTCACGCGCCCGGCACAGTAGGTGGGGGCGCGGCGCTCTCGGCCCGCGCCGTGTCGTCGTCCAGATACTTCGCGCCCCACAGCCACAGCACCCCGCTGACCGGGATCAAAAGCGATACGCCCACGAACGCCGTTTGCAGGCTCGACAGGTCCGACACGAACCCGATGATGAGCGGCGAAATGGCGTCGCCCAGCGCGTGAATGACGAGGATGTTGATGGCGAACGCGGTCGCGCGCACTTCCGAGCGCGTCACGTTCGCGAGGATCGTGTTCGCGGGGCCGGTGTTGAAGAACAGGAAGAACACGGCGACGAACAGCAGCGCCCACGCGACCGGGAACGGAGCGTACAGCATCCCCAAGAAGAACGGGAACGCCACGATCATGCCCCACCCGGCTACCTTGAAGTACGCGCCGCGCACGCCGCGGTTGCGGAGCCGGTCGCCGAGGATGCCGCCGAGCAAAGTGGCCACGAGGCCGGAGATCACAACGATGCCGCCGATGAACGTGCCCACGCTGGCGTTCGTGGCCGACCCTTCCGCGGGGCAAGCGTCGAGAATGTCGCCGTGGTAGCGAGCGTACTCGTCTTCCGTCAGCACGGTTTTCAGCAGTGATTGGAACTGGTCGAGGGGGAGGGCGTCCGTCTTCCGCTTGGTTTTCATCTCGCCGATCTCCGCGGCTTCCGGCGCGATCGTCCGCGCGAGTTTGTCGATCACCTCCGCGGACACCATCGGCGTACCGTCGGAGCGCTTGAAGCGCTCCTCGGTGCGCAACTTCTCAACGGCCTTGGCGTCGAGCGTGAACCGGGCCTCGCGCTCGAACACGTACAGTTGCATCACGGTCGCGACCCCGCCCAGCACGAACGTGGACGCCGTCATGCCCGCGCAGCACAGCACGAACGACCGGATGCCGCGCAGCTCTTTGAGGACGGCGAAATAACCTACCCCCCCGGCCCCCCTCCCTGAAGGGAAGGGGGAGGAAGACAAGACACCTTCTGTCTCCCCCTTCCCTTCAGGGAGGGGGGCCGGGGTGGTAGGTTGTACTGGTCGCGGGCGCGGCGGTTCCTTCATCAAGAAGCACAGCGCGCCGAGCAGCAGTCCGGGAACCGTGGCGAGCCAGAACGCGCCGCGCCAGCCGAGCGACGTGTTCGCCACCTGCGAGCCGATCACGAACCCCAGCGCGCTGCCGACCGGGATCGCCATGTAGAACCACGCCATCACCTGTCCGCGGCGGCTCACCGGGTACAGGTCGGAGAGCATCGCGGGCGCGACCGGGCCGTAGGCCGCTTCGCCCACGCCCACCAAGCACCGCGCGAAGAACAGCAGGAAATACCCGGTGGCGAGACCGGTGCCCCCGGTCGCGAGACTCCACAGGATCACCGCCAGCCCGACGATCACCCAGCGCGACATCTTGTCGCCGAGCCGCCCGAACACCGGCGAGAGGCACATGTAGGCGACCATGAACGCCGTCGTCAGCGCGCCGAGCTTGGTGTTGATCCACGCGTCGTCCGGGCGGAAGATGCTGGCGTCGCGCTTGATCTTCGGCAACGTGGCCGACAAGATTTGCCGGTCGATGTAGTTGAACAGGTTGATCCCGAGCAAGAGTGCCAGCGCGCGGCCCGCGCCCGGCACCGCCTCGCTCGGCCCGCTCGTGTTCCCAACAGCCGCACTGGGCATGGTCGCTCCGCGTTCGCCCTTCGGTTGATCGGCCCGCAGGGTAGGCTATAATCCGGCGGAAGTCGATAACGATTTCGCGCCCGCTTCGGAGCCGCCACCCGTGACCGTGGACACCATCAAGCGCCGGCTGGTCGAGGAGATCAAGCTCCGCGGGTACGAGGACAAGTACATCGATCGCGCCGAAGAGCGCGAAATCCTGCAACTGGCGATCACCCTCGGCGTCACCATCGAGAGCGCGCAAGCCGCGCTGGTGGAGGTGTGCGCCGAACACGGGTACGTGCAAGAAACGGCGGTGTTCCGCATGATCCGCGAGCACCTCGACGCCGCGGCCGGGGCCGGCGCGATCGACCGGCGCGAGTTCGACGCGGTGTTCGAGCGCGCCCGCGCCGCGGTGCAGGGAAAGAAGAACGACCGCGCGGTGAAGGCGATGGTCGTGGCCGTGATGGAGGACGCCGGCAACCGCGTCCGCACGGGTTGGTTCCGCAACTGGTACGCGGACCTCAAGCGCGAACTGGGCGTGTGAGCCGTTGACGGGGCCGCGGGGCGGGCCTACGTTAATTCTTTCCGAAACGTCGGAGCCACCGTCACAGGTTCACACGGGTCTCACATGAAGCGGAAGAAACTGGGGAACTCTCGCGCGGCGCGGTGCCGGTTCTGCACCAAGGAAGGGTGCCCGCGGCCCGCGTTCGTCGATTACAAGGACGTCTCGAACCTGAAGAAGCTCGTCACCAGTCAGGGCAAGCTGTTCAGCCGCAAGCGGAGCGGGCTGTGCGCCGCGTTCCAGCGCGAGGTCGGAACGGCCGTGAAGCGCGCCCGGTTCATGGGCCTGCTGCCCTACGTCGGCGAGTAGTTCGCCCCGCGGCGCGCCGTCGGTCCGATTCGCCGCGCGCTCGTCGCCCGCTTGCGCCCGCACGGAGGGACCCGTGGCTACCGCGGACGAACTGTTCAACCGGGCGGTTGTCGCGCACCAGACCGGCGATCATCTCGCGGCCGAGGCCGGGTACCGCCAGTTGCTCGACCTACTGCCCGACCACGCGGCGGCCCTCACCAACCTCGGGTCCCTCGTCGCCAAGCGCGGCGACACCGGCGAGGCGCTCGCCCTCTACGGCCGCGCGACCGCGGCCGACCCCGACCAACTCGACGCGCACTTCAACCTCGGAAACCTCTACCGCCGGCTCGGGCGCACGCGCGACGCCGCCGCCGAGTACGAACAGGTTCTGCGACTCGCCCCGAACGCCCCGCAAGCCCTCGTGAACCTCGGCCTCGTGGCCGGCGACTCGGGCGAGTGGCCGCGGGCGGTCGAGTGCCTCGCGCGGGCCGCGACCGTGGCCCCGGACCTGCCCGACGCGCTCCTGTTGCTGGCCGACGCGCTGGCCCGGTGCGGCCGGATCGACGAGTCCGTGGCCGCGTGCCGCGAGGCCGTGGCGCGGTTCCCCGACAACGCCCGCGCGCACAACCTACTGGGCGTGCAACTGGGCACGACCGGCGAGACCGACAACGCCGCGACCGCGTTCGAGCGCGCCGTCGCGCTCGACCCGAACTATGCGGAGGCGCACAACGGGTTAGGCGTGGCGCTCGACGCGCTGGGCCGCACCGACGACGCGCTGTGTTCGTACGCCGAAGCGGTGCGCCTGAACCCGGACCACGCGCGGGCGTGGGCGAACCTCGGCACCGGCCTCGCACAAGAGGGGCGCACCCCGGACGCGACCGCCGCGCTGCGGCGCGCGCTGGCCCTCGCCCCGGCCCCGGACGTTCACGGCACGCTGCTCGCCGCGCTCGTGTACGGGGCGGACCTGACGCCGGAGCAGCTCCGCGACGAGCACGTCGCGTGGGCCGGCGCGCACGCCGACGCGCTCGCCCCGGCCGAGCCGTCGCGCAAGCGCCCGGCCGGCGCGCCGGGGCGCGTGCGCGTCGGCTACGTGTTCGGCGGGTTCCGGTCGCGCGCCGCGGCGGCCTTCCTCGAAGCGCTGCTCGCGCACCACGACCGCACGCGGTTCCACGTTACCGCGTACGCGGGCGCGGCCCCGGCCGGAGCGGACCTCGACCGCCTCCGCAAGCTCGCGGACTCGTGGAAGCCGGTCGCGCGCCTCACCGACGACGACCTCGCGCGCGCGGTCCGCGCCGACGAAATCGACATCCTCGTTGATCTGCACGGCCACACGCCGGGCAACCGGCTGCTCGCGTTCGCGAGGAAGCCCGCCCCGGTGCAGATTACCCTGTTCGGGTACCCCGCGACCACCGGCCTACGGGCGATGGACTTCCGCGTGACCGATACGACCGCGGACCCGCCGGGACTGACCGAGGCGCACTACGTCGAGAAGCTGCTGCGGCTGCCGGACCTCGGCTGGGTGTACGGGCCGCCGGCCGACGCCCCGGAACCGAACGCGCTGCCGGCGGCTCGCGGCCGCGCGTTCACCTTCGGGTGCCTGAACCACCCCGGCAAGCTCTCGGACCCGTGCGTGGCGGCGTGGGCCGCGATCCTCAGGGCGGTGCCCAAGTCGCGCCTCGTGCTGCTCGCCGGGCGCTCGGTCGCGGGCGCGGACCAACTGGCGGCGCGGTTTACGGCGCACGGGGTCGCGTCGGACCGGCTGGAGCTGGTGTACCGCTTGCCCGCGGGGGACTACTTCGCCGCGTACCAGCCGATTGATTTGGCGCTCGACCCGTTCCCGTACAACGGCGGCGCGACGACGTGCGACGCCCTGTGGATGGGCGTGCCGGTACTCACGGTGGCCGGGCGCGAGGCCCGCGCGCGACAGGGCGTGAGCGTACTCAACGCACTCGGCCTGCCGGAGTTCGTGGCCGACACGCCGGAGCAACTGGTGACGCTGGCCGCGACGTGGGCCGCCCAGCGCGATTCGCTGGCCGACCTGCGCGGCACGATCCGCGAGATCGTGGGCGCGAGCGCCGTCACCGCGGCCCCGGCCTTCGTGAAGCACCTCGAAGCCGCCTACCTGAGCGTGTGAAGCCCAGCTTGTAGGACAGGCTGGAAGCCTGTCCGGTGTTGGGACAGGCTTCCAGCCTGTCCTACAATGGCGCACTTCGTCGGGAATAAACCCCGGCCGGTGGCGTCATCTCGGTAGCAAGTCGTTCGCGGTCCCAATCACTCCTGCGGAGTTCGTCATGGCTCACATCGGCCCCAACGGGCGGCAGGGTCGGCGCGCGCGCGTGGTCGCGCTCGGCGTCCTCGTCGGGTTCCTGACCCTCGGTGCGGTCGGGTGCGGGGGCGGCGGTCCCGGTACGCGGTTCGACCGCGGCGGCGCGGGCGGACCCCCCGGTGCGCCCGGCACCGACTTCAACGCCCAGAACGCCGAGAACTACGGCGCGATCGTCGAGAACGACTTCCACTCGCCCCTCGTCGAGCCGCGCTCAACGTTCTCCTCGGAAGTGAACACCGCGTCTTACGCCAACGTGCGTCGGTTCCTCGCTCAGCAGAACCAGCTCCCGCCGCGCGACGCGGTGCTGCTCGCGGAGATGGTCAACTACTTCCCCTACAGCTACCCGGCCCCGACCGGCGACGCGCCCGCGGCGCTCGCGCTCGACCTCGCCCCGTGCCCGTGGAAGCCGGAACACAAGCTCGTCCGCATCGGCGTCCGCGCGAAGGACATTCCCGCGAGCGAGATGCCGGCGCGTAACCTCGTGTTCCTCGTCGACGTGTCCGGGTCGATGGAGCAAGAGAACCGGCTGCCGCTCGTGAAGAAGGCGCTGAACCTGCTCGTGGACCGGCTCACGGCGAAGGACCGCGTGAGCCTCGTCACCTACGCATCGGGCGTGTCGCTGAAGCTGACCCCGACCGCGGGCGACCGCAAGCAGACGATCCGCGACGCCGTGGCCGCGCTCGGCGCGGGCGGTAGCACCAACGGCGCGGGCGGCATCCAACTCGCCTACGAGACCGCTCGGCGCGGGTTCATCGAGGGCGGCGCGAACCGCGTCATCCTCTGCACCGACGGCGACTTCAACGTCGGCGCGTCGAACCAGAGCGACCTGCGGCAACTGATCGAGAAGGAGCGCACGAGTGGCGTGTATCTGTCGGTGCTCGGCTTCGGCATGGGCAACTACAAGGACGCGACCCTGCGCGACCTCGCCACCCACGGCAACGGCCAACACGCCTACATCGACAGCATCGACGAGGCGCGCAAGGTGTTCGTGGAGCAGATCGGCACACTGGTGTGTGTGGCGAAGGACGTGAAGTTCCAAGTCGAGTTCAACCCGGCGCGGGTGACCGCGTACCGGCTCATCGGGTACGAGAACCGCGTCATGAAGGCCGAGGACTTCAAGAACGACGCGAAGGACGCTGGCGACATGGGCGCGGGCCACACGGTCACGGCGCTGTACGAGATCGTGCCCGCCGGCGTGAAGTTCGACCTGCCCAACGTGGACGCGACCAAGTACCAAAAGCCGGCGAAGGTCGCGGTGAACATCGAGGAGTGGCTGACCGTGAAGATGCGGTACAAGGAGCCGACCGGCGAGGCGAGCAAGGAACTGAGCGCGGTGCTGACGGGCGCGGGGGCCGCGCCGATGGGCGACGACTTCCGGTTCGCGGCGGCCGTGGCCGAGTTCGGGCTGGTGCTGCGCGACTCGCCGTACAAGGGGGGCGCGAACTTGGACGCAGTGATCGGGCGCGCGAGCGGCGCGCTGGGCCGCGACCCGCACGGCCACCGGGCCGAGTTCGTGGCCCTCGCGCGCAAGGCCCGCGCCCTGACGGTTCGTGAGAAGGAATGAGAACCAGTCGGGCCGAACACTATTGCCGGCGGGGGCTTGCGTGCGTACTTGGTTTCGGTGAGACTATCTCCGCACCGAGGCACACGGTTCCCCGGTTCCCGCCGTATTCGAGGAGCAACATGTTCACGTCCCGCACCGCCCGTACGTTCGGGCTGGCCCTGTTCGTCTTCGCCCTGTCGTCCGGCCTCGCCGCGCTCTCGGTGGGCGCGCAGCCGGACAAGAAGGACCCCAAGGACGCGAAGAAGGCCAAGTCCAAGCTGAAGATTCTCGTCCCCCAAGACGACGCCGAACTGCTGATCGAGGGCAAGGCCACCAAGCCCACCGGTACCACCCGTGAGTTCGAGACCCCGGAACTGGAGGTCGGCAAGCCGTACGAGTACGACTTCACCGTGATGTGGCAGCCGAACAACTACACCAAGCTGACGCGCACCAAGAAGATCGAGTTCAAGGGCGGCGACGACATCACCGCGGACCTGACGAAGGTGGACCCGAAGAACCCGGACAAGGCCGTGATCCGCTGGGTGCCGACCCCGGACGACATCGTCGAGGAGATGATGAAGCTCGGCAAGGTCGGGAAGGACGACATCGTGTACGAACCGGGCCCCGGCGACGCACGGATGCTCATCGCCGCCATGAAGAAGGGCGCGAAGAAGGGCGTCGGCATCGAACTCGACCCGAAGAAGGCCGAGGAGTCGAAGGAGAACGTGAAGAAGGCCAAGCTCGAGAAGGAGATCACGATCATCGAGGGCGACGCGCTCAAGGACCGCGACTACAGCGAGGCCACCGTCGTCCTGCTGTACATGGGCAACGAGTTCAACAACCTGCTGCGGCCGATTCTGGAGAAGCAACTGAAGCCGGGTTCGCGGATCGTCTCGCACCGCTTCGTGCTGGGCGACTGGGCCCCGGATAAGACGATTAAGGTGATGGGCGCGGACGGCGACGAGTACACGCTGCACGTGTGGACGGTGAAGGAAAAGAAGAAGTAAGGCGCGCGAGTGCCGGTAACCGGGCGCGGCGGCGGGGTTCCCGCTGCCGCGCCCGGTTCTTGCGCGGGTCACCTCACCCACGGGGCGACGCGCTGCCACACGGCCCACAGCTTCGCGCCGAGGGTGCCGGCCTCGCCCGCGACGCACGACAGCACGCGGCGGTACGCGCGGGCCGCGCCCGCGGGCACGTCCTTCGCCGCGCACGCCCCGGCCGCGGCCCGCAGGTGCTGCTTCGCCTCCTTGAACGCCGCGGCCTTGCCGCCCGGCCCGGCGCGCTTCATCATCGCCACCGCCTCGGCCATCGCGAGCACGAGGCGCGTACCGTCCGGGGTCAGTACGGTGTCGACCTTCGCGACGTGCGCCGCGGCCTCGTCGGGCTGGCCGCTCAGGGCGAGGTCGAGCGCGAGCCACGCCCGGAAGTCGGCGAGGATGTCGTCCGGGCCGCCCATCTTGACCGCGGCCCGGCACACGTCGGCGGCGCGTTCGTCTTGGTCGAGCATGCGGTACGCGACCACGAGCGCCCGCAGCATCCACGGCTCGACCCTCGGCCGGTCGCGCCAGTCGGCGCACCACGCGCTCGCCAGTGCGTGGTGCCCGGCGAGCACGAGCGCGCCGCAGGTGCGTGCCCACGCCACGTCGTCGGCCCGCAACAACTCGGTGTGCTTCTGCACGACGGCCTGCACCGGCTTACCGGCCTCGGCCAGTGCCCACAGGTACGCGAGCACGACCTCGCGCCCGGCCGCCGGGTTTTGGGCCAAGAGCGCGGGCAGTTGCTCGGCCACGGCGTCCGGGGTGCCGGCGGCGACGGCGCGCTCGGCCCACAGCCCGGCGGCGTCCGGGGCCGCGTCCGGGGCGAGCGCCAGTGCCCGCAGTTCGTCGGTGGCGCGCGACGACCACCCGGCCGCGTCGAACGCGGCGAGCGCCTCGCGGATCGTGGGGCGCAGCGCGTCCGGGTCCCCGACCAGCGCGCGCAGGCGCGCCGCCGCGACCTCGGCCGCCCCCTGCCGGCAGGCCACCTGTACCGCGCGGAGCTTCACCACGGGGCCGTCGGCGTGCTCTTGGAGCGTGACGAGCGTGCGGGCCGCGCCGGTCAGATCGTCGGCCGCGAGTTGCTCGGACACGAGGTTCATCCCGGCCGCGTCGAACGTCGGGTCGAGGTCGAACGCCTGTTGGAAATCGGCGAGCGCGCCGCGCCGGTCGGCGACCCCGCGCCGGGCCTCGCCGCGGTACACGTAGGCGACCGGGTTGTGCGGCTCGAGGCGCACGAACTGTTCGGCCGCGTCGAGGCACTCGCGCGCGCGGCCCGCGGTGTCGTACCACGCCGCGAGGTGCCGCCACCCCGGAACGAAGTTCGGGAACTCCGTTACCAGTTGGCGCATGAGCAGGATCGCCCGCGCGCGGTCGCCGCGGCGGGACTCGATCCACGCGGTGCGGCTCCGCAGTTCGGGCGGCAGCGGCTCGCCGAGGTCCGCGGGCTTGCACGCCGCGAGCGCCTCGTCGAACCGGCCGGCGAGCGCGAGCTGTTCGGCCTTGCAGTCGTGGCCGGGCACGAACCTCGGGTACGCCCGGATGACGGCGTCCGCGGCGCGCAGGCGCTCGCCGGGGTCGGCGGCCCGGCCGTCGTCCGACTCGATCCAGAACAGGGGTGCCCACGGATGGAACGGCCCGCCGTTCTGCCACGACTCGCGCAGCACGCGGTTCGCGCGGTCCTCCCAACCGGCGGCGCGCATCTCCGAGAGCGCGGCCTGAATCGGGTACCCCGACGTGCCCGGCCCCTCGCACGCCTCGGCCAGCGCGCGGGCCGCGGTGTCCGGGTCGTCCTCGCGGCACGCCAGTTGGATCTGCTTCACCGCGACCTCGCCGCCGCCGGCGTGCTCCTGCAGCACCGCCAGCGCTTTACGGGCGTCGCGGAACTCGTCGTCGGCGAGGTGCGCGTCGAACAGGATGGCCGCGGCCGGCGAGTAGTTCGGGCTGATCTTCAGCGCCTCGCGGAGGTCGCTCTTGCCGCCGTCGCGGTCGTTGGTTTGCAGCTTCGCCTCGCCGCGCATGGTCCACCCGTTGGGGTGGTGCGGCTGGAGCCGGACCAGTTCGGAGGCCGCTTCGAGATAGCTCTCGGCGCGGCCCGTTTCGTTGTACCAGTCGGCCAGTTGGAGCCAGCCCCAGACGTACGACGGATCGACGGCGACGAGGGCGTTCATGCGGGTGATCGCGCTCGGGTAGTTGCCGCGGCGGGCCTGAACCCACGCCTCGCGCCCTTGCAAGATGATGGGCAGTTCGTCGCGCGCGAACTGCGGCGGCGCGGCGGCTTCGAGGGCCGCGTCGAACCGGCCCATCTCCGCCAGCCGCTCGGCCTTGAGGTCGTGGGCCTCCACGTTTCGCGGCTCGAGCGCGAGCGCGCGGTCGAGCGCGGCGAGCACCTCGTCGTTGTGCCGCGGGTGGTGCAGCAGGCGCGCGAGGCGGAGCCACGCGCGCGGGTCGCCGGCCCGGTCGCGGGTCATCGCGCGCGTCAGTTCGGCCGGCTCCTCCGGGCTTTCCAGCCGGTCGGCCCACATCTGGACCGCGTGCCACGCCCAGTCGTAGCCCGGTTCGAGGCGCACCGCGGTCTTGGCCCGGTCGAGCGCCTCGCGCGCCCGGCTCGCGTCCCACAGGCGCTCGGCCAAGAACCCGTGCGCGAGCGCGTCGGTCGGGTTCCGTAGGGTCGCGCGCTCCAGCACCGCGATGGCGTCGTCGCGGCGGTCGGCGTCGTCGAGCGCGTCGGCCAACTCGCGCGCCGCCGGCGACCAGCCCGGCGAAACCGCCAGCGCCTGTTCCAGTGCCTCGAGCCGGCCCTCGGCGTTGCCCAGCGCGTGGCACGCCTGCGCGCGGTCGAGCCACAGCTTGCCGAGCAGCGGGAACCGGGCCGTCGCGTCGCGGGCCAGCGCGTGCGCCTCCTCGAGCCGGTTCAGCCCGGTCATGAGTTGGATCACCACGGACCACGCCTGCCACAGGTCGGGGCGCGCGTCCAGAATCGCTTCGAGCGTTTCGAGCAGTTCCGTGTGGTCGTCCGGGTCACCGTTGGCCGCGAAGACGTGGTGCGCGGAGCCGACGTAGGCGACCAGCCCCTCGCCAGTGTGCGGCTGGCGGTGCAGCTCGTCGGCGACGAACGCCAGCGCGTCGCGCTTCTCGCGCCGCCCGCGGCTCAGTTGCACCAGTTCCGCGACCAGCGGCTCTTGGTCGATGTTGTCGCGCAGCCCGGCGCGGAGCGCGGCGAGCGCGTCCGCGGTGCGGTCCGCGCGCTTGTGGACCTGCGCCAGCACCGAGTAGTACCACGGGTGCCCCGGCTCCAACTCGCCGGCGCGCGTGACCGCGGCGCGCGCGCCGGCGTGGTCCTTGCGGTCGGCGAGCACGAGCGCGCGCTGGCGCAGCGCCCACGCGTCGTCCGGGCACCCCGCGAGCATGTCCTGTAGGACGAGGTCGGCGTCGGCGTCGGGGTCGCCGGACAGGAACTCGGCGCGCAACTTGGCGAGGCCGTAGTGGTGCGGGAACCGCTGGCACATTTGCGCGAGGTGCGTGCGGGCCGCGGCCCGGCCGTCGGTGTCGGCCAGCAGCCCGGTCAGCGCGCGCTGGAGGTCCATCGCCAGCGGGTCGAGTTTGACCGCTTCGAGGTGGTGTACGCCGCCGGTGGCGAGGTCCGGCTTCGCGCGCGCGACGCGGGCCGCGCCCTTGTGCCATTGCCCCGCGGGCACGAGCGCCTTGGCCGCGCTCAGGTCGGCCTCGGCGTCGTCGTGCCGCCCGGCGGCCGTGTGACACTCGGCGCGGAACAGCAGCAACTCGCCCCGCGCCGCGGGCACGGCGTCGCCCTTCGCCTCGGTCAACTTCTTGATGGCCTGATCGAGCGCGGCGCTCGCCTGCGCGGGTTCGTCGCGGTCGAGCAGCGCGTGGTACAGCGCGCGGGTCGCGCCCGGCACCGGCACCGCGGCGCGCCCGGCGCGCTGCTGGAACAGGCGCAGCGCCTCCGGCACCTGCTCGGTGGCGCGGGCCGCGCGGAAGTACGCCTCCGCGAACTGGTCCTCGCGCTCCTCCAGCGCGCACGCCATGCGGTACAGCTCCGCCGCCTCGTCGAACCGCTGCTCCTCCCACCACTGCGAGCCGATCAGGAAGTACCCGGCCGCGGCCGTGGGGCGGTTCTGAACCGAGCGCCGCAGGAGCAGCGCCGCCTCGTACTGTCTGTGCGGTAGTGGCAACAGCGACTGCGCGAGCGTCTGGGCCACCATCGGCTCGGCGTCGAGCGCGGCGCTCGCGGCCCCGAGTAGCGCGAGGCGCTCCGGCATCCGGTTCATATCGCGCAGCACGTTGGCCTTCGGCAGCACCCACGTCGCTTCGTTCGCGTGCCCCGCGAGCAGCGCGTCGTAGGCCGCGAGCAGGCGCACCGGGTGCGCGTCGTAGCGCGCGAGGGCGAGGTCGGCGAACGCGGTCAGCGGGTGCGCCGGGAAGCGGTCGCGCATCAGGCGCAGCGCGGCGTCGGCCGAGGTGCGGTCGTGCGTCAGCAGCGACTTCTGCACCGCGTACAGGGCGTCGCGGGCGTCGGCGTCCGGCAGCGGCGGGAGGCCGTCGAGCCTCGCGCCCTCGGCCGCGGGCACGAGCGCGAGGCACCGCGGGCCGAACGCGCCGAACCGCTCTAGCAGCGACGCGACCGGGGCGTCCATCGGGCGGCGCTCTTGGCCGTCCGCGAGGGCGACCGTGCCGCGCACCGGGTCCGCGCCGACGCACAGCCGCGGCTGCGAGAACCCGGCCTCCACCAGCGTGACCGCGAACGGCACCCCGCACGCGATCAGCGCGACCGCGGCCTCAAGCCCGAGGGTGAACTCGCGCGCGACCCAGCCGGCGCGCTCCGCGCGGTCGCGCTCGGCGGCGTCGGGGAGGCCATCGGCGGGGTTCGGGCCGTCGCCCGGCAGCGGGTGGTTCCAGAACCGCGCGAACAGGTCCGCCGCGCTCGCGCCCGGCGGCGCGGCCGGCACTTCGAGCTTGCGCGCCGCGCCGCCCTTCTTGCCCTCTGCCGCAAGGGGAGAGGGCAAAGACAAGGCCTCCAAGCGCTCGGCGAACGGGTCGAAGTACTTGTCCTTCACCGCGCGGGCGTGGCGCGCCGCGGTCGCGTAGTCGCCCACGAAGTACGCGGCGTCGGCCCGGCGCGCGGCCAGCCACTTCACCAAGTCCGGTTCGAGTAGCGGCGACAGCTCGGCGTAACGGTCGAGCGTGCGGCGGGCGTCGTCGTAGTGGCCCAGTTCGGTCTGGAGCGCGGCCAGTTGCGCCGCGACGAGGCCGCTTTCGAGGTGGGTGTTCGCCTCGGTCAGCAGGTCGAGCGCCTCGCGGTCGCGGTTGAGACGCAGCAGGACGTGCGCCGCCGACTGCACGCCGGGGCGGAACCACGGGTACAGTTCGAGCGCGCGCCGGGCCGCCGCGAGCGCGTCGTCGAGCCGGTCGGCGAACTCGTACACGCTGGACCGCTCGATGCACGCCCACGGGCGGTCCGGGGCGAGGGTTTCGGCGCGGTTGAGCAGGCGCTCGGCGCGGTCGAAGTCGCGGAACCGCCCGGCGACGAACCCGGCGAACGCGACCCAATCGGAGTGCAGGTCCGGCGGCGCGACCGACCAGTCCGGGTTCGCGCGCATGAACCGCCACGCGCTGAGCGGCCCGAACCGCTCCAAGCGGTAACGGGCGTGATAGTAGGTCGCTTCGAGGTGCGTCGGGTTCGCGCGGAAGGCGACGAGGTGAAGCCGGCGGCCGAGCTTCGGCGCGCCGAGCTGGATCGCCAGCCGCCCGCCCATGACGCGGGCCGCGGGGCCGGTCCACTCGCGCAGCGGCGCGAGCGCGACCGCCGCCGCGTGCGCCTGCCGGTATTGGCCGCGGGTGTAGAGGTCGCGAACGCGGGCGAGGTCGGCGGGTGCGATGTCCATGCAGCGGGAACCCAGTTGGTCGTGGGGCGGCGCGCCGTTACTTGTCGGCCGCGGGCGCGGCGTCGGCGAGCGGCGCGAGTTGGCTCACGAGGTTGCCGAGTTGCGCGAGCCGCGTGCCGTAGCGGTCGAGGAACTCCGCCAGCGCGAACTCGTCCGCGACCGCGTCCGGGTCGGCCCCGAGCTTGTCGGTCACCTCGCGCAGCAGTTCGAGGTACTCGCGCTCCAACTGCGGCAACACCTGCTTACACGCCCCGCCGATGCCGGGGTACTCGGACTCCCACCGCGACAGGAACGCGCGCCACTTCGAGTTGTTGTCGTCGCGGGCGGCTTGGGCCTTCAACAGCCCGACCTGTTCCTGTTGTAGCCCGATCAATTGGCGCATGAGGTCGGCCAGTTCCCCGGTGGGGCCGACGGCTTGGCCCTGCATCGTGAGGGTCGGCGGCATTACGTAGATTGGGGCGCTCATATCGCGACTCGCTGCGGAACGCGGCAGGATGCGAAGATTATACAGCCTTGGGCAAACGAAATAGGGGCCGGCGCGGGCAGAAATGCGAGCGAGCCGCCCGGTGGGGGACCGGGCGGCTCGCGCAGGGGGTTGGAGGCAATCCGATGGGGCGGGCGGCGTGGTTGGGGGGTAGCCGCTCGCCCCGTGTCGCGGGTTCTGGGGGAGAACTGTCGCGACGGGAAGTAGTAAAGCAGCGCCCGTGCCAATCGCATTTCGTGTTCGGCGCGGGTACGGCGCAAGTGCTTGTTTCGCAGGATGAAACGCGGGCGATGAGAAATTGCTGCGAGATTTCCGCTGGAAACAGTTGCAAGCCGGCGGGCAGGAATTGCAACTGTTACAGGTAAGGTTTGCATTCCGGAGGCCGCTCGCGGCAGCGGGCGGCACCTCTTATTTCGCGGCGGCGAAGCGCCAATCGGGGACGTATGACGGCATGCGCCCGGTGGCGAAGGCCTCCTCGCCGATGGAGTCGCGCAACTTTTTCAGCGCCGCGCGGCGCACGGTCACGTAGTAGAACTCGCACTGCGCGTCGCGCACCGCGTCCCACTGCCGGTACATGCGGTCGGTTTCGAGGATGGTGGCGTGGAGGATGTCGGCCCGGTCCGATTCCCACTCTTGGCGCTCTTCGAGGTTCTTGCGGAACTCGCGGTTGAACTTAATGAGGTCGTTGACGACGCGGCGCTCCGGCAGGCGCTGGCACGCGCTCAGCTTCGGGGCATCGGCCAGCTCCGCGTACCGCTTCCGGAGCAGGTTCAAGTCGGCGTCGAAGTCGGCGCGCTGGGCCAGAATGTACCGGGCCTCGCGCTCGTCCATGATCTCCCAGCGGACCGCGGTGCGGTGAACCGCGTCGCGTACCGCGACCCAGCGCTCTTCGGGCGGGGTCTGCTCGGGCGTGCCCGCGGGCGCGGTGAGCAGGGCGGCGGCCAGCACGAGATCGGACGCGGACATGGTACACCGATTCGGTTCGCCGCGCGCAGCGTGGGCGCGACCGCGTGCGCGGCTGATGAAACGAAACCCATTTCGACACGCAAACGTGTCGGGTCGGGGAGGTGCGGGCGGCCGACGTGGAAGGGGTCCGCTTCGTCGTGCAACGGTGCGGCGGTCGGCCCGGCCTCGGCGATCCGGCGGCGCGCCGCGCAGGCTCTCGGTGCTCGCGCGGGTGGGCGCGAGCGTTGTGTCGAGAGGGTTGGCGGTGCGATGGCCCGCGTATAGCGGGCCTTCTGAAATATACAACACATCTTCCGTGCCGAGCGTTTGTTCCCTTGCCGATTTCTCCGTTTCCCCGTAGTCACACGCCCCTACACCCCGAACGCCCGGCGGGGGCGTACTTGCGAGACAGGCACCTGAAAAGCGCGCGGCGCGGAAGGGAATCGCATGAGCCGGTCACTCGCGGGGAAGGTGGCGCTGGTCACGGGCGCGTCGAGCGGCATCGGGTGGGAGCTGGCGCGGCAACTCGCTCGTGCCGGCGTCAAGGTCGCCGCGGTCGCGCGGCGCGAGGGGCCGCTGCGCGAACTCGCCGC
>VGZJ01000119.1 GCA_016872595.1 Planctomycetota bacterium
CGCCCCGTCGTCACACGGTGATGATGAAGAACGTCGCCGGACTCCACAACCGGATGTACGGGTAACGACCACACAGGATCGTCTGGCCGAAGTGCGACTGAACCAACACCTATTGCGCAACGAGTCTAATCGCGGTGTCCGTGCGCCACTCCGGGGCGAACGCGACCGGGCGGAACGGGTTCCCAAAGATGTCGCGGACCAAGTGAGCAAGTTGGGCAGCGGTTGGGATCGAAAACTCACTCGCGAAGTTGCCGAGTGCCTGCGCGATCTCGTTGGTCCGTAACCGCGTTAGCCCGGTGGGTAAATGAAACACGTTCCACGGCCCGCCGGTCGGGGGCTTCGCCCCAACCAACTGTTTGTGACCGAGTTTGCCGTCCGCGAACGCTTCAGCCGCATCGACTCCTCTCGTGTACTCGACCAACAGTTCTGGTCGAAACCACATCGCAACGTCGGCAAGAAAGACTGATCGGGGCGGAGCGGAGGCCATGAGTTCCCGCGCCCACGCCACGCACCACAACCGCAACTTGCGAGACCGGTTGATGTCCGGTAGCACGCAAAGCATCGTCGACCAGTCGCTCGACTTTTCCCAGACGTGGCGATCCATCTTCCACCTCGCGCGCCGGCGCTTCGTTGCGGCTGTATAATACCCGCTACCGCCGTTTGGCCGCCATCTGCGTGAACCCGTGTCGCTGATTCAGGGCATCCACCACTACTGCATCGGGCTGAGCTACCTGTGCGCGCTCTTGCTCGAACTGGCCCGGCTGTTCTGGCCGGGCAAGGGGTGGCGGGTCGCGGGACTGGTGTTCGGCGCGGCCGGGCTGTTCGCGCACACCGCGTACCTGCTCTTCAACCAGCCGTCGCCCGCGGTGCCCTACGGCTCGCTGCTCATCCTCGCGTGGGTGCTCGCGCTGTTCTACCTGTACGGCACCGTTCACCACGCGAAGCAGGCGTGGGCCGTGTTCGTGCTGCCCGTCGTGCTGGGGCTGGTGGTGGCGTCGCGCCTGCTGCTGACCGCGACCCCGGACACCACCGCGTTCGACGCCGCCGGGTGGCTCGCCGGCGACCGCTTCTGGGGCGCGGTTCACGGCGTCCTGATCCTGCTCGCCTCGGTCGGCGTCAGCGTCAGCTTCCTCGCCAGCGTCATGTACCTGATCCAAGCGCGCCGGCTGCGGAAGAAGCTCGCCCCGGCCAGCGGGGTGCCGATGCTGAGCCTCGAGCGCCTCGAAACGATGAACCGCCGGGCGCTGAACGTCGCGTTCCCGATGCTCACGGCCGGGCTGTTCCTCGGCTCGATCCTGCTGCCGGAGGCGTACGCCTTCGGCGACAACTGGCTGTCGCTCAAGGTGCTCTCCACGCTGGGCCTGTGGGTGGTGTTCCTCGTGCTCCTCTACTTGCGGTACGGGGCGCACGTCCCGGCCCGCCGGCTCGCGGTGTTCTCCATCGTCGCGTTCGCGCTGCTGCTCGTCGCCCTCGTCGCCGCGCACCCGTACGCGGTGGGGGGGGCGAAGTGAACCTGCGCGCGATCGGGTGCAACGTCGAATCGGCCGCGGTCGAGTTGCGCGAGAAGCTGGCCTTCGACGCCGCCAAGACGCAGAAGGCGCTCGCGGAGCTGAACGCCCGGTTCGCGGCCGAAGCCGTCGTCCTCGGCACCTGCAACCGCGTCGAACTGTACGTGTCGCGCGCCGAAACCGTCGCGCCGCTCCACGTCCCGCTCATGGCCGAGTTCTTGGCCGAACTGCACGGGCTGAGCGACAGCGCCATCGCCCCGCACCTGTACGAGCACGCCGACGCCGCCGCCGCCCGGCACCTGTTCCGCGTCGCCGCCGGCCTCGACAGCGTGGTGATCGGCGAGAGCCAGATCAGCGCGCAAGTGAAAGAGGCGTTCGAGACCGCGCAGCAGCAGACCGCGACCGGCCCGCTCCTGAACGCGCTGTTCCCCGCGGCGCTGCGCGTGTCGAAGCGCGTGCGGAGCGAAACCGGCGTGGCGCAGGGCCACGTCTCGGTGGCGAGCGCCGCGGTCGATTTCGTGCGCCAAGTGTTCAGCACGCTGACCGACAAAACGGTACTGGTGATCGGCGCGGGCGAGATGGGGCGGCTGACGCTGAACCACCTCGTGGAACTGACCCCGGCCGCGGTGCTGGTCACGAACCGCAGCCCGGAAAAGGCCGCGGACGGGGCGCGCGAGTGCGGCGGGCGCGCGGTTTTGTGGGACCAACTCGACGACGCACTCGTTCAGGCCGACATCGTGCTCAGCACCACCGGCGCGCCGGAACCCATCGTGTCGCGCAAGCGGTTCGACGCGAACGTGCGCCGCCGCCGCGCCGGGCGCACGCTGCTGGTGTTCGACATGGCCGTGCCGCGCGACTTCGACCCGGCCATTCACGACGGCGACGCGGTCAGCGTGTTCAACGTGGACGACCTCGCGCGCGTGGCCGACGCGCGCATGGCCGAGCGCCGCCGGCACCTGCCCGCCGCCGAGGGCATCGTCGAGAGCGAAGTGGCGAAGTTCGTGACCGAGTGGAACAAGCGCGCCAACGGCCCCGTAATCGGGCAACTCACGGCGGAAGTGGACCGCGTCCGCGACGCGGTGATCGCCCCGCTGTTGGAGAAGCTGAACGGCCGGCTGACGGACGCGGACAAGGCGTACATCGAGGGCGCGTTCCGGCTGTTCCAGAGCCGCCTGCTGCACGGCCCCATCGCCGCGCTCCACGAGGCCAGCCGCGAGGGCCACAGCGGCGGCCTCCGCGAGGCGCTCATGAAGCTCTTCGGCCTCAAGGGGTGAGGCCCATGTCAACTGGCGGCCCGCGAGTTGCCACTCCGCGCCGGCGATTGCATGACGCACGTCGAGTTTGAGCGCCGTTGGGCCGCGACGCCACATCTGAAAGACGCCGAACTGATCGACGGCGTTGTGTACTGTTCGGCACTCACCTACGACGGCGGAACTGCCCGCATCGACATCGTGGGTTGGCTCGGCATGTACCAGTGGCTCACACCCGGCACGGAAGGGGCCGACAACGCGAGCGAGCGCTTCGACGGGCGCAACGTGCCGCAACCGGACGCGCTCTTGCGCGTTCTCGAATCCCACGGCGGGCGGTGCCGCGTTTCACCGGATCGCTACCTCGAAGGCGGGCCGGAACTGATCGTCGAAATCGCCAACAGTTCCGCCGACGCCGACCTCGGCGAGAAGCGCGACCTGTACCGGCGGTTCGGCGTCCGCGAGTACATCGTGTGGCGCGTCGCGGAGCGCGCGCTCGATTGGTTTGTGCTGCGCAACGGGTTGTACTGGCCGCTCGAACCGGGCGCGGACGGGGTCTCGCGGAGCGAAGTGTTCCCCGGCCTGTGGCTGGACGCGGGCGCGCTTCTCGCGGACGACATGGCGCGCGTGCTGACGGTCGCGCAACAGGGCCACGGCAGCGCCGAACACGCGACGTTCGTGGCCGACCTTCGGCACCGTGCGCCCGCGCCGCCGGTGTAAGGGGTGGGTCGCGTCACTCGTCGCCGAACGGGTCGGGATTGTCGTCGAACCGCGCGAGGTCGCGGTCGCTCAGGCCGAAGTGGTGCGCGATCTCGTGGATCACAGTCTTGCGGATCTCGATCAGCAGGTCGCGGCGGTCGGGGAAGTCCTCTTCCAGCGGGTTGCGGAAGATGAGGATGCGGTTCGGGTTCTCCAACATGTCGGCCGCGGCCACGCCGTCCATCGGCATGAAGTACCCGTAGAGGGAATCGCCCTCTTCGATCTCCTCCTCCGTGAACCCGGCGTCGAGCAGGAACTCGACCGACGGTTCCTCCTCCACGTCGATGACGACGTTTTCGAGGTGCCGCTTGATCTCGTCCGGCAGCGAGTCGATGGCCCGGCGGACGACGGCGGCGAACGTCTTCATGCTCATGCCCATGCCGCCATGCTCGCGGATCGGGCCGTGTCTGTCTAGCCCCTACGAACGCGCGCGGGCCGCGGGTGTCGTCCCCGCGGCCCGCGCGCCCTTCATACCGCGCCGGTCAGCGGCGGTAGAAGTTGTAGTTGTAGCCGCCCGCGAACGGGTACAGGTACGGGCTGGGCTGGTAGAACCCGCGGTTGAACCCGGCCCCGCTGTACACGTTGAAGCCCTGCGCCCGGCCGTAGCTGTTCCCGAAGATGTCGCTGTAGTACGACTGCTGCTTCACGAACCCGAACGGCGAGACGTAGGTGTTGTACGACTGGTACGTGCCGAACCCGTAGAGCTCGTTCGTGGTCGCCACGCCGCCGCTGGGCGTGACCCGGTTGTAGCGCACGACGTACTGCGCGTCGGCGGTGGACGCGGTCCCCAGTCCGACAACGGCGGCGAGTGTCGCCGCGAGCACGAAGCGGTTCATGGTGTGCCTCCTCAGTGGTCTCAACCCGACAGGCGGCGGGCCGTTAGTAGATACCGGCACAATCGCGCGATCTTACCCCATTTTCTCGGCGACGGCCCGCAGCGCCGCGGCCACCCGCGCCCGCACGTCGGCCGGCACGTCGCCGCCGTCGGCGAGGACCGCGCACGCCCCTTCCACGATCTGCGCGATCCCGTGCCACATCGAGCCAGTGGGCGGTGGACAGCGGGCAGCGGGCAGAGAAGAAGAAGCTTCCAACTTCAACTTCTCGGTCGAGTGTTTAGACTCTGTCTGCCCACTGCCCACTGCACGCGGCTCACTTCCCACCGCGTCCACCAGCTCGCGCATCGTGTCGAGAAAGCCGGTCGTGTTCACGGCCTCGAACGGAATCTCGTCGGCGTCGCCCTCGAACACGCCGGCGAACAGCCCCTGCTTCGCCTCCAGTGTGCGCATCACCTTCTCTTCGATGGTGCCGCGAGTCACGAAGTTGATGACGCGCACCGGGCGGTTCTGGCCCATGCGGTGCACGCGGGCAATGCGCTGCGCGAGCACGGCCGGGTTCCACGGCAGTTCGAGGTTCACCACGGTGTCGGCGGCCTGAAGGTTCAGCCCGGTGCCGCCGGCGTCCGTACTCAGGAACACCGTGCACGTCGGGTCCGTCTGGAACCGCTCCAGCACGGCCTTGCGGTCCTTGCCCGGTAGCCCGCCGTGCAGCACGACGTACCCGACGCCGAGCGCGTCGAGCACCTTCGCCGCCTCGTTCACCATCGTTTCCCACTGCGAGAACACCACGAGCTTGTGGTCGCCCACGAGTTCCGGCACCAGTTCCGCGAACTCGTCGAGCTTGGGCGAGCAGCGCGTTTCTTTGTCGAACAGGAACAGGCTGTCGCAGATGCCGCGGAGCGCGACCACGCACGCGAGGATGCGCTTGCGGTCGAGGTCGGTGAGGTAGTTCTTTTGCAGCAGCCGGGCGAGGGCCGCGCGCTGGTCCTCGTAGGGGCCGCGCTGCTCGTCCGCCAGTTCCACGTACACCGTGTTGTCGGTGCGTGCCGGGAGCTGCGTCAGAACCTCGCCGCGGGTGCGGCGCAGGAAGATCGGCGCGAGGCGCTCGCGGATCGTGTCGAGGTTCCGGTACCCCTTCAGGTGCCCCTCGGCGTCCAGTACGCGGTGCTCGTGGAGGAACTGGAAGGCCGGGCCGAACCGCCGCTCGTCCACGAACTGCACGATGCTGTACAGCTCTTCGAGCTTGTTCTCCAGAGGGGTGCCGGTCAGCACCATCGCGTACCGGCTCTTGAGCTTCTTCACCTCGCGCGAGGTCTTGGCCTCCCAGTTCTTGATGCGCTGGGCCTCGTCGAGCACGATCACGTCGGGCTTCCAGTCGTTGATGAGCGCGCGGTCGCTCACCACCTGCTCGTAGTTCACGAGCCGGTAAAAGGTCGGCTCGGCGTACTGGTCGAGGCGCGCGTCCGGGCGGCCGTCGATGACCTGCACCGGGCGCGCCGTGAACTTCCGGATCTCGGTTTCCCACTGGTACTTGACCGACGCCGGGGCGACCACGAGCGCGCGCTGAATGCCGCGCTCGCGGGCGAGCAGTTCGACCGCGGCGAGCGTCATCACGGTCTTGCCGAGGCCCATGTCGTCGCCGAGGATGCTGCGGCCCCGGCACGCGAGGAACAGCGCGCCGCGCGTCTGGTAGTCGTACAGCGGCACCGCGAGCAGGTTCAGGTCGAGCGTGCCCGCTTCGAGCTGGGTGAGCAATTCTTGCTCGCGCGCGAGCATCGCGACGCGCTCGATCTCGTGATCGACGAACTCCATCGCATCGGACATGACCGACACTTCTTCGGGCACGTCCTCTAACTGGTGGATCAGGTCCGGGTACCGGCCGCGCCCGGACCACAGCCCCTTTTCGTCGAAGTACGCCTGCGCGAGCTTCGCGAGCTGGTCCGAGTGGCGCGGCGGCAAGTGCAGTTCGAGTTGCAACTGCTCGCCGTAGTGGAGCGCGATTTCGGGCCTCTTCACCTCGGCCTTCTTCTTCTGCACCTGTGGCGGCGCGTCGTCCTTCACGAGGTCGAGCACGGCCTCGATGTGCTTGCAGGTGCCGAGGGTGTTGGTCTTGAAGTCCGGGCACGTGCAGGTGTTGTCGCCGGTGTCGAAGCCCTTGAAGGCGACGGTGTACTGCCCGCCGCTCTCCGGGTTGGTGACGTGGTAGTCGGCGAACAGGCGGTTCTTCCCCTGCCGCTCGATGCGGAACTTGCCGGCCTTGGCGCGCTGGCGGCGGATGTCGATCTGCACTTCGCGAATCATGCGCGGCCCCCGTTCGGTTGACCTGTGTTCATTATACGCGGGCGCGCGAAAAAAGCCCCGCCGCGCGGCCGGGGCTTGGGGAAGGCAGACACGGCGCGGGTCGATCGGCAACGGAACGAACGGAAGTGATGAGGGTTCCGGCTTGCGGGCTGAAGGTTGAGTCCTTGAGCCGTGAAACTTGACCTTCGGAATCCCCAACAAGTCTCCTGACGAGGGAGGTATCGCTTGCGCGACGGGCCGTCCCGATCCGCTGTCAACCGAACCGCGCGCCGTGCCTGTGCGGGGCGGACGGGCTCCCGGCCCGTCCCGTTACTTCGCGTCGCCCGCGGCGACCGTGGCGGCGTCCACCGCGATCACCGTCTGGGCGTTGAACGTGTCGAGCTTGTCCTGAAGCGCGTCGATCTTGGCCTCGAGCGCGTCGGTCATGGCGTCCACGTCGGCCTTGCGGTACTGCGCGACGTAGGCCACCTGCCCGGCCGCCGGGTAGCCCTCGAGGAACGTGCCGTGCTTGGTGTTCAGCCCGGCCAAGAGCGCGACCTCGGCCTTCAGTTCGGCCAAGTCGAAGATGTCGCGCTGGATCGCGCCGTTGGCGCGGGCGACCGCGTGCTTCAGGTCCGTGAGCCGGCGCACGAGGTCGGCGCGCTCCGCGAACGCGGCCCGCACGTCGATCTGCTCGCCCGTCTGCTGCGTGCTGTTGTACCCCTGCACGGTGGCCGTGAGCTTCGCGACCTTGCCCGCGAGCCGGTTCTTCAGCTTCAGCGCCTTCGCCAGCGTAACGTTCAGCGTGTCCGCCATTGGGCGACCTCCGATAAGTGTGTGCGGGAAGAGGGACACCGGGCCGCGCGCCGGGTTCGCGGAAAAGCGCGCCGGCGCGCCGCGCACCGGGTATCATGTTCGCTCCGTCGCCGCACCCCCGGAGTTGCCGCCATGCCGCGCCCCGCGCTCGCCCTTGTCGCGCTCGTTCTGGTTCCCGCGCTCGCGCCCGCGCAAGACCACATCGCGCTGACCGTCGATGCGTCCGAAGTCGGGCGCAAGGTGATTCACGTGCGCGCGGTGATCCCGGTCGCGGGCGGGCAGCCGGTCGCGCTGTGCTACCCGAAGTGGATCCCCGGCCGGCACCGGCCCGTGGGCCAGATCGCCAACGTCACCGAGTTCCGCGTCAAGGCCGGCGGCACGGCCGTCGAGTGGAAGCGCGACGACGCCGACCCGTTCAGCGTGCGCGTGAGCGTGCCCGAGGGGGCGAAGGAACTGGACGTCACGTTCGACCTGCTGCTCGCGGCCGGCGCGGAGGGCGGCGCGCAGTTCATGACCGTCGCCTCGCCCAAGGTCATGACGATGAACTGGAACGACGTGCTCGTGTACCCGAAGCTGGCGCGACCGCTGGCCCTGACGTTCAAGGCGAACGTGAAACTGCCGGCCAAGTGGGAGTTCATGACCGCGCTGCCGCTCGACGTGCTCACAGGGGACGGCGGCTCGTTCAAAGAGGTCACGCTGGAAACGCTGATCGACTCGCCGCTGCTCGCGGGCGAACACGTCAAGCTCATCAAGCTGGACGGCGACAAGGGCGCTCACCGCGTGATGCTGGCGTGCGACAGCCCGGACGGGCTTGAGGTTCCCGAGGCGACGCTGAAGGCGTGGCAGAGGCTGCCGGCCGAGGCCGCGGCGATCTTCGGCCCGGCCAAGCCCTACGAGAGCTACACGTTCCTCTTGGGCCTGAGCAACCACATTCCCGGCGCGGGGATCGAGCACCACCAGTCGAGTGACAACCGCCTGTCGGAACTGGCGCTGGTGAAGGCCGGCGAGCGCAAGGCCGCGGCGACGCTGTTCCCGCACGAGTTCGCCCACGCGTGGAACGGCAAGTACCGCCGCCCCGCGGACATGATTCTGAACGACTACCAGACCGCGCAGCAGACGCGCCTGCTGTGGGTGTACGAGGGGCTGACCAACTACTTCGGTTGGCTGATGGCCGCGCGCACGGGCCTGATGAGCGCGGACGAGGCCCGCGACTACCTCGCCATGACCGCGGCGCGCATGACCAACGTGAAGGCCCGCGGGTGGCGTCCGCTCGACGACACGGCCGCCGCAGCGAGCACCCTGTTCGACGCCACCCGCTCGTGGCGCTCGGCCCGCCGCGCCGTGGACTTCTACGACGAGGGCACGCTGCTCTGGCTCGAAGTCGATGTGCTGATCCGCACGCAAACCAAGGGCAAAAAGTCGCTGGACGATTTCAGCGCCGCGTTCTTCGGCGGCGGCGCGGGCAAGCCCGCGGTGAAGGGCTACCGGCTCGAAAACGTGCTCGACGCCCTCAACGAGGTATCGCCGCACGACTGGAAGGCCCACTTCGCGCGCCGCGTGGAGGTGGTGGCCGAAGCCCCGCCGCTCGACGGCATCACCGGCGGCGGCTGGAAGCTGGCCTACGGCGAGAAGCCGACGGACCTGTTCGCCACGATGGAAGGCCTGTCGAAGGGCGTGAACCTGACGGACTCGGTGGGCGTGGCGGTGGCCGGCGACGGGCTGGTGGGCGACCTCGTGCCGAACTCGCCCGCGGCGAAGGCCGGCCTCGCCCCCGGTATGAAGCTGCTCGCGGTGAACGGCCGCCGGTTCTCGCCGGACGGCCTGAAGACCGCCGTGGCCGCGACCGCCACCGGCGGCAAGCTCGAACTGCTGGTCGAGAACGGCGACTTCTTCAAGACGCACGCCGTCGAGTACAAGGGCGGCGCGCGCTACCCGCGGTTGGAGAAGCAAGACGGCAAGCCCGACCTGCTGAGCGAGATCGTCAAGCCGAAGGGGAAGTGAGCAACCGCCGCGCCCGCTACGCCGGTTGCGCCGCGGCGGGCGCGGCGAACATCTTCGCGGGGTAGATGTAGGCGGGTTCGAGAAAGTTTGGCGTCAGGTGCGAACCGTAGGAGAACGTCGGTCGGTCGTCAGGAAACCGTTGATACAACTCCAGCACCTCACGCGCGAGCGGGTCGGTCAGCCGAATCAGCTTGATCTCGAACGGATCGATCAGCGAGAACGGATTAACAACCCCGTTCTGGAAATCGTGTAACACCCGACCGAGGCGGTGATTCGCGTGAATCAATCCTTCGGTCTCGATGTTTGGCGTGATGATGTACAAGTACGGCTGGCCGTCGCCTTCGGTTTGTGCCCAGAACGCGCCGCACGCTCGGAAGCCGTGCTTCTGAAGTTCCGTCATCAGTTCACCGGCCCGCTGCGCGCGGTCGCGGCTCACCAGTGCCGTCGGATCGATTGCAAAACTCCGTCTGTCGGGTCTGTGATCGCCTCGATCAACGCTTTCGCATCCGGTTCGTCGATTCGGCGGTATCGGGCGTCCTCTTTCCACAGCGCCACCGTGCGCCAGTGCGACGCGAACGTCGGTTTTTCCGCACCGTACACGTCACGGGCCGATACGAGATTGGCCGTCTTCAACAGTACGTTCAGGTCGTGCGTGTAATACTCATCCGTTTTGCGCGGCGGGAACGCTTCCGCCGGCGTCCGGTTCGCGACGCACGCCTTCAGCGCGCACTCGACGGCGTACCCGGCGAGGTCGTACGCCCCGGCCCACTTGCCGGCCGCGAGCAGCACGCCGGCCTCGTCGATCCGCACGTCGGCCAGTTGTTGGAACTCGGAGCGGTTCACGGTCGCTCTCCCTCATACTACCACACCACGACGAAGACCGCCCCCGCGTGCCTACTTCCTACTTCGGGCGCGGGGGCGGGGCCGGGTCGAGGGGGGGCAGTTTCGCGAGCGCGCCCTTGAGCCGCGGGTCGAGGCGTGCGGCCTCCGTGAGCGCGGCCCGCGCGCCGGGCACGTCGCCCAGCGCGAACAGTGACGCGCCCAGCATGGAATAGGCGTTGGCGTACTCCGGGTTCGCGGCGATGGCGGCGCGGGCGCACGCCGCGGCGTCTTTGAACTGCCGCCGGTCGTAGTAGATGCCGCCCAAGTTGAAGTGCGTGACCGCCTGCTTCGGGTTCAGCGCCGCGGCCTTCTTGTACTCCACGATGGCGGCGTCGATGTCGCCCGCGGTCTTGTGCGCCCAGCCGATGTTGTGCTGCGCCGGGGCGTACTTCGGGTCCAGTTCCAGCGCCTTGCGGTAGCACGCGAGCGCGGCCTTCAGGTCGCCCTTGTTGTGGTACACGAGGCCGCGGTTGTTGTGCGCGAGTACGTGGTCCGGGTCGAGTTCGATGGCCTTGTTGAGCGCCGTCAGCGCCCCGTCCCAGTCGCGCCCGAGGCGCAGGGCGTTGCCGAGGTTGTTGAACGTGTTGGGGTCGGTGGGGTCCAGTTCGGCGGCCTTGCGCAGCGCCGCGACCGCGCCCGGCAGGTCGCCGCGGGCGCGCAGGGTGTACGCCCGGTTGCGGTGCGGGAGCGCGAACTTCGGGTCCAGTTCGCTCGCCTTCGCGTAGGCCGCGAGCGCGCGGTCGTACTCCTTCTGGTCGTGGAGCGCGAACCCCAAGTTGTTGTACAGCGTGGGCGAGGCGGCGTTCCGCGCAACGGCCTTCGAGTACTGGTCGACCGCGCCGGCGGGGTCGCCCGACTTGTGGAGCGCGTACCCGAGGTTCGTGTACCCCTCCGCGGCGCTCGAGTCGAGTTCGACGGCCTTGCGGAACACGGCGACCGCTTCGGGCAGGTCGCCGCGCGCGAAGTACACCAAGCCGAGGTTGTTGGCGATGACGAAGTTGTCCGGGCGCAGCGCGCGCGGCCTCGTAGCTGCCCAGTTGCAGGTCGCGCCGGGTATCGCGGCACGCGCGGGCGTGGCCCGACGCCAGCTCGAAGTTCGCCGGGTGCGCGGCCCGCGCCGCGGTCAGCAACGGGAGCGGGTCCGCGTCGTGGTTCTCCAACAGGATCGCCAGCGTGCCGAGCGCGGCGGGCGCGGCGACGGCCGGGTTCGCCGCGGCCTCGGCCGCCAGTCGAACGAGCGCGTCCTTGCTAGCCCACGTTTCGGAGCGGCGGAAGCGGTCGCTCCACGGGCCGGGGTCGGCGCGGCGGGCCACCTCGATGCACCGCGCCCGCGCCGCCGGGTCCGGCTCCCAGATGGCCCAGTCCTCGAGCGCGGCCACGATCTCGGCGCGGGCCGGGGACGCGGCGACGCGCGTCACCGCCTCGTCGGTCGGCACCGTCTCGAACTCGGCGTCGAACCGCGCGAACGCCGCGCGGTACTCGCGGTAGGAGTGCCGCGCGACCGTCGGCGTGTGCGTCGTGCCGTGGCGGTCGCGCGTCTCCTCGCTCGCGACGGCCGTTTGCGCCCACTTGCGGTACCGGGCGTCGTCGAGCTGCACGACGAACTCCAGTTCGCATTGCGCCCGCCGGACCCGCGCGAGCAGTTCGGGCGTCCCCTTCGCCACCTCCGCGGCCTGCGCGAGCGCGTCGCGGGCCGACGGGAACCGGAACTGCCGGCGCAGGTCGTCCGCGAGTGCGAGGAGCCGCGCGACGCCCTGCTTGGCTTGGGCCGCGCTGTTGCGGGCGTCCGCGTCGCGCTCGCCCTGTAGCCGCGCCTCGGTCGCCTTCCCTTCCGCCTCGATGCGGTCGCGCTCGCCCTGCGCGCGCTCGTCCGCGAGCTTACGCGCGGTGGCCTGCTTGTCCTGCCACCACGCGAACGCCCCGCCCGCGCACGCCAGCACGACCACCGCGCCGGCCAGCGCGAGCTGCACCCGGCGGCGCTTGCGCTGTTCGGTGGCGCGCAGCTCGGAGCTGACGCGGTCCAGTTCCGCGCGCCGGGCGCGGTCCTCGGCCGCGGCGCGCAGGTCGGCCACGGCACGGGCCACCGAGTTCGCGTCGGCCGGGCGCGCGGCCCGGTCCACCGACAGGCACCCCTTGCACAGGGCGATCAGCTCGGGTTCCGCGCCACAGGCGTCGAGCCGCGCGAGCGCCTCGCCCAGTTCGCCGCGCATCGCCTTCACCCGCACCGATTCCGCGTCGCGCCCGGAGTACGGCGCGTGGCCGGTCAGGACCACGCACAGGACCGCGCCGAGGCCGAACACGTCGGACCGCGCGTCGATCTTCTCGATCACTCCCGCGGCCTGTTCGGGCGGCATGAACGCCGGCGTGCCCATCACCGCGCCCTGCTGGGTGTCCTCGGAGTGCGGGGTCCGGATGCCGGACTGCGGGACCGACGACTCCGCGCCCCCCGGCTCGGTCTCGGTCGGCGCGTCGCTCGCCGTCTCGCCCGCGGGGGCCGTGCCCGTGCGAGGGAGGTGCTTCGCCAGCCCCCAGTCCATCACCTGCACTTCGGCGAACGCCCCGACCATCACGTTCGCGGGCTTCAGGTCGCGGTGAATGACCCCGTTGGCGTGCGCGTACCCGACGCCCTGACAGATTTGCTCGAAGACGGCGACGAACCGGCCGCGCTCGGCGCTCGGCGACGCGCGCTCGCGCAAGAGCGCGTCGAGGGTGCGCCCGAGGATCAGCTTCATGGCGAGGAACGGGCGGCCGTTGGGGAGCGTGCCGACCTCGTGAACCGGCGGAATCGCCGGGTGCTGGAGCTGCCCCGTAATGAGCGATTCTTCGACGAACCGCCGGGCCGCGGAGCTGCCGGCCCCGAACCGCTCGCGCAGCAGCTTCACCGCGACCTGCCGGTTCATGGCGAGGTGCCGCGCGCGGTACACCAGCCCCATGCCGCCATGCCCGATCTCTTCGAGCAACTCGTAGCCGGGCGGCGGCGCGGGGCGCGTGCCGGTGCTGGAGAGCGCGCCGTCCGGCAGCCCGGTGGCGTCGTCGAACGTGGGGGTCGGCACGGCACTCTCGCGCTTGACGGTGGGGAGCGAGTGGGGCGCGTAGTCGTTGGTCGGTTCAGACATGGGGCGTCCTCGACGGGAGTGGCCCCGATCATACCCGCGCCCGCGGGCGCTTTCGAGTAGGCATTCCGCCGGCGGGCGTTGTAAGCTATGGGTGCGGTCTCCTGCCTGTTTCTTTCCCGCCCGTGAGTGTCCCATGGCCGCTCCCTCCGCGTACACTCGGCGCGTCGCGCTCAAGGCCGGGTTCCTCGGCGTCACCGGCCTCGCGCTGCCGGACCTGTTCCGCGCTCGGGCCCACGCGAAGGCGAAGGGCGGGAGCGCCGCCAACGACAAGAGCGTCATCCTCATTTGGCTCGACGGCGGGCCGAGCCAGCTCGAAACCTTCGACCCCAAGCCCGACGCCCCGGCCGAGTTCCGCGGGCCGTTCGGCGTGTGCAAGACGAATACGCCCGGCGTACTGACCAGTGCCCTCATGCCGCAGGTCGCCAAGCGGTTCGAGAAGGTGGCGTTCGTGCGCTCGCTGCACCACGACAACGGCGACCACTTCGCCGCCGGCCACTGGATGACGACGGGCCGGTTCGGGTCGAGCGCCGTGAACCTGCCGCAGAAGTACCCGTCGGTCGGGTCGTTCGTGTCGAAGCTGAAGGGGCCGAACAACCCGCACCTGCCGGCCTACGTCGGGCTGCCGTCCGCGCAGACGATCTACCTGTTCCCCGGCTACATGGGCGCGGCCTACCTCGGCGGTCAGTACAACCCGTTCGACGTGGACCGCGAGAACAAGTACCTCGCGTGGACCGGGGCGCGCGTGCGCTCCCCGAAGTGGCTCTCCACCCTCGGCAGCGCCGCCGACGGCACCGCGGATCGCGGGGCGCTGCTCAAGAAGTTCGACACGATGCGGCGCGACATCGACGGCACCGGCCTCGCGAAGACGATGGACGAGTTCCAGCTGCGCGCCCTCGACCTGATGACCGGCACCGCGGCGCGCGAGGCGTTCGACATCGACAAGGAGCCGGTGCGCAGCGCCGACCGCTACGGGCAGGGGCCGTGGGGCCGGTACACACTAATGGCCCGCCGGTTGGTCGAAGCCGGCGTCAGCTTCGTGAGCGTGGACATGCCGCACTGGGACGACCACAGCAGCATCGAGAAGGCGCACGGCGCGAAGGTGCCCGTCGTGGACCAAGCCGTCGGCGCGCTGATCGACGACCTCGACGAGCGCGGCCTGCTCGACAAAGTGATGGTCGTGGTGATGGGCGAGTTCGGGCGCACGCCGAAGATCAACACCGGGCAGCCGGGCATCCCGGTGCCGGGCCGCGACCACTGGGGCAACGCGATCAGCGCGCTGATCGCCGGCGGCGGCACGCCGGGCGGCGTGGTCGTGGGCAAGACCAACCCGAAGGCCGAATACCCGGTGGAACGCGCCCTCAAACCGCAGGCGCTGTTGGCAACGATCTACCACCAACTCGGCATCGACGCGACCCTCACCTTCAAGGACCATACCGGCCGGCCGCACCCGATCCTCGACGACACCACCCCGATCAAGGAACTGGTGTGAAGGTAGTCTTCTGCCTTCTGTCTTTCGGGCTGAAGGCCCGTGCTTCCTAAGCCCCGGCCAACGGCCGGGGTACGAGAGGTGTGGTTCTGCGGGCTGAAGGCCCGCGCTCCCAAGCGCATCCGAGGTTGCGGCCGTGCCCCAATCCCTCGCACGCGTCCTCGTGCATCTGGTGTTCAGCACCAAGCACCGCGTTCCTGTTCTGGCTCCCGAAATCCGCGCCGAACTGCACCCGTACATCGCGGCCGTGCTGAACAACGACGGCTGCACCGCGCTCCGCGTCGGCGGGTTCGACGACCACGTCCACCTGCTCTTCGCGCTGTCGCGCACGCGGACCATTTCACAGGTCGTCGAGAACGTGAAGACCAGTTCGTCCAAATGGCTCAAGACCAAGAGCGCGGCGCTGTCGGAGTTCCATTGGCAGAAGGGGTACGGCATTTTCTCGGTGAGCGAGGAACACGCGGACGAAGTGGTCGATTACATTCTGCGCCAAGAGGAACACCACGCGGCGCAGTCGTTTCAGGACGAAGTGCGCACGCTCTACGGTCGCGGCAAGCTCGCGTTCGACGAGCGGTTCATGTGGGAGTGAGCCGCCCGCGAGCGCGTAGCGCGGGCCTTCAGCCCGCGAAGGCACGCCTCTCGTACCTCGGCCGTTGGCCGAGGCTCAGGAAGCACGGGCCTTCAGCCCGAAAGACAGAAGACCGGCACGCGCTTCCGGTTCTGGGTATTGGGACGAATGAAGAATTGGTACGAAGATAGCGCTGGAGGTGTCGTGTGAACAACGAAGCCGAAGTCGCGAACTACGTTGAGCGTTACGTTCGGTCGGGCTTCTACACCGCAACCGAAATCCAACACATCGTAGGACGGGACATCTACGACGGCCGACTCAGCGCGCGAAGCCTCCGCACGCTGATTACGCAAGCGCTGACCCAACAACGCGCCGAAGAAGCGTCGTGGCCCAAGCGTACTGACTGTGACCGCCTCGACACGGCGTTCGCCGCGCTCGAAGCACAGGGAATTATCGCGCTACACAACGCGGGCAACACGCAGTCGGACGGATTGTCCGACGCATCCGAACACTATCACGAAGCCGGTGGCGCGGCATCGGGGTACACCGGCTATTGCTTTTATCACTGGCAAGACGTCCAATCCGTTCTCGAACGCGGAAAACTGTATCTTGCGTTCGGCGCGATTGATGGGGATGACACGAGCGGCGTCGCGGTCGGTCGGTGCATCAAAGCCGTGCTCGAAGCGACCGGGTTCAAAGTCGAGTGGAACGGCTCGATCAAGACACGGCTCTGCGTTACCGGGCTCCGCTGGCAGCGCCGCGCACGTCGAAGGCGATAGCGCCACCCGGCCGCTCGCCCAGAACCCCACTTCCCCCACCTTCTCCCTTTCGGCATACTGAACGCACTTCGCACTTGTTGGGGCGCACCATGTCCGCGACCGTTACGCCGCCGAAGCCGGTGGTCGTCAATTACCCCGACTCCGACGGGCAACCGATGGTCGACAACACCGTCCAGTTCCGCTGGGCGGGAAACTGGTCCGCGTCGCGGAGGTGAACGGCTACGTCAGCCCGCCAACGGGCCTGCGCTTCGTGCTCGATACCGGCAACCTCACTCTATTCGGGTCCGACGGCCGGCGGCTGCTGACAATCGAAGAACGAGCCGCGGAGCGCGAACGGCTCGCCGCCAAACTGCGCGAACTGGGCGTCGATCCCGACAAGCTGTGACGCGCCTACACGCGCCACTTGGCCGCGGTGTCTTCGTTTAGGGTCAGTCCCAAGCCCGCCTCGGCGCTGGGGCGCATTTGGCCGGATTCGATGGTCGGGCCGCCGGTGAACAGGTCGCGGAGCCACGACACCGAATCGACGTGCGGCACCGACGCCAGCCCGCACGCGAGGTGAACGCCCACCTCCGGCATCCGCACCGGCGACACCGCGACGTGGTACGCCTCCGCGACCGCGGCCACCTTTAGCACCGGCGTGATGCCCCCGAGCCGGCACACGTCCGGGCGCACGGTGCGGATCGTGCCCGTGCGGATCACCGCGAAGAACGCCTCGCGCGCGTCGAACGGCGCGCCGACCGCGAGCGGCACCTCGGCCAGCCGCGCCAGTTTCTCGTACCCGATCACGTCCGCGGCCGGGATCGGGTCCTCGAACACGTCCACGCCCACGTCCTCGAAGAAGTGCGTGAGCGCCAGCGCGGTACTCAGGTCGAAGCGCCCGTCGGCGGCGCAGGCGATCCATGCGTCTTCGCCCGCGCCGTCCTGAATGGCGCGGACGCGGTCGGCGTCGGCGTGAACGTCGCCGCCGCCGACCTCGACGCGCACGCCGGCCGCGCCGAGCTTGAGCAGCGGCTTGGCGGCCTTCAACACCTCGGCGGCGTCGCG
>VGZJ01000120.1 GCA_016872595.1 Planctomycetota bacterium
GAAGACCCTTGGAGAAGTAAGAAACGCGAGCGAACGCTCGAGGGCCAACCCACTTCGCGGGAAGCCCGATTTTGGTCTAGACAATGGGGTCCACCATAGGTGGCAGGTGGTGGTCCGCCCGGAGACCGGGTGTCGGTGGCTGGTGGCCCTCGGGTTCACCCTCCAGGTCCCTCGCCCATCCCACCCCAGGGCGGCCGACGCGCCCGCCCGCCGGGGGTGGAAAAAAACTTGCGACGCCGGGTGAGGCGGTTGCGGGCCGGGAATCCGGGGGCGGCGGTCGAGGTGTGGGCCGAGGACGAGGCCCGACTCGGGCTCAAGCCGATCACCCGCCGGGCGTGGTCGGTGAAGGGCCGACGCCCGCGGACGTGCGGGCGGACGAGGTACGAGTGGCTGTACGTGTACGGGTTCGCGCGACCGGCCACCGGGGCGACGTTCACCGTTCTGCTCCCGCGGGTGCGGGTCGAGCCGATGGCCGACGCCCTGGCCGCGTTCGCCGCCCACGCCGACCCGGACGGGACCAAGATCCTGGTCCTGGTGGTGGACAACACCGGGTGGCATCGGGCGAGACGGTTAGTCGTGCCGCCGAACGTGCGGCTCCACTTCCTGCCCCCGTGTACCCCCGTGTTGCAACCGGTCGAACCGTTCTGGGCGCTGGTCCGGGAGTCCGTGGCGAACGACACGTTCGACCGCCTGGGGAACCTCCGGCGGCGGATCACCCGCCGGTGCCGGTGGCTCGCCCGATCACCGGACATCGTCAAAGGGGCCATTGGCTTCCGCTGGGCGGTCAACCTGGAAAAATAGGAAATCAATGCCAGACGGTATCAGTGCCGAAGATCAAGCGGATGCTGCGTACCTGCGCCCTCCATCTCTACAAATGGGCCTGCGAGCACGACGATGTAGCGACTGAAGCCGATGCGGTGCGCTCTGGGAAGATTCCTGGCGGATATCCTGAGTGCTGGCCGACGGGTGATGGGAAAGTTGTGCTCCCACCGAACACAGCGCCATTTTCTCAGCGCGTCGAGAAGGCGATCAAGAAGTGAAAAGCCGAGCTACAACGGATGCTGTCCGATAATTCACTTATCAACTTTCCGCGCGAACAGGTGCGGAACGCACTCGCGCACTGGAAGATCGAACTATGATCCGTGCCGGTCATTTCTTCACCGGCATCAGGTGGCCCCAGCCGAGGAGGTGGGCGTCTTTGGGGGGCTTCGCGGTGGGGAGCTTGCCGGCCATTACGAGCGTGCCGATGTGGAAGAAGCAAGCGTCCGCGTCCGACGTGCTGCCGGGGTAGTGGCCGAAGCCGTCGTCGGTATTGCGGCACGACAGCGACCACTTCGCCACCTTTGCCAGCGCCGCCTTCGCCTCGGGCGCGTCGCCGCCGAGTTGCTTGATGATGAACGCGGCGTCGAAGCTCGCGTGCCGGTCGCGGGCCGGCGGGTTCAGCATCCAACTCCCGTCCTTCTTTTGGTCGCGCAGCACGCGCTTCAGCATCGCGTCGGCCTTCGGCACGGGTTCGCCCACCAAGCGGTAGTAGTGCGCCGCGTGGAACGTCGCTGCGACGTGGTCGTTGATGTACCCGTCCTCGGTCTGCACCATCAGCGCCTTGATCTTCTTGTCGGCGTCGGCCGGGATCGCCTTGTCACACGCGAGGTACGCGAGCGGGAAGAAACTCGTCATGTACAGCGGCAGTTCCTTGTAGTCGGCCTTCAGCACGACGTCGAACACGGGCAGCGGGTTGTGGGTGGGCTTGGTCCCGAGCGCGCGTAGGGCCATGAGCGCCATCGTGGTGTTGTACGCGCGGCCCGCAGCCGACTTCGGATCGACGGTGCCGGCCTCGTTCACGAACGCCCCGTCCTTTTGCTGGCGAGAGAGCAGGAACGCGCGCGTCTTCTCCTCGTCGGGCAGGCTCATCCCGAACGTCTTGTGGATCACGACGGCGTAGGCGGTCGGCGCGAGGTCGCTGTACGCGCTGTCCGACATGCCCTCGTACTTCGGATCGACGCCGGGTTGAAAGGAGCCGTCGGGCTTCGCGCACTTCTTGAAGAACCGCTTGAGTCCGGCGATCACGTCGTAGGGGTCGGGTTCGGGCGCGGCGGGTTCGGCCGCGAGCGCGGGAACGAGCGCGACGAGCGGCGCGACAACGAGCGCGAGAGCGAAGAGGGATTTCATCCCACCAACAATACCGCGGGCCGCGCGCGCCCGCTAGACGGTGCTTGGAACACGCGGTTCGCGGTTGCCGCGCGGCGCGCGGGCGTGCGATAATTCGCGCCATGAACACGATCAGGAAATGCGCCGCGGGCCTCGCGCTGGTGTTGGTGCTGGCAGGCGCGAGTGCCGCCGCGCCGCCGGAACCGCTCGTGCTGAAGGACCACAAGGGCTGGGTCGGGGCGGTCGCGTTCGCTCCTGACGGCACGCTCGTGACGGCCAGCGCCGAGGGCACGGTGCGGTTCTGGGACGCCGCGGGCACGCGCACGGCGGCGCTCGACGCGCACGACGACATCGTGAGCGGCCTCGCGTTCGCGAAGGGCGGCGCGCACTTCGCTACGGCCAGCTTCGACGGCACCGCGAAGGTGTGGAGCGCGGAGCGCAAGCTCGTTCACACGCTGCGCGCCGGGCGCGGCGCGCAGCTCGCGGTCGCGTTCCACCCGAACGGCAAGACCGTCGCCACCGCGGGTATCGAGGGCGTCGTGCGCGTTTGGGACGTCGACACGAACGAGGAGCCGCGCGGCCGGTTCCTGCGCCGCCACGGGTCTTGGGCGAACGCGCTCACTTACAAGCCCGACGGCACCGGCCTCGCCTCGGTCGGGTCCGACAACGAGGTCTGGTTCAACCCGGTCGCGGGGCGGCTGATGATCGTGCGGCCTAGCATCGCGGAGGTGCGCTCGGTAGCGTACTCGCGCGACGGCAAGTGGCTCGCCACCGGCACTCGGTACGGGTCGACGCGCGTTTGGGACAACGACGGCGACGAGGTGGCGACGCTGAAAGGGAAGCATACCGGCGACGTGTGGGCCGTCGGGTTCAGCCCGGACGGGAAGTGGCTCGCGACCGGCGACGGCGACTGGCGCAAGCCGAGCGACATCGTGATTTGGGACACGAAGACGTGGAAAGAGGTCGCGCGCCTGAGCCACACGAGCGAAGTGCTGTGCCTCGCGTGGCACACGACGAAGCCGGTCCTCGCGGCCGGCGCGTGGGACAAGACCGCGCGCGTCTGGGACTTGTCGGAGGGCAAGAAGTAGGCGCGGTGGGTCTGTTCTTTGAGAGAGGCGCGCTTGGGGTGGCGCTCGCAAAGCCTCGCTGACCCCAAGCGATCGAGTGCAATGCCTTTGGCGTAACGACCACCAGCCTTCGATACCGCGAAGTGGTTACACCCGATCGCTTGGGGTCAGCGAGGCTTTGCGAGCGCCACCCCAAGCGCGCTGCCGCGAAGTCGCAACTGCTTGCCCAAGTAGTCGAGACAGCTCGCCTTGACCGCGCGCGCCGTGCCGGGCTACGCTCTCCCGCCCAATGGATTGGGAGAGCGACGATGAGCGACACCGCATCATTGTGGCGCGGCCGGCGCGTGCTGCTGACCGGGTACACCGGGTTCCTCGGCGGCGCGGTCGCGCGCGAACTGACGGCGCGCGGCGCTGAGGTCGTCGCGCTAGTGCGCACGCGCGCCGAACCGACCGGCCCGGTTCACCTCGTCTATGGTCGCCCCGACAACGTCTTACGTCTGCACTCTGCGATGGCGATTCATGAGGTCGCCGCGGTGTTCCACCTTGCGGCGCACGACCCGTTCGGCGACGACCGGGCCACGCCCGCCGTGCTCGAAGCGGCGAAGCTGTACGCGCGCTGCGTGCCGGTGGTGGCGGCGCGGCCGATCCCGGTGCTGGGCATCGCCCGCACCGACGCGCGCCCGGACGGGCTGACGGTCGCGCGGTTCGGGGAACTGTTCGGCCCCGGCGACCGCAAGGTGCTGCGCGCGGTCCCGGCCGTGGCGCGGGCGCTGGTAGGCGGCTCCGGCCCAGTGTTCGCGGACGGCGCGCCGCGCGACTTCGTGCACGTCGCTGACGCCGCGCGCGCCTGCGTGCTGGCCGCGGAAGCCGCCGCCGCGACCGGCCCCGCCGAGTACACCTTCCGCAGCGGCTGGCTCCTCACGGACCGGCAGATCGCCGCGGCGGTGCGCGACGTGGCCGAGGCGCGCCCCGTCGCGCCCCCGGACGCCGCGCCGCACGCAAACCCGCTCGGCTGGGTGCCGTCGCGCCCGTTCGCCGAAGCGCTGTGCGAAGCGGTCGCGTGGTACCGCGCCGCGGCCTCGGACGATGTGGCGCGGGCGGCGTAAGGGCCCTCGCCTACGGCTCGCGGCTAACGACGTGCGCCCTCTGTTCGTACAACATCCCTTCCACTTTTTCCTCTCAGGGATGTTGTGATGCCCGCACCAACGCTCGCCGCGCGGCTGGCCGCGTACGCCGCCGGACTCACGTTCGAGAAGCTCACGAAGGAAGCCGTTCACGAGACCAAGCGCCGGTTCATCGACTCGTTCGCCACTGCCATTGGCGCGATGCCGTCGGACGCTTACGCCATCGCCAAGAAGTGCGCCGCGCGCGTCAGCAGCAACCCCGGCGCGTCGATCCTCGCGGGCGGCAAGTCGAGTGTCGAGTGGGCCACGTTCGTGAACGGCCTGCTGATCCGCTATCTCGACTTCAACGACACCTACCTGAGCAAAGAGCCGGCGCACCCCAGCGACAACCTCGCCGCGGTACTGGCCGTGGGCGAGTCGGTCAACGCCCGGGGCCGCGACCTGATTACCGCGTCCGTACTGGCCTACGAGATTCAGTGCCGGTTCTGCGACGCGGCGAGCCTGCGCAAACACGGCGTCGATCACGTCACCTACGGTGCGATTTCCAGCGCGGTCGCGGCGGGGAAGCTGATGAAACTCGACGTGACCAAGCTCACGCATACGGTCGGGCTGGCGGGTGTGTGCAACGTCGCGCTGCGCCAGACGCGCAGCGGCGAACTGAGCATGTGGAAGGGCTGCGCGTTCGCGAACGCGGCCCGCAACGGCGTGTTCGCGGCCACACTCGCCGCGGACGGCATGACCGGCCCCGCGCCGATCTTCGAGGGCGACCTCGGGTTCTTCAAGCTGGTCGCGCGCGAGGCGTTCACCCCGGCCCCGTTCGGCGGCGAACCGGGCAACGGCGACGGCTACATGATCAACAAGACGTACATCAAGTTTTGGCCCGCGGAGTACCACTCGCAGAGCGCCATCGACGCGGCGCTGCAACTCCGCGCGGAGCTGAAGGGCGACGTGTCACGAGTGCAGGAAATCGACATCGCGACGTTCGAGGCGAGCTACAACATCATCGGCAAGTACCCGGAGGCGTGGGCACCGAAGACGCGCGAGACCGCGGACCACTCGCTCCCGTACTGCACGGCCGCGGCGCTGCACGACGGCGACTGCTACCTTGAAAGCTTCGACGAGGCGCACTTCACCAACCCGAAGCTGGTGGCGTTCACGGGCAAGGTGAAGGTGCGGCACGACGGCGCACTCGACCCGCGCTACCCAAACGGCATCCCGAACCGCATCACGCTGACGCTGACCGACGGCACGAAGCTGGTGCGCGAGGTGGAGTTCCCGCGCGGGCACGCGGGCAACCCCATGACCGATGCGGAAGTGGAAGCGAAGTTCCGCCGGGTGGCCGAGCCGCGCTACGGCAAAGCGAAGGCCGACGCGATCCTCGCGCGCTGCTGGGACTTCGAGAACCTGACCAGCGTGGCGGACCTGATCGCGATGTTCTAGGCGAGCAAAGGCAGAAGAGGACTGACCACAAAGTCACAGAGGGCACTGAGGAAGACGAGCATCAGAGAAGAAGAACGAGGAGTGTGTTCAACACCAACCTCTGGGCCTTCTCTGTATTCGTCTTCCTCAGTGCCCTCTGTGACTTTGTGCTTAGTCCTCTTCTGCCTTAGTCCATCAACCTACGGTCCCAGCTTCCACACTTGCACCTTCGCCATGTCCGCGGTCACGTCTTCGGGCCAGTGGTACACGACGCGCGCGTCGGGCTTGCGAATCAGCTCGCGCGCCAGCGGCAGCACCGGCAGGCGCGAGTGCGGCGTCGCGGCGTTGTTCTCCCAAATAACGTACACGGTCTTTGCGTTCGGCGGGTTCCAACTCGTGCGGTACAGGGTGCGGCCCGAATACCACTCGCCCCAACAGAACGGATCGACGAGCGAGTTGTCGTCGGTGATGTGCGACTGGAGCCACAGGCCGGCGTGCTTGTGGCCCTCGCGGTTCGGGTGCAGCGGCTTCAGCGCGAACGGAACCGACCCCGCGACCAGCGCGACGAGGAACCCGGCCGCGGTGAACCGCACGCCGAGGCGGTCGAGGCGCGGGAGCGCTTGTCCCAGCGCCGCGGCCAGCAGTGGCAACCCGGCCGCGGCGAACTGGCACGCCAGCAGCGTCAGCAGTACCGTGTGGCGCTCCGACACGTACCCGACGCGCGCGGCGAGGTAGAACAGTAGCCCAAAGTTGCACGCCATCAAGACGACCGGAACCCACAGTTCCGGCTCCGCGGCGAACCGGCGGCGCAGCGCGACCAGTGCGAACAGGGCCAGCGGCCAGATCACATGGTTCGCCCCCTTGTTCGTTTCCTTGAACACCGCGCCGACGGCCCACAGCTCGCGCGAGCGCCCCGCGTCGCGCTCGTGGTCCCACCACGCGGCGAACACGGCGAGCGAGTCCGTGGTGCGTCGCGAACCTTCCGGACCGCCACGGTACACCGGCCCCGGCGGGGCGTCGAACGGGTTCATCATGCCGGAGGTCGGCTTGTTGCTGATCTTCCCGATGAGCGCCATGTACGGCACCGCGACCAGCGCCACGCCCACGCCGAGCGCGGCGGCGCGCCCGAAGGCGAGGTCGCGCGGCCAACGGCGCGTGAGGCCCAGCCACAGCACGACCGCGCCCGGCCCGGCCGCGGTCATCAGCCCTTCAGGGCGCACGAGGTAGCTCGCCCCGGTCGCGAGGCCGCTGAGCAGGAACACGCTCACGCGCTTGGTCCGCACGGCCCGCACGCCGAATACAATCGCACCCGCGGCACACAGCAGGTACAGCCCTTCCGTGAGGCCGTCGCTGGTGATTCGCGCCGGCACGGGTAACACTTGGAACAGCAGGGCCGCGGCGAACCCGGTGTTGCGGCCGAACAGCATCCGGCCGATCAGGTACGTCGGGACGACGAGCAGCACCGCAGCCAGCGCGTTAGCGAGTTGCGAAGCGAGCAAGGCGCGCTCCGCGACCGAGCGGCCCGGAACCTGCTTCAGTGCGGCGTCGGCGGCCCACACCGCGAGCGGGTAGCCCGGCGGTTGCTCGGCAGCGCAAACGAGATCGATGGTAGTTTTCGCGCGCTCGCCCGCGGGCACCGGCACCGCGGACGGGTTCTCGAAACACAGCGCCTGCCGCGCGAACCCGAGGCTGTCGCGGGCCGTCACGAAGGTGTTGGCGACGAGCCACCCGTGGACCGCGAGCGCGACCGCGGCGAGCGCCGCGAGGCGCAGGTAGTCCGGGCCGAACAGCGACCGCGGCCGTTCCACCTGTTCGAGACGCGCGCCCACCGTGGCTGCCATAAACTGTGCGCTCCGTGTGTGGACCGCGGACGATAGGCGAACCGCGCGGACTGGTCAAGTTCAGCCGGGCGAAGCCGCGAGCGGCGAGGAGATGTCATGCCCCCGATCACCGATACCATCGCCGTTCCCGATGAGGAACTGGAGTGGAGCTTCGCTCGCTCGGGCGGCCCCGGCGGGCAGAACGTCAACAAGGTGGCGTCGAAGGCCGTGCTGCGGTGGAAGGCCGCAGGCACCGCGGCCCCGGTCCCGCCGCCGGCCCTCGCGCGCATGAAGGCGCTGTTCCCAAGCCGGTTCACCACCGAGGGCGACGTGGTGATTTCGTCGCAGGAGTACCGCGACCAAGAGCGGAACAAGGAGGCGTGCCTGACGAAGCTGGCGGACATGGTGCGCGCCGCGCTGGTCGAGCCGGTCGTGCGGAAGAAGTCGAAGGTGTCGAAAAACGCGAAGAAGCGGCGCGTGGCCGACAAGCGCCGCGACAGCGCGAAGAAGCAGGCCCGCCGCGTGGGGGGCGAGGATTGAGGATTTGTGATTGCAGATTTGCGATTGATGATTGGAAGGTAACGAGAGCAATTGCCGCGTTGAAGCGCTTCCCGCAGGGTGTAAGTGGCTTCCCTCACCCGCCGCTCGCAAAGCCTCGCGGCGGTTGAGGGGTCTTCCGTGCGACTTCGATTCGGTGCCTTTCAATCACCAATCATCAATCTGCAATCGAAAATCAGCGCCGGTGAGCCTCGGCCAGTTCCTTGCTCGCGGCCATCATCGCTTTGGTCAGGTCGTCGAGCTTGCCGGATTCGGTGGACTCGAAAACGAGGTTCATCCGCGATAGGGGCCCCTTCAATTTCTCTTGAAAGCGCGTCAGGTCGTCGCCCTTGAGCGTTTGGAGCTTTTCGCGCGCGCCGTGCAGCCCGCTGCCGATGCCGGGCGCGTCCACGCTGCCGTAGAACGGCTGCCGCGCCGCGGTGTGGCCCAGCGCGAACCGCAGGCGCAGGTGCCGCAGGCCGAACCCGTCCGGGCTGCCGCGGCCCAGCGGCGAACTGGTCGCGAGGATCGCCACCGTGAGCCTGTCGCCGGGCTTCGACGGCATCGGGGCGTTGCTCATCCAGTAGCTCGGGTGCCGGTCGGCGGCGCGAAGCATCCCGTCTTTGCTCCACAGCCCCGCCGTCTTGCCGTTCTGGTAGGTGTAAATCTCCCACGCGCCGATGAGGTTGCTCTCGATGCCGAGGTTGTAGCCGGTCTTCGGAATCGCGATCTTGCCGAGCTTCTCCGGCACCACGAACGTGATCCGGTACCAGCCCGCGGCCCCCGGCTTGTTCTTCCCGAACACCTCGAAGGGGTTCTTCAACACGGTCATGCCGCTCTCGTCGGCGTCAAGGTAGTGCAGCGGCGGCTCGAGGCCGGAGCGGAACTTCACGTCTTTCGCGATGTCGATGGAGTCGAGTTCGATCAACCTGTCGATGAACTTGGTCACGTCGTCAGGCGACTGGCCGCGGGCCGGGGCGCTCGCGAGCAGTAGGGCGACCGAGCCGAAGAGCAGGGCGGCGCGCATGTGTAGGGTTCGAAGGGGGGAGGGTCGGGAGCCCTTGATTATGCGCGCCGCCGGTCGCGAGCCAAGCGCGAACCGCGCCCGCCTTGAACCCGACCCGCGCCGGCCGTACACTTCCGCCGCTGCCGCCCCGCACCCGGAACCGCAATGGCCAATACCCACGAACACCTCGAACACGCCGAACACGCCGAGCACAACGCCCACGACCCGTTCAACCAGCGGGTCGCGGTCTCGATGGCGATTGTCGCCGCGCTGCTCGCCGGCATCAGCATGATCGGGCACCGGACGCACAACAAGGTGCTGCAACTGCAAGGCGACTCCAACCGTTACCGTACCGAGGCCGCGACCGCCGAGGTCGAGAAGAGCAACCTGTTCGCGTGGTACCAGTCGCGGCGGCTGCGCCAGTCGCAGATGGAAACGACCGCCGACATCGCCGAGATGGTGCCCGCGACCGACGACGCGGCCCGCAAGAAGAAGGTCGCGGACCTGCGTGCGAAGGCCGCGGAGTACCGCAAGTCGAACAAGGGCGAAGACCCGAAGAACCCCGAAGGCGACAACCTGCCGGACCTCCAGCGCCGCGGCGACGAGGCCGGTAAGCGCGCGACCGAAGCGAAGGAGAAGGCGAAGACGGTCCGCGACGATGCCGAGCACGCGCACCACCAAGCCGATCGCCTCGACCTCGCGCACCTCGCGGCCGAAGTGGGGTTGGTTGTTTGTTCCATCGCGTTGCTGACGAAGAAGCGGTCGTTCTGGTTCACCGGGATCGCGTCGGCGCTCGTCGCGGTCGCACTGGCGGCGTCGGCGTATATGATTCCCCATCACCCGCACGACGCGCCGGCTCACGGCGCGGCCGACGACAAGGGGAAACCGCACTGACCGCGCCGCCGCCCCCGACCGACCCCGGCTTCCGGTGGGCGCGCCCGTGGCGCTCCGCCGCGCTCGGGTACGCCGTCGCCGCGCTCGCGCTCCTCGCTGGCGTGCCCGTCTTCCTGTGCCTGCCGCCGTGGACCGACGTGACCCTGTACGACATGGCCGCGCGCTCGATCCTGCGCGGCGGCGTGTACTACCGCGACGTGTTCGACACCAACCTGCCCGGCTTCGGCTGGTGCTTGGCCGCGGTCCGCGCCGCGCTCGGACCCGGTTACGAGCTGCTGCGCGCCGTCGACCTTCTCGTGGTCGGCGGGATCGTGCTGGCGCTGTGCGGGTGGGTGCGGCGGTGCGGCGGCACGGGTTACGCGGTCGCGTGGTTCGTCGCCGCCGCAGTGCTGTTCTACCCCTTTACCTCGGAGTTCAGCCACATCCAGCGCGACGTGTGGATGATGCTGCCCGCGCTGCTCGCGTGCCGGTTGCGGCTGCGCCGGGTGTGCGCGGAACTCGCGAAACCGCTAGCGGCTCCAGTCGTGGAAGGTCTGCTCTGGGGCGCGGCGGTGTGGATCAAGCCGCACGTTGTGGTGCCGGCGCTCGCGGTGTGGCTCGTCTCGGCGGTGCTGATCGCGCGGCGCGAACCGGGGCGGCGCGTGTGGGCCGACTTCGCGGGCCTCGTTCTCGGCGGGCTGGTCGCGGGCGCGCCGGGCGTCGTGTGGCTCGTCGCCACCGGCGCGTGGCCGTACTTCCTCGACATCTTTCTGAACTGGAACCCCGACTACCTCTCGGACAACGGGCCGCTGCCGCAGCGCTTCGGCACCGTGTTCAACTGCTTCCGCCCGTGGAGCAACCTGCAGTTCGTCGCGGTCCCGATCGCGCTGCTCGCGCTGTGGGAAACGCGGGTGTGGTCGCGCCACGCGGGCGACCCGGCCGCGGTACCGAAGCGCGTGTACCGCCCCGCCGCCAGTGAGAGCGAGGTTGCGGCGCGCGCGCTGCTCGCCGCGTGCTACCTCGCGTGGGTCGCGCAGGTCGTGCTCGTGCAAAAGGCGTTCGACTACGTTCACGTGCCGGTCACGTTCCTCGGTTTCGCGCTCGTGGCGGGCCAGCGCTGGTGCGCCGGGTTCGCGTACCTGCTCTGGTTCGCGCTGGCCGGATTGCTGACGCACGCGGCTGACACCGTGCCGCTGCTGCGGCGCGGCGCGGACGCCTTCAACGACGGCAACCTGTACGTGAAGATCGAGAACCACCCGCTCACGACGCCACTAACGTGGGAGCTGTGGCCGCGGTGCTGGCGTGAGGGTGGCAGCAGCGATCTGCGCGACCGGCTCGGTGTGTACACCGACGTCCACTGCGCCGCGACGTGGACCGACCTCGACGCGGTGGCCGCGTTCCTGCGCCCCAAGCGGCTCGGCCCCGGCGAGCTGAACTGCTGGCACGACAGCACGCACCCGCTGTACCTGATGCTCGACCTCGACCCGGCGACGCGGTACATGCACTACGGCACCGCGTTCACGATCAAGTCGAAGCGCGCGACCATCGCCCGCGCGGTGATCGAGAGCCGACAGCGGTTCGTCGTCAGCGACCTGCTGTGGACGACGTGGGACCGCCCCGCGCTGACCCGGCCGGAGTCGTGGCGCGCCGGCGACCCGCTCCCGACGTGGCTCCCGCCGCGCGAGCGCGCCCGTTACCCGTGGACGCAGCCCGTCGTGTTCCGCTCCGGGCGCTACGTCGTCCACAAGATCGACCCCGCGATCCCGCTCGGCCCGGTGCGCGTGCCCTTCTGGACCGATCTCGACCGCCTCGGCGCGCGCGACATGGACGACTAACCCCGTGCGACCCTTCCGCGCGATCGCCGCTTCTCCCGCGCCCGCGGCCGGTTGGCTGACCGCCGGGGCGCTGCTCGCGCTCGGCGTGCCGCTGTTCCTGCGCATGCCGCTCTGGTGCGACGCGACCCTGTACGCGGTGGCCGCGCGCGAGGTCGCGACCGGCGGCGTGCATTACCGCGACGTGTTCGACACCAACCCTCCGGGGTTCGTGTGGGCGCTGTGCGCCGTGCGCGGCACACTCGGCACGTCGAGCGAAGCTGCCCGCGCCGCGGACCTGCTGATCGTGGCGCTGGTGGTCGCGGGCCTGCTAGGGTGGGCGCGCGCGGCCGGGGCGCGCGGCGCGGGCCTCGCGTGGTGCGCCGCGGCCTGCGCCGCGTTCTACCCCTTTGCGGCCGAGTTCAACCACGCCCAGCGCGACGTGTGGATGATGCTCCCCGCGGGCGCGGCGCTGTCTTTGCGATTGGGACGAGAGCAAGGGCAACTCGTTCCTTCTGAAGCCGCTCGCGGCTTCGCGAGTAGCGGAGCGCGCGCGCAAGGCGAAGCCGCGAGCGGCTATCCAGTCCCGCTCCTCGAAGGCGCGCTGTGGGGCGTTGGCTGTTGGATCAAGCCCCATCTTCTCTTCATCGCAGCCGCGGCGTGGCTGGTGACGCGCCGGCGGTTCGGCGCGCGCGACCACGTCGCCACCTTCGCGGGCGGATTGGTCGCGCTCGCCGCGGGCGCGGCGTGGCTCGTCGCGAGCGGGGCGTGGCCGCACTTCGTTGACGTGTGGCGCACGTGGAACGCCGACTACCTCGGCACCGTGATGCGTGAGCTGCCGTTCCGCTGCGCCATGCAGTTGCAGTACTTCCCGCCGTACAGCGCCGCGGCGCTGCTCGCGGTCCCGCTCGCGGTGGCGAACTTGCGCGCGCCAACTGCAGACGCGCCGGCGCGCCGGCGCGCGGTTCTGGCCGCGGTGTACCTCGCATGGCTCGCGAGCGCGCTGTTGCTGCAGCGACCGTTTCACTACATTCACGTTCCCGAAACGCTCCTGATGCTGGCGGTGTTCGCGGCCAACCGCTGGCCGGTGCCCGGTGCGCTCGTGCTGCTTCCGCTGCTCGCGGGCGCGGTCGTCGCGCTCGGCGGGCCGACCTTCGCGCACCTGCCGCCGCACCCGGCGCTCGACGGCAAACGCGCGCGCCTGTGGCCGCGCTGCTTCGTGACCGCAGAGCGGCGCGAAGTCAGCAGCGCGGCTGCGCTGTACGCGCAGCACTTCGGCGGCAGCGACCCGGCGGAACTGGGGCCGGTCGCGGACTACCTGCGCGAACAGAACGTGCGCGACGGCGAACTGATCGCGTGGCACGATTCGCCGCACGCCCTGTACCTCGATCTGGGCGTGCGCCCGCGGTTCCGGTTCATGCACGTCGGCACCGCGGCCGGGCTTGGCGCGTGGCAGGAGCGCGCCGTGTTCGACGCGCTGCGCGCCGCGCTCCCCAGTGCGCGGTTCGCCGTGAGCGACCTGCACCGCGTCACCGCGCGCTACGACGCGCTGAACGACCTCGACGCCGACGGATTGCCGAAGGCGTTACCCGCGTGGCAGCGCCGCGAGTTCCCGTTCGATCAAGAGGTTGTGTTCCGCTCGCCGCGTGGGCGCTACCTCGTGCATCGCATCACGAAGCCGGTCACGAGCGCGCGCATTCCCGAACGCTTGGATCAGGCGGAGTCGAACGGCAAGAAGTGATGTCGAGTTCGCCGCGCCGGGCGGTTTACTTTCCGACCTGTGGCGCGGAAGGCTCACGGCACCGCCCGACGTACGACTACTCGTCGTCGAGTGGAACCGCGATCCGCGAGGTTGTTCCAGACCACTCGACGACGAGTAGTCGTACGTCGGATAGCGGTGCTGGAACAGCCTTCCTCGCGTCGCAGTGGTAGGCATTCGCTCGGACGACGCAACATCGTCCTTGCTGCAAAGCAGCGAGCTAAACACACCCGACGCGGCGACCTCGACACGGCCAGAATACGTTCGCGGCGCACCGCGGGACAGTCTATCGTGTGGCAATCTCTCACCCGCGAGGCCGCCATGATTCGTCTCTCCCTTGTGCCCGTCGCGCTGTGCGTTGCGCATTCGGTTCGTGCCGCCGACCCGCCGGCGAAGATCGCCCTACACTTCGCGCCGTCGGCCGAGCTTGCCAAAGAGTTCGGTGCGTACCGCTCGCCGCTCAAGTTCGACGACGGCACCGAGGTGAGGGTCGCGGCCGACTGGCCCAAGCGCCGCGCCGAGATCAAGAAGTACTGGCACGATCTGATGGGCGCGTGGCCCGCGCTCATCGAGAAGCCGAAGGTCGAGCTTGGGGCGAAGGAAGACCGCGACGGCGTGACCCAGTACAAGCTCAAGATCGAGACCGCGCTCGGGCGCACGGTCGAAGACGCGTACCTGCTCGTGCCGCCGGGCAAGGGGCCGTTCCCCGCGGTCGTCGTCGTCTTTTACGAGGCCGATACCGGGATCGGGAAGGGGAAGGGGCCATTCCGCGACTACGCGATCCAACTCGCCAAGCGCGGGTTCGTCGCGCTCTCGCTCGGCGGCGACCCGAACACGTACTACCCCACGAAGGAGAAGTGCCGCATTCAGCCGCTCTCGTTCCACGCCTACGAAGCCGCGAACTGCTGTACCGCGCTCGCGCAGATGACGAACGTGGACGCGAAGCGCATCGGCGTCGTCGGCCACTCCTACGGCGGCAAGTGGGCGCTGTTCGCCGCGGCGCTGCACGACGGGTTCGCGTGCGGCGCGGTCTCCGACCCCGGCATCGTGTTCGACGAGAAGCGGAGCAACGTGAACTACTGGGAGCCGTGGTATCTCGGCTTCGACCCGGCGCTGGAGAAGCAGCGCGACCGCGGCATCCCGAACGACAAGAACCCGCGCACCGGGCCGTACAAGAAGCTGATGGCCGACGGGCGCGACCTCACGGACCTGCACGCACTGCTCGCGCCGCGGCCGTTCTTCGTGTCCGGCGGCGCGGAAGACCCGCCGGAGCGCTGGGCCGCGCTGAACCACCTGAGCGCGGTGAACAAGTTGCTCGGCGCGCCGCACCGCGTGGCGATGACGAACCGCAAAATGCACTCGCCGGACGCGGAGGCGAACGAGGCGCTGTACACGTGGTTCGAGTGGGCGCTGAAGAAGTGAGTGCGGGCGTATAATGCCTTGCCCGCCGCGATTCAGCACCGAGGACCGACCCCATGAGCGACCGGTCCGAACGCCCCCGCCGGCCCCGCTCCTCGCGCGCCCGCTACCGAGAGTTCGTTCACGACTACAAGCAGCAGAAGCTCGACGACGGCGACAAGCCCGCGCCGGTGCCCGGCGCGGACCCGGCGGCGCGGCCGACGCGCCGCCAGTACCTGCGCGCGTACCTGCGCTGGCTGCGCCCGCACCGCGGGTCCGTGGGCGCGGTGTTCGCCCTCGCGCTCGTCGTCGCCGGGTTGGAGATGATCGAGCCGCTGTTCATGCGGTTCATGATCGACCGCGTGCTGCTCGACACCGGCGCGGACCCGGCCGCGCGGCTCGCCAACTTGCACCTCGCCGGCGCGACGTTCCTCGGCGTCGTCGTGCTCGCCAAGATGCTGAACGCGCTCAAGGACTACCGGCAGCGGCTGGTGAACGCGCGCGTCATGTTGTCGCTGCGCCGCGCGCTGTACGACCGCCTCTTGCGGCTCCCGCTCCCGCGGCTGTGGGGCATGAAGACCGGCGGCATCCTGTCGCGGCTGTCCGGCGACGTGGACACGACGACCGGGCTGTTACAGATGGCGATCATTTCCCCGGCGCTGTCGCTGGTGCGACTGACCATCGCGGTCGGCATCCTGCTCGCGCTGAACTGGCGGCTCGCGCTAATGGCGCTCGCGGTGATCCCCGGCGCGGTGCTGGTGAGCTTCGTGCTGGCGCGGCGCGTGCGGCCCATTTACCGCTCGGTGCGCAAGGACGTGGAGGGGATCGACGGGCGCGCGGGCGAGACGTTCGCCGGCATCCGCGTCGTGCGCGCGTTCGGTCGCGAAGTGCGCGAGCTGCTCGGCTACCTGCTCGGTCGCCACACCGTGCTGCGCAAGGAACTGTTCGCGCAGCGCCGCGAACTCATCCTCTGGTCGTGCTGGGGGCTGCTGGTCGCGGGCATCAACGTTGTGATCGTGTGGTACGGGGGCTACCTCGCCGTGACCGGGCGCGCGTCCGTCGGCGACATCATGGCGTTCCAGTGGTACTCGTTCCTACTCCTCGGCCCGGTGTGGAACATCGTCAACTCGTTCTCGGAGTTGCAGCGCTCGCTGGCCGCGACCGAGCGCGTGTTCGAGGTGCTGGCGACCCCGGCCGACAAGCCCGACCGGGCCGGCGCGGTGGACGCACCGGCCGTCGTGTCCGAGATCCGGTTCGAGGGCGTGGGGTTCGAGTACACCGAGGGCCGCCCGGTGGTCGGCGACCTGAGCGTGACCGTGCCCGGCGGCTCCGTGGTGGCGCTGGTGGGGCGAAGCGGCGCGGGCAAGACGACCGTGACCGACCTCGTCGCCCGGTTCCACGACCCGACCGCGGGCCGCATTCTGGTGAACGGAACCGATGTGCGCGACTTCCGCCTGCGCACCTACCGCGACCTGCTCGCGCTCGTGCAACAGGACGTGTTCCTGTTCGACGGCACCGTGCGCGAGAACATCGCCTACGGCCGTCCCGACGCACCCGACGCCGAGGTCGAAGGGGCCGCGCGCCGGGCCAACGCCCACGACTTCATCGCCGCGCTCCCCGAGGGGTACGAGACGGTAGTGGGCGAGCGCGGCGTCCGGCTCAGCGGCGGGCAGCAGCAGCGCCTCGCCATCGCCCGCGCGATTCTTGCCGCGCCGCAAATCCTGATCCTCGACGAGGCCACGAGCAACCTCGACACCGAGAGCGAGCAACTCATTCAGGCGGCCATGGCGGCGCTGTTGGCGGGGCGCACAACGTTCGTGATCGCGCACCGGCTCTCGACGGTGCGCCGCGCCGACCTGATTCTGCTGATGGACGCCGGGCGCGTCGTCGAGCGCGGAACCCACGACGAATTGATGGCCGCGCGCGGCGCGTACTACGGTATGGTAATGCGGCAAACGGCCGCGGCTGACGATGGGGCGGGCCTGCGGTGACGACCGGCGACCCGCGCCGTTTTCTCGGCCCCGGTGAAATTGACACTTCCGCCTGAAAGGGGGACAATGGGTGCGTCGCGGCGCGTCGGGTGCGCGCTTTTTATCAACGATCCGCGAGAGGGCTAGAAGGTAGCGTATTCTGTGTGTAAACTCTTGCGTGATCATCTTTTCGCTGGAGGCGGCTCAAACGTGGAGGTCGGCAGGATGCCT
>VGZJ01000121.1 GCA_016872595.1 Planctomycetota bacterium
AAGTGCCGGTATCGGTGGTCACAGATGTGCATCAGACGCCCGCAGAAGGGGCAATCCCGATCGAGAACGTCGAGTTCCAGGAGGGCGAAATCGGTATCCTTGGGCCAGTGGTAAGGCATCCTGCCGACCTCCACGTTTGAGCCGCCTCCAGCGAAAAGATGATCACGCAAGAGTTTACACACAGAATACGCTACCTTCTAGCCCTCTCGCGGATCGTTGTTTAACTTCGACGTCCAGCTCGATATCGGTGCCTGTGATCTTTGTTTTCAGTTTCGATGTCGTTCGAGTGCAGTCGTACTCGCTGTCTCCGACTTTGATCTTCTCTTTGCTCCCCTCGACCTTCTCACTCTTCACCACTTCTTGACCTTCGCTGGTGCTTCCCGATAACCTTGTCGGATCAAACGCTTTGCTGAGGTCGATCTTCTGGAGGGTCTCAGCTTGGTTCTTACCAGTCGCTTTCAAGACGACAGCCTTCTCCTTGTCGCAATTCAAGACCACCATGTAGGTGATGCTGTCCTCACGATTGCTGAAGTCGAACTTGAAGACCCGCTTGTACGTCGCGAAGTCCCCGACCTTGGACTTCTTCAGCGGGTGCTCCTCGTCCGCGCCGCGAACCGAGAGAGGAGCCACGACAAAAGCGATCAAGACAGCGAGCAGACGAACGATCATGACCACTCCTCAGTTGGCGAGAAACGGTGTACGACAGGCACGAAGATAAGAAACGGCCAAGCACATTACGAGCAAAATCGCTGATTCTGGCATCTTCACTTCTTCCCGATGTCCTTGAAGCGGATCACCACGTCGCGCGGGTTGCCGTCGGTGAGCACCTTGTTCAGCGGGAAGTCGACGTGGTCGGCCTGGCCGATGTGCGTCCGCGCGTCCTTCTTCAGCACGAACGCGGTGACGTAGTACCGGTGGTCCGGCTTCAGCTCGCCCTTCGCGCCGATCGTAAACGCCTTCTTCGTTTCCTTCCCCTCGAAGTGCGTGAAGTCCTTGATCTCGACCAGCTCGATCAAGTCGGCCTTCTTGTCCGCGACGTTCTTCTCGATGGTGTAGAGTCGCAGCTCCAGCACGCGGCCCTCGAACGAGGCCACGTCCTTCGGGATGATCGCTGTGCCCGTTACCTTCGTCGTCTTGTCGTCCTTCTTGTCGTCGGCGGTTGCGCCCGTGCACAGCAGAGCGACGAGCGCGAGGGCGGCGAGGCGCGTGACCATGCGGAGGCTCCTTGTGGGCACGTGGTATCGAAGGAAACGATACGCGGCGAAGCCCGGGCCGACGAGAGCCGGCGTCGCGGCGGGCGCGGCAATGTCGTAAACTGACGGCTCCTCGTTGCGTGCGGCGCGTAAGCCCGCGAACGGGCATCCGGTATTCACCCTATGGCCGAGCCGCCGCTCACCCGCGTCACGCTGCTGACCCGCCTCAAGGACGGGCAGGACGCGGCCGCGTGGGGCGAGTTCGTGCAGCTCTACGGCCCGGTGGTGTACCGGTTCGCCCGCAACCGCGGCCTCCAGGACGCCGACGCCGCCGACCTGATGCAGGACGTGATGCGGAGCGTCGCCCGCAACGCCCACCGCATGGAGTACGACCCGAAGAAGGGCACGTTCCGCGGGTGGCTGTATACCGTCACGCGGAACAAGATTTACAACTTCCTGAGCAGCCAGAAGAACCGGCCGCGCGGCAGCGGCGACCCGGACGCGCAGGAGCGCCTCGACGCGACCCCGGCCCGCGAAGAAGATGGCCCGGACGCCGACTGGGAAAAGGAGTACCAGCGCCGCCTCAGCGCCCGCGCGATGGAACTGGTGAAGGGCGAGTTCCAGCCGAACACGTGGGCCGCGTTCTGGCAAACCGCCGTCGAAGGGAAGGGCGCGTCCGAAGTGGGCGCGAAGCTGAAGATGAGCGCCGGGGCGGTGTACGTCGCCAAGAGCCGCGTCCTCGCCCGCCTGCGCGAGGAAGTGCAGAGGCTGATGGCCGAAGAGGAAGAGCAGCAGTAGCCCCGTTAGCCGCGACCCGGAGTCCGCGGAGGGGAGCGCGCAACGAAGCGGCGCGCTCCAAACGAGTACAACCATGACCAAGACCGATTGCGAGTGCCCGCAGCCGGCGGAGCTGGAAAAGCTCCTGCACGGGCGCTGCACCGAGGCCCGGAACGCCGCCCTGTGCGAGCACGTCGGGGCGTGCCCGGAGTGCCAGAAGCGGCTCGACGCGCTGACCGGCGGCGCGGCCGATCTCGCCGACCACCTGCGCGACGCCGAGGTCGACACCCCGCCGAGCAACAGCGCGTACTGGAAGGCGCTGTCGCGCGCCGAGGCCGAACTGCGGGCCACCGCGTTCTTCGCGAACAACGGGTTCCCGGACCACACCCCGCACCCGGACGCCGGCGTCAAACTCGACTTCCTCCAGCCCACCGACAAACCGAACCGGCTGGGCCGGCTCGGGTCGTTCGACATCGTGCGCGTGGTCGGGCGCGGCGGCATGGGCGTCGTGCTGCACGCCTACGACCCGTCGCTCGACCGCGACGTCGCCATCAAGGTGATCGACCCACAGTTGGCGAACAACGAGGTCGCGCGCCAGCGGTTCTGCCGCGAGGCCCGGGCCGCCGCCGCCGTGACCCACGACAACCTCGTCGCCGTCCACCAAGTGAACGAGGACGAGCCGAGCGGCCTGCCGTACCTCGTCATGCAACTGATCAACGGCGAGTCGCTGGAACAGCGCCTGAAGCGCGCCGGGAAGATGACCGCGGGCGAGGTGGGCCGGTTGGGGATGCAGGCCGCGGCGGGGTTGGCCGCGGCCCACGCCAACCGGCTGATCCACCGCGACATCAAGCCCGCGAACATCCTGCTCGAAGCGCCGGTGGACCGCGTCAAGCTGACCGACTTCGGCCTCGCGCGTGCCGCGGAGGACGTGAAGCTCACGCGCACCGGGTTCGTCGCCGGGTCGCCGCTGTACATGGCCCCGGAGCAGGCGCGCGGCGAAGAGGTCGATCACCGCGCCGACCTGTTCAGCCTCGGCACCGTCCTCTACGAGGCCGCGACCGGCACCGCGCCGTTCGAGGCCAAGACCCCGCTCGCCGTGCTCAAGCGCGTCTCCGACGAGACCCAGATGCCGCTGAGCCGCATCAACACGGACGTCCCCAAGTGGCTCTCGGACGCGGTGGACCGGCTGCTGGCAAAGGAACCGGCCGACCGCTACCAAACGGCCGTCGAGGTCGCGGGCGTGTTCGCCGACGGGCTGAAGGAGATGCGGTTGCTGTCGCCGCTCGACGTGCCGGCCGAGGTGTGCGCCGGGTCGCGGTCCGCGGTCGCGCGGCCGGCGCGGGACCCGATCTGCTGGGCGAAGGTCGGGTGCCGGGCGCTGCCGTGGGCCGGCGGGGCGGTGCTGGGCGCGCTCCTCGTGGGGCTACTGTGGGCGTTCGCCGGCGGCGAACCGGCGAAGACCGACGCGCCCCCCGCGGCGCAACCGCCCGCGGCCGTCGCGACGGACCCCGGCCCGGCGCCGCGCCTCACGCTCGAGGGCAAGTCCGGCACCGTCTGGGCCGTCACCTTCCTCCCCGGCAACCAACTCTTCATGGGTATGGAAGACGGCTCGATCAAGATTTGGGACCTGAAGAAGGGCGAACTGATCAAGACGCTCGACAAGCAAGACGGCACCATCTGGACCGCGGACGTGACTTCGGACGGGGCGACGCTCGTGACCGCGGCCGACGAGTCCGACGTGACTTTCTGGGACCTGAAGACGTACACGAAGGCGTTCGCGCTGGCCGAATCGCCGATGACGAAGGTGGCCGCGTTCAGCCCGGACGGGAACTACCTCGCCACCGGGAACCGGAGCGGCGTGGTGAAGGTGTGGAACTGGACCGAGGGCATCCCGTACGCGCACCTGCGCGGGCACAAGGGCACGATCCACGCGCTCGCGTACAGCGCCGACGGCACGCGCCTCGCCAGCGCCGGCTCGCAGGGCGCGGTGAAGGTGTGGAACCTCAAGAAGGGCGAGTGGGAGATCAGCGGCGGTCCGCCCCCGTCGCTTGAACTGGCGCTCCACACGGGCGCGGTGTACGCGGTCGCGTTCAGCCCGGACGGGTCGAAGATCGCCAGCGCCGGCTGGGACGGCAGCGTCCGCATCTGGGACGCGGTCAAAGGCACACAGATGCACCGCATCGCGGCCCACGAGGGCGACGTGTGGTCCGTCGCGTTCGGCGGCAACGGCCAGTGGATCGCCAGCGCCGGGTCGGACGGCTACGTCCGCGTGTGGGACGTGGGCACCGAGAAGGAAGTGTGGAGCTACCGCACCGGGCGCGCGGTCTACGTGGTGCGGTTCGCCGCCGACGGCACCACCCTCGCCGCCGGCGGGCGCGACGGCACCGTCCGCGTCTGGGACGTGCGTCGATAGAGGGCAGTGGGCAGTGGGCAGTGGGCAGTGAGCAGTGGGCAGTGGGCAGGGCAGAGGCAGAGGCAGTGAGCAGTGGGCAGTGAGCAGAAAGGCGGAAGAGTTTTGACAGGATGAACACGATGAACAGAGATAGGACGAGAGGGCCAACTCCACTCTTCATCCTGTGTTCATCCTATCAACACTCTTCTGCCTTTCTGCCTTTCCGCCTTTCTGCCCACTGCCCACTGCCCACTGCCTACTGCCCACTGCCTCCTGACGCTACCTCGTCACTTCGACTTTCGCGTCCTTCGGTACGGCGAACACGCGGGCGTGGCGGCGCAGGTCGTCGGTCGCACCGGGGCTGTAGGTGAACTGCGCGGTGCCGCCGCGCTTCACCAGCGCCCCGGTCAGCTTGTCGCCGCCGCTGCCGCTCCACACGAACACCACCAGCTTGTACTTGTCGAAGTCCACCTGCTTGGCGAGCAGTTTGCGCCCGGCGTCGTCGCTCAGCAGCAGCGTCTTTTCGAGCTGCACGGCGGTCTTCAGCTCCACCGCGGTCGGCACGTTGCCGCCCTTCGTGAAGTCGAACGTCACGCCCTTGAGGTCCAGTACCTTCACGTCCGGCGGGTTCTCGCCGCGCACCGGGACCGCCAGCACCAGCGCCGCAACCGCACACATCACGCTCTTCATGGCACACCTGTTGAGTGGGGGGGAAACGACCACGCCCATCCGACGAGCGAGAACGCGCGGCGGATGGGCGGTAGGGGACCGGCGCGTTACCGCGGCGTTACTTCGCGCGGGCGTACTTCACGGCCGCGTCCTTCGGCACCACGAACACCTTCGTGTGTTGGCGCAGGTCGAACGTCAGCCCGAAGGCGTGCGCGAACGTGGCGCTCTTCCCGTCCTTCGCGACGGTGCCGGTGATGCGGTCGCCGCCGCTGCCCTGCCACATGAACACGACCACCTTTTCCTTCGCGAAGTCCACGTTCTTCTTGATGGCGTCCGCCGAGTCCTTGAGCGCGGACTTCGCCAGCTCGTCGGCGGTCTTGATCTCCGTCGGCGCGCTGGCCTTGGCGCTCTCGTTGAACGCGACCTTCAGGTCTTTGGTGGCGATCTCTTTGACCGCGGGGGCGTCTTCGGCGAGAACCGGCGCGGCCAGCGCCGCGGCCACGAGCACGGATGCGATGCGCACGAACAACCTCGGTTGGGGGAGCGGGTGCGAGGGGGGCCCTCGTTGGGGCGCAATACGGACGCGCGGCGCGAACGGCCAGCGCGCCGTTACTCGCCGCCGCGCTTGCGCCCGCCCTCTTCCTCGTAGGCCCGCACGATGCGCGTGACCAGCGGGTTCCGCACGATGTCGGACTGCTCCAAGTACACGATGGACAGCCCTTCGACGTCGCGCAGCCGGTGAACGGCGTCCGCGAGGCCGCTCCTCACGGTCTTCGGCAGGTCCGTTTGCGTCATGTCGCCGGTGATGACGATCTTCGAGTTCGCGCCCATGCGCGTGAGGAACATCTTCATCTGCGCCACGGTCGCGTTCTGCCCCTCGTCCAGAATGATGCACGCTTGGTTAAGCGTCCGACCCCTCATAAATGCCAGCGGGACGATCTCGATGACCTCGCTCTCCATGTACCGCTTGACGGTCTCCGGTTCCATCATGTCGGCGAGCGCGTCGTACAGCGGGCGCAGGTACGGGCTGATCTTGGCGACGATGTCGCCCGGCAGGTAGCCGAGGCGCTCGCCCGCCTCCACCGCGGGGCGCACCAGCACGATCTTCCGCACCTGCTTGCTCTTCAGAAGCGCGACGGCCCACGCGACCGCGAGGTAGGTTTTGCCGGTGCCCGCGGGGCCGACGCAGAACACCACGTCGTGCGTTTGCAGCGCCTGAACGTAGCGCCCCTGTCCGTCGGTGCGGGTGCGCAGGCTGCGCCCGCCCTCCGTGGCCACCACCGGGGATCCGCCGCGCTGCGTCGCGCCGCGAATCACCTCCAGAACTGAAGCCACGTCCTTAGCGCCGATCTCGCCGGCCTTGCGCCCGATCTGGCGCAACTGGTCGAGCACGCGCACGAACTGGTCGACGCCCTCGGCCGTGCCCTCGACGCGCAGCTCGCCGTTGCGGTACACGGCCTTCACGCCCAGCGCGTCGCGCACCGCGCGCAAGTGCTGGTCGCGCGGGCCGAACAGGATCACCGCCTCGTCGCGGTCCTCGATCGTCAGCGCGCGTGTCACCAGTTCGGGCATGTCGGGCCTCATGTGCGGATTGTCGATTGCAGATTTATGATTGGAGATTGAGACGCGGGAAGCCGGCCGGGTTCACTGCACGCCTTTCAATCTGCAATCATAAATCTGCAATCGTTGATCCGCACGCGGTTAATTGACAGAGAACCATAAGTAAGCGACCGGGGCGGCGAACAGCACGGAATCGACAACGTCCAGCACGCCGCCGAAGCCGGGGATGCTTTTCGACGCGTCCTTCGTGCCGCAGTCGCGCTTGACCAACGATTCCGCGAGGTCGCCCAGCACGCCGGCCAACCCGACCACGAGGCCGAACGCGAACGCCTCGGGCGCGCCGTGCCGGAACACCGGGGCCGCGAACGACAGGCCCACCGCCACCGCCGCGCCCGTCAGCGTCCCGCCCGCGAAGCCCTCCCACGTCTTCTTCGGGCTGAGTACCGGTGTCATCTTGTGCTTGCCGAGAAAAGTACCCGTGAAGAACGCGCCGATGTCGTTGCACTTCGGTACGAACACCACCAGCGCCAGCATGACGGCCGAGGTTACGGGGTCGGGGGTGAGCCAGCGCACCTGTGCGAAGAACCCGGCCAGCACGCCGAGGTACGCGACCGCGAACACCGTGAGCGCGAGTCGCGGCACGGCGACGCCCGGCTCGCCGCTGTAGCGGCGCATCTCCAACAGGAACGCGCCGAGCAGCACGCCGACGAGCACGACCACGAGCAGCGCCCATGGCGATGCCGGCGCGGGATTGAACTGTACGCGGATCGCCGGATACCAGTTCGTCGCGAGCGCGAGCAACACGCCACACACGACGAGCGCTTCGGACGGGCGCGTTTGCGCCGGGAACAGCCGCACGAGTTCGCGCGAACCGAGCGCGCCGGCCAGCAACAGGAGCGCGAACAGGCACGGGAAGTACGCGAACCCGGCCCGCGCGAGGAGCGTGTCGCCGACCAGCACGCCCGCGGCCCCGAGCGCGAGCAGCGAACCGACCCACAACCGCGTTCGGATCATCGACGAGGTCCGAAGAGGAAAGGCAGGAATGGCCGCAAAAAAGCACAAAAGCCACAGAAGAAGACCAAAGCCGAAGACAGCAGGCACCGTTCAGAAGACGACAGGCAGAGAACAACATCTTGTTGTCTTTAACCCAATCTTCTGCCGTTTGCCCTCTGTCTTTTTTTGTGGCTTTTGTGCTTTTTTGCGGCCATTCCTGCCTTTGGATTTCATGTGAGGCCGCCGAAGCGCCGCTCGCGGCGGGCGAAATCGCGCAGCGCGTCGTGCAGCAGGGGCGGGTCGAACTCCGGCCAGAACTTCTGCGTCACCCACAGTTCGGCGTAGGAGATTTGCCAGAGCAGGTAGTTGCTCACGCGCATCTCGCCGGCGGTGCGCACCAGTAGGTCCGGGTCCGGCATCCCGCCGGTGTAGAGCGCGGCGCTGATCGCTCGTTCGTCGATGGCGCTGGGTTCCAGTTCGCCGCGTTGCACGCGCGCCGCGAGCGCCTGCACCGCGTCCACGATCTCCGCGCGGCTCCCGTAGTTGATCGCGAGGCACAGCGTCAGGCCGGTGTTGCCGCGCGTCAGGCGCTCGTTCTCGTCGATCTCGGACAGCACCTCGTCCGGCAGCCCGTCGCGCCGGCCGATCACGCGGAACCGGATGTTCTGTTCCTGAATCTTCGCGCGCTCCGCGAGCAGGTACTCTTTCAAGAGCGCCATCAGGAAGTCGATTTCCGGCTTCGGGCGCTTCCAGTTCTCGGAACTGAGGCAGTACAGCGTGAGTTGGCCCAACCCCAACCGGCAGCACTCTTCGGTAATTACATCGACGGAGTGAGCGCCCTGCGCGTGCCCTTCGGCGCGCTCCTTCCCCTGACGCTGCGCCCAGCGCCCGTTGCCGTCCATGATGATGGCGATGTGCCGGGGCAACCGGGCCGGGTCCAGCCCGACCGAAGCGGCGTACGCGCGGGGGTCGTGAGCGGTGGTCATACCATGATGGTCTGTTCGCGGTCGGGGCCGACGCTGACCACGCTGGCCTTCAGGCCGACCAGTTCGCTGACGCGGTCGAGGTAGCGGCGCGCGCCGGGCGGCAGGTCCGAGAGTTTCCGCGCCGCTGTAATGTCTTCGCTCCAACCGGACACGGATTCGTACACCGGCTTGCAGCGCTCTAAAAGGTAGGCGTCGCTGGGGAAGTGCGTGATGCGCTCGCCGTCCAGTTCGTAGGCGGTGCAGAGCTTCAGTTCCGGCACGCCGCTCAGCACGTCGAGCAGCATGACGGTGATCTCGTCCGCGCCGGCGAGGGCCGCGGTGTACCGCACGGCCACCGCGTCGAGCCAGCCGACGCGCCGCGGGCGGCCGGTCACGGTGCCGAACTCGCGGCCCTTCTGCCGAATGCGCTCGCCCAGTTCGTTGTCCAGTTCGGTCGGGAACGGCCCCTGCCCGACTCGGCTTGTGTACGCCTTCACAACGCCGATGATGCGCTTGACGAACTTCGCCGGCACGCCGGACCCGCCCCAGATGCCCGAGGGCAGGCTGCTCGAACTTGTCACGAACGGGAACGTGCCGTGATCCACGTCGAGCAGGCTGCCCTGCGCGGCCTCAAAGATGAGCCGCTTGCCGGCCGCCAGCGATTCGTGGAGGAACCGCGGGGTGTCGCGCACGAACGGCCGGATGCGCTCCGCGTAGCCGAGGTACTCGTCCGCGATGGCGCTCGCGTCGAAGAGTTTGGTCGCGCCCAGCGCGCCGAGCAGCTTGTTCTTAAACGGCACGACAAACTTGAGTCGCTCGCGCAGGTGGTCGGGGCGGCACAGTTCGCCGACGCGGATCGCGAACCGGCGGCCGACCTTGTCCTGATAGCACGGCCCGATGCCGCGGCCGGTGGTGCCGATCTTCCCCTCGGTGCCGCTTTCGAGCAGTCGCTCTTCTTCCATGTGGTACGGGAAGATGACGTGCGCGTGATCGCTGAGGAAGAGCGATCCGGTCAAGTTGATGCCGCCCTTCGCGAGCGAATCGACCTCTTCGAGGAACCGCGGCGGGTACACGACTACGCCGTTGCCAATGACGCTGGTGACGTTCGGCCGGATCACGCCCGTTGGCAGGAGCGAGAGCTTGAACGCGCGGCCGTTAACAACTACGGTATGCCCGGCGTTGGCCCCGCCGTTGTACCGGACGACGATGTCGAAGTTGTCGCCGAGCAAATCGACGATCTTCCCTTTGGCCTCGTCGCCCCACTGCAATCCGACCACGCACGTTCCGGGCATTGTGTACCGCCGCCGCTCTAGGAAGGAGCCGGGGGGAACCTTAGGTTCCCCCAATAATCTGGGTGTGGATCAACCCGTCTCACGGTAGCCCCCACTGTAGGGGGCGTCAAGGGAACAGGGGTGTTTCGCGACGACGCCTTCGGCGTCACAGGTGTCGCCTGTGGCGACGTCGCTAAACGTGCGCCTGTTCGCCAGTACCATAACCCCTCTGCCACCCTCTTGCGAAAGGCGGTCGCCGTGGTTCGCGCCTTCCCGTTGCTCGCGGTCGCCCTCGTGGTCGCCGCCCTTGCCGCGCCCGCGCCGGCCGCGCCGCCCGACGCGCTCGCCCAGAAGCTCGACGCGGTCATCGACGGCCCCGACTACAAGCACGCCTCGTGGGGCGTCCTCGTCGTTGACGCCAAGACCGGGAAGCCGGTCTACTCGCGCAACCCCGACGCGCTGCTCGCGCCCGCGTCGGTTACCAAGCTCTTTTCGTGCGCCGCGGCGCTCGTCGCCCTCGGCCCGGACCACACGCAGGAAACCGCCGTGTACTCGCGCGGGCCGGTGGTGAAGGGCGCGCTCCGCGGCGACCTCGTCCTCGTCGCCAGCGGCGACGTGATGCTCGGCGGGCGCACCAAGAACGGCAAGACCGTGTTCAAGGACAAGGATCACACCTACGCCAACGGCGGCGCGAACGACGCCGAACTGACCGACACCGACCCGCTCGCCGGGCTGAACGACCTCGCCAAGCAGGTGAGGGCCGCGGGCGTCACCCAGATCGACGGCGAGGTACTGATCGACGACCGCCTGTTCGCCCGCGCGCGGAGCAGCGGCAGCGGCCCCGACGTGGTGTCGCCGATCACCGTGAACGACAACGTCATCGACATCGTGGTGACGCCCGCGGAAAACGAGGGCGACGCGGCAAAGGTGACGACGCGCCCGGCGACGAGCTTTTACGCCATCGACGCCCTCGTCACGACCGGGCCGGAGAAGGGCGCGGCGGACCTGCACCTGATCGCCGTCGGGCCGAACCAGTTCGCCGTGCGCGGGCGCGTGCCGAAGGGCGGCCGCCCGCAGGTGCGCGTCTACAGCGTGGACGAGCCGGTCCTGTTCGCCCGCGCGCTGTTCGTCGAGGCCCTGCGGCGCAACGGCGTGCAGGCCCAGTGCGCCGTGCTGCGCCCGTCCAACAACAACCTGCCGGCGCTCGCCGAGTACGAGAAGCTGACGAAGGTGGCGGGCCTCACGTCCGCGCCGTTCAAGGACACGGTCGCGGTCACGCTGAAGGTGAGCCACAACCTGTACGCGAGCACGCTCCCGTGCCTCGTGGCCGCGTCGAAGGGGCGCACCACCGCGGCCGACGGGCTACGCGAGCAGGGCAAGATTCTGAAGCAGCTCGGTGTGGACACGAGCGCGCTGTCGTTCGGCGGCGGGGCCGGCGGCGCGCCCGCGGACCACGTCTCGCCGCGGGCGACCGTTCAGGTGCTCGAGGGCATGGCGAAGCGCGACGAGTGGCCCGCGTACAAGGCCGCGCTCCCGGTGCTGGGCGTGGACGGCACTCTCGCCGACGTGGTGAAGGCCGACAGCCCGGCCCGCGGCAAGGTGTTCGCCAAGACCGGCACGCTCATCTGGTACGACTCCGTGAACGAGCGCTACCTGCTCAAGAGCAAGGCGCTCGCCGGCACCATGACCACGAAGGGCGGCGCGACGCTCTACTTCTGCGCGATGGTGAACAACGTGCCGCTGCCGGAGGGCGTGACCGCGAGCCGCGAGGGGAAGGTACTGGGCCGGCTGTGTGAACTGCTCTACGACCACGGCCCCTGAGCGCCCTCACCCGGAGCGCGGCATGCGCGTCCTGTTCGCGATCCCGCACTACTACGCGCCCGCGCCGCCCGGCGCGCGGCGGCACGGCGCGCTCGGCCCGGACCCCGCGCCGCGCGCCCGCGCGCTGGCCGACTGCCTCGCGGCCCTGCGCCAACTGTTCGGCCGCCCGCAGTGCGTCATCGACATCGCCGGGCGCACCACGCTCCCCGCGAACCGGTTGACCGCGACCGCCGCCGACGTGCTCGTCTGCACCACCGGCCCCGCGCACCTGCTCGACCAACTCCCCCTCGGCCCCGGCTACTACGCGCACGTGCCCACGCGCGCCGACCCGCGGTTGCTCGGCTACGAGTGCCACGCCGCGCTGCGCGACCGCCTCGCCGACAACTACGACTACTACTGCTACCTCGAAGACGACCTGCTGATCCGCGACGCCTTGTTCTTCACGAAGCTGAGTTGGTTCGTGCGGGCGTTCGGCGAAGACTCGCTGCTGATGCCCAACCGCTACGAGGTGGCCCGCGACCGCATCGTTCACAAGGCGTATGTGGACGGGCCGATAGTGGCGCGCGCCGCCGCGCCGTTCCAAGACGTGACCGCGGTTCCCCGGTTGGAGGCCGACGCGCTGGGACTGCGGCTGGCGTTCGAGCGCCCGACGAACCCGCACAGCGGCGGGTTCTTCCTGACGCGCGCACAGATGGCGGCGTGGGCCGCGCGGCCGTACTTCCTCGACCGCAGCGCGGCCTTCGTCGGCCCGCTGGAGAGCGCCGCGACCCTCGGGCCGGCGCGCACGTTCCGCGTGTACAAGCCGGCCCCGGAGTGCGCCGCGTTCCTCGAACTGGAGCACCCCGGCACCGCGTTCCTCGCGCAGATCGTCGCCCCGCCGTGAGGTTACTTCGCGCGCTCCAGTACCAGCAGGAAGGTTTTGTCCCCGCCCTTCGATTCGAGCTTCTTGGGCCGGGCCGCGCCGGGTTCGCCGTAGCAGATCGTCAGCTTGTCGCCGGCCAGCACGTACAGCCCCGCGGCCTTCTGATCGGTCGCGCTCAGCGTCAGGTCGATGTGCTTCGGGTTCGCGGTCGCGTCGAGCGCGAACGTGAGCGTGCGGCCCTTCTTGTCGCCGGTGTACGCGGTCAGCCCGTCGGCGTCGATCACCATCGTCCGCTCGCCGGGCACCTTCTGCTCCTTGCCGTCGAACGTGAGGGCCGTCACCTTCCACTTACCGTTGAGGGCGGCGCGGTCGCCCTTCGGGTCGGGCTTCTTGTCGTCGGCCCCGAGCGCTAGCGGCGCGAGTGCGAGGGCGAGGCAGGCGAACCGGGTCATGGGAACCTCTTGGGGTTGGGGCGCGGTCACGCGCCGAGTCGGTCGGTCAGGATCAGATCGATGAGTTCCGCGACGCCGGCCCCGCGCGCGCCGGCGGTGACGAGGTGCGCCGCGGCCTTCAGGTCCGGGAGCGCGTTGGCGACCGCGACCGGGAACCCGCACGCGGCGAGGAAGTCGGCGTCGTTCTCGGCGTCGCCGACGCCGACCACCGCGCCGGCGCTCAGCCCCATGTCCGCGAGGGCCGTGGCCAACCCGCTCGCCTTGTTCACCCCGCGCGGCAGCACCATCAGCGAATTCTTGTTCAGGATGATGTGGGACGCGAGGCCGAACTCGGCGAGCGCGGCGCGGACCATCTCGACGTGGCGCACGTCGGTCGCGACGACGACCTCGCCGGCGGAAAACGGGTGCGCGCCGCGCGCTTGCAGCGCCGCCGCGAACGCCGGCGGGGGCGGCGCGGCCAGCACGCGCGTGGCCCCGGTCGCGGGCGCGTGCAGCGTCGCGCCGTTTTCCAGTACCGCGAGGTCGAACAGGTCGAGTCGGTCGAAGTCGGCCCGCAGGTGCGGCAGCTCGCGCCCGGAGACGAGGAGCAGTTTGCGCCCGCTCGCCTTCAGGCGCTCGAGGGCCGCGAGGGTGGCGCGGTCCACCGCGCCGTCGTGGGCGAGGGTACCGTCGTAGTCGGTGGCGAGTGCTTGATACCGCATGCGCGCTCCGCGGGGGCGTGGCGCTGAATTGTATTCGCCGCGGCGCGCACGCGGGGCTATGCTCGCGGTGTGAGCGAACCGGCCCCGAACGTCGCGCTGTACTTCGACCCGGACGGGTACGTCGAGCCGGCGCGCGCCGCGGGCGCGACCGGGCTGATGGGTCGCCACGTCGCCGGCAAAGAGTTCCTCGACGCCTACCTGACGTACGGGAGTTGGGAGGCGCTCGCGGCCGTCGTGAAGGCCCGCGCCCGCGCCGCGCCGCTCGTCGAGCTGTGCCGCGCGCACCCGTCGAGCCGGGCGAAGGCGCGGCGGTTGCAGATCGTCGAAGAGGCCGAGTGCGCCGCCCGGTTCGCCGGCCCCGACCGCCCGGCCGACGTGCTCCACTTCCCGTGCCCGCCGGACGCGCGGTTCGCGTGGCTGCGGCGCGAGGCCGCGCCCGCCGCGGTCGCGCTGTGCGGGGTCACTCACACGCTCGCCTCGCCCGCCGCGGTCGCGGCGCTGGGCGACCTGCTGGCCGCGCCGTTCGAGCCGTACGACGCGCTCGTCTGCACCTCGCGCGCGGTGTTGGACACGGTGCGCGCCGTGACCGACGCCCGCGCCGCCTACTTCCGCGAGCGGTTCGGCGGCGCGCCGGCCCTGCGCCCGCGCCTCGAACTGATCCCGCTGGGCGTGAACGCCGAGCGCTTCCGCCCGGCGCTTCCCGACGAACGCGCCCGCGCCCGCGCCGCGCTTCAAGTGGCCGACGACGAGGTGATGGTGCTGTGCGTCGGTCGGCTCTCGCACCACGCCAAGGCGCACCCGTTCCCGCTGCTGGCGGCGGCGCAGCACGCGGCCCGCGCGACCGGGGCGAAGGTGCACGTACTGTTCGCGGGGTGGGCCGCGCACCCGGCGGTGGCGCAGGAGTTCCGCGCCGCGGCCCGGTACTTCGCGCCGGCGGCGCGGGTCTCGTTCGCGGACGGTCACGACCCCGCCGTGCGCGCCGCCGTGTGGCCCGCGGCCGACGTGTTCGCGTCGCTGCCCGATAGCGTGCAGGAAACGTTCGGCCTCGTCGTGGTCGAGGCGATGGCGAGCGGTCTGCCGGTGCTGGCGTCCGATTGGGACGGCTACCGCGACCTCGTGGCCGACGGCGAAACCGGGCTGCTGGTGCCGACGCGGATGCTGCCCGGCGCGCTGGCGGGCGCGGCGGCCCGGCTCGCGTTCGGGCAGACGAACTACGACCACTACCTCGCGGAGTGCGGGCAAGCGGTCGCGGTGGACGCGGGCGCGGCCGGGGCGCTCCTCGCGCGATTGGTGGGCGACGCGGGCCTGCGCGCGCGATTCGGCGCGGCCGGGCGCGCGCGGGCCGTCGAACGGTTCGCGTGGCCCCACGTCGTTCGCGCGTACGAAGCACTGTGGGCCGACCAAGCGCGCGAGTTGGCGCGGCACCGCGGCGCGGCCCGCCCCGCGCCGGGTTGGTACCCGCCGCCGGAGGCGGCGTTCGGCGCGTACCCGTCGGCGTGGCTGTCCGAAGCGAGCCGGTTGCGCGCCGCCGCGGACGCGCTCCCGCGCCTCGCGGGGCTGTTGGCGATGCCGCTGACGAGTACCGCGCCTGAGCGCCGCTGTACAGACCCCGCCGCGCTCGCCGCGGCGCTGCGTGCCGCCGCGCGACCGCGCGCGGTCGGCGAACTGGTCGCGCACCTCGGCCCCGACCCGACCGCGGCCCGCGCAGCGATCATGTGGCTTCTCAAGTACGCGCTACTCGAAGTCGCGGAGTAGCCCGCGGCCGGGCGCGGCACTTCTTCACTCCGATTCAGGTTCGGCCGCGCGAATGCCGATAAAGATTGCGGGTTGTACCGTTCGGGCGGGGGCGAGGCCGTGGCACAGACACCGCAGGCGCGCGAGGCCGAAGCCACCCGGCTGCTGGCCGCGGCGCGCGCCGCCCACCGCGAGGCCGACCGCGCCCGCGCCCGCGCCCACAAGCTCGGTGCCCGGATCGCTCGCAGACTTCAACACGCACTCGCCGCGGCCCGCGCGCGGATCGACGCCGACCGCGCCGCCATCGACGCCAAGATCACCAAGTACAACGAGTCCCTTTCCGCCTTCCATACAGAGGCCGCGGCCGACCGCGCCGCCCGCGCCGCGGCGTGGGCCGAACTCGAGGTCCGCCAGAAGCGGCTCGCGGCCGATTGGGACGAGACGAACCGCTTCCACGGAGACCAAGCCGCGGCGCTCGACGCCCGCGCCGCCGAGTTGAAGCAGCGCGAGCATTCCGAAGCCGAGGCCCGCCCCGCGCTTCAGCGGCAGGTCGCGGCCCTGCGCGAGGAGGTCGCGGCGCTGGACGCCCGCGCCCGCACCGCCCGCGAGGTGGTGGACGAACTGGAGCGCCGCCGGGCCGACCTGCGGGCCGAGGCACTCGCCCCGGTCCCCGGCACCGAGCCGCCCGCCGAACTGCGCGTCGCGCTCGACCGCCGCGCCGACCGCGACCTGAGCCGGCTGGCCGCGGACCTCGACCAGCGCGAGCAGCGCCTCGACCTCGAACGGGCCGCGGTGCAGGGGCTGTTCGCCAGCGTCTCGAAGGACAAGGCCGAACTGGGCGACCGCCGGCGCGTGCTCGCGGAGCAGTTCGCCGACCTCGCCCGCGCCCGCGCCCGGTGGCACGCGGCCGAGCGCGCGACCGTCGAAGAAATGGAACAGCTCGCGCGCACGCTGCGCCGCCGCGAGGCCGAACTCGACGCCCGCCAAGAACGGCTGATCCGGGCCGACGCCCGCCGCCGCGCCGACGGGTTCGACCTGTGGCAACTGCGCCTGCGGCTCGAGGCGTGGCAGTCGAAGATCGTCGCCTACGAGATGCGCTGGCATACCGAGCGCGCGGCGATGGACGCGGACTTCGACCGGCGCGAGGTGGCCCTCGCCCGGCGCGAACTCGCCCTCGGCCCGACCGCGGCGACCGACGCCGACCCGGACGCGGTGCCGTTCGCGCTCATCGTGCCCGACGCCGCGCCCGCGCTCCCGGCGGAACTGGTCGCGCTCCGCGACGAACTCGACCGGCTCGCCGAAGTCCTGCTCGAAGCCGAGTTGCCCGAACCGCCGGACCCGCCCGACAGCGAACTGCCGTGGGGCGCGGAAGACGAAGTGCCGACCGCGCAGAGCGCGGAGCCGGACGACGCCGACGTACTCATTTTCGACCTGCCCGCCCGCGCCGCCTAAAGCCGACGTGTGCGGTAACGGCTAGAGCCAGTTATGCACTATTGAGTCCGAGTCTGGGGAGCAGCAGCGTAAGGAAGGCGAGCCAGTGCCAGCCCGCGAGCGTCTCGGTCAACCGTTCGTAGTCGCGGGCCAACCGGCGGAACCGGCCCAGCCACCCGAACGTGCGCTCCACCACCCACCGGCGCGGCAACAGCACGAACCCCCTCTTCGCCT
>VGZJ01000122.1 GCA_016872595.1 Planctomycetota bacterium
GGTCGAGCCGTGGAACTCCAACTTGATCTCGCGGTCGAAATCCACACGCAGGGGGTCATTTCGGCGGTCACCCATTGGGTTCCTCGGTCATTTCGGCAGGAAAGAGGCAGAAACGCTGGGAATCCCAAGGTTCCGGCGCACATGCCATGCCGAAAGTCGAAGGTCATCTGGGAAATAGGGGGTTCGAGGTCGCGCGGCACGCCGGGTACGCGCTTCCGCGGCGGCTCCGGTGCGACCTCCAGCACCTGATGGATCAGCGACCACGCGTCGCCCTCGGTCGCGAACGGCAGCGACCCCGTCAGGCACTCGTAGAGGATCGTGCCGAGCGCGTACACGTCCGCGCCGGGGCCGACGAATTTCGCCTTGCCGCCGGCCTGCTCCGGGGCCATGTACTGCGGCGTACCCATCACCGCTTGCGAGCGCGTCAGGTCCGAGGCCAGCCGCTTCGCGAGGCCGAAGTCGGATACCTTGGGGATTACAGATTGAAGATTTGTGATTGACGATTGAGAAGCCACACCTTCGTCTTCAATCTTCAATCGGAAATCCTCGATCTGCAATAACACGTTGCCCGGCTTCAGGTCGCGGTGAACGATGTCCTGCTCGTGCGCGGCCTGCACCCCGCGGGCCACGGCCTCGACGAGGACCGCGGCCCGCGCCGGGTCGAGCCGCCCGGCCTTGAGCAGGTCCGCGAGCGTGCCCCCGGCGACGTACTCCATCACGAAGTACGGCCGCCCGTCGGCCTCGCCGAGGTCGAACACCTGCACCACGTTCGGGTGCTTCACCAGCGCGATGGCTTCGGCCTCGGCCAAGAACCGCGCGACCTCGCCGGCGCTGGCCCGCGCCGCCGACAGGATCATCTTGATGGCGACCGCGTGCCGCAGTCCGGCGTGCTTCGCCTTGTACACCACGCCCATCCCGCCGCGGCCCAGTTCGCTCTCGATCTCGTAGTTGGGAATTACGGGAAACGCGCCGGCGGCGCGCGCCGGCGCGCGGGCCGCGCCGAGTTTGATGTGGTTCAGCAGCGATTCGGCGTCGGACGGGAACGTCGGCGTGCTGAGCTCGGGCGCGCGCGCGGCGTGAACGGTCGGAGCGTGTTCGGGCCGCGGGTCGGGTTCTTCGGTCGGCGGCACGAGCGGCCTCCGGGGAAGCGGGCTGGGAGCTATTCTACCCACCGCTTGCGCCGGGCGAGCCAGTAGAGCGCGGAAAGGCCGAGCAGCCCGCCCGCACCGAGGGCGAGGCCCAGCGGCTTGCTCGGCCGCCACTCGGTGTACGTGACCGGCCCGTCGGCCGGCGCGCCCGGCACCTCGAACGGTACCTTCGCCGTGTGCCCGACCGACTTCACCGCGAGCGTGTACGCGCCGGGCTTCGGCGCGGGGAACGACCACACGCCCTTCTCGTCCGTCTTCCCGCGTAGTACCACGGTCCCGTCGGAATCGGTCACGACGACCTCGGCGAACTCGGCGGGCGCGTCCTCGTCGTAGTACGCGAGCAACTTGATTTCGGCCCCAACGGTCACGTCGGCGTGGAGGGCGTGGGCCGCGGCGCGCCCGGGCGCGAGCAGCACGCCGGCCGCGACCGCGGTCGCTAGAACGAGGGGGCGGAACGCACGCATGGTGACCTCACAACGGAACACCGAACGCTGTTCATGATACGCGGATCGCCCCGAGGTGCGCTCGTGACGACGCCCGAACCCGCCCGCCGCCGGTGGCCCACCGTCGCACTCGCGGCCGCGCTCGCGGGCGCGCTCGGTACGGGCGCGTGCCTGTGGCACGACCGGCAGGCGGCGAAGGCCGAGGTCGATGCCCTGCGCGCGTTCATCGACGCGCGCGAGCCGCGCGACCCGCGCCCGGCCGTCGAACCGGACGCGCGCGCGCGGGCCGAAGCCGAGCGCGCCCGCGCGCTCCTCGCGCGGTACGACTACGCCCGCACAATTCAGCACGCCCACCGACTTTGGGAAGCGAACCAGATCGGCGCGGCCCGCGCGCTGTTGGAGGCGACGCCCGCGGAACTGCGCGGCTGGGAACACGGGTACGTGTACCACCTCTGTTCGCCGGGCCGCGCGCGGGCGACCGCCGGGGCCGGCGCGCCGGCCCCGACCGGGCCGCGCTCCCCGGACGGCACGCAAGTTCTGGCGCTCGAGGGGATCGTGGTTCGGGTGCGCGACGCCGCCGGCGCGGACCTGTTCGAGCTGCGCGGCCACCGGGCCGCGGTGCGCGCCGCGGTGTGGAACGCCGACGGGGCGCGCGTCGCCACCGTCGCGGACGACGGCACCGCGCGCGTCTGGGACGCGACGACCGGCGCGGAACTGCTGACCCTGCCGGGCGCGGACGAGGTCGCGTTCTCGGCAGACGGGCACAGCTTACTCGCGCGCGCGCCCGGCGACGGCGCGGCCCTGATCTACGACAACCGCCCCGGCACGCGCCCGGTGTTCCGCGTCCCCGTCGCGCCGCCCCCGCGCCCGGTCGGGCGGTGACGTGCAGGGTTTCAGCTTCCGTTCGGCGCGGCGCGCGGATAGCATCGCGCGGACGCGCCATTTCACCCGAGGACGCCATGCGCCGTGCCGCCCTTGTGCTGCTGTTGTGCGCCGCGCCCGCGGCCGGGGCCGAGCCGACGCGCGGCACCATCACCGTGCCCGCCGATGGCGCGAAATCGGCCGTTGTGGAGCGGTTCCGGTTCGAGGCCGAGTACAAGGGCGAGTACCAGTTCGCGCCGCGATTCGACCTCCGACACAGCGGCGTGAGCGTACACGGCCTAGTGTTCCCGTCGCCGGTCAAGAGCGACATCGCCGAGAACAACACCGTCTACGCCGAGTACTTCGTCCCACAAGGCCGGGAGAAGGAGAAACTGCCGGCGGTGATCGTGCTCGACATCATGCAGGGGAACCAACTCATCGCCCGCGGCGAGGCGATGTGGCTGGCGCAGAACGGGGTCGCGGCGCTGGTCGTCGTGCTGCCCCACTACAACGAGCGCCGCGCGCCCAACAGCAAGGTGAAGCTGGTTTCGACCGACCTCGTGCGCACGTTCGACGGGTTGCGGCAGGGCGTGCTCGACTGCCGGTGCGCCGCGGCGTGGCTCGCGGCGCGGCCCGAAGTGGACCCGGAAAAGCTCGGCATGGTCGGCACCAGCCTCGGAAGTTTCTTAACCGCGCTCACGAGCGCCAACGAACCGCGGATCAAGAACGTTTGCATGATACTCGGCGGTGGCGGCCTCGTGGACGCCTACTACGAGCACCCCAAGGCCAAGCCGGTTACGGAGTGGATCGACCTGCTCGGCGGCAAGAACTTCGTGAAGAAGCTCATCGCCCCGTTCGACCCGATCACCTACGCGGCGCAACTGAAGGGGAAGAACCTGCTGCTGATCGCGGCCCGGAACGACGAGATCGTGCCGGCGAAGGCCGCGGAGCAGTTGTGGGAGGCGACCGGCAAACCGCGCATCGTCTGGCTGGACGCGGGGCACGTCACGGCCGCGTACTACACCATGACGATGATGCGCGAGCTGCGCGACCACGTCCGCAAGTAGGGCGGGATTCAGGCCCGTCCGGATTAACAGGGGGCTTCATGTCTCGATTGCTCGTGTCGGCGGTCTGCGTGCTGGCCCTGATCCCCGTGCCCGCATTCGGCAACTCTGCCCGGCAAACCGCCAACGAAATCACCGAGGGCCGCGATCCGCCCGAACTGGTCGCCGCCGCCCTCAAACAGAAGGTCGAGATCCACGGGAAGAAGATCGGCGACCAGCCGCTCTTTGAAGTGCTCCAAGCGCTCGCCAAGAAGCACAACGTCTCGTTTGTTGTGATGGAAGAGGAGTTCACGGCGCTGAAGGTGGACAAGATCAAGGACCGGAAGTCGCGGATCAAGAGCCTCGACACGACAGGGCTGATGCTGGCCCAGTTCCTCGACGTGGCGCTGCCCGGATACGGCGCAACGTACGCGCTCTACCCGGACTACATCGCCGTCGTGCCGCTGCCCGTGAAGGCGATTCAGCCGGCCCCGGTCATCAAACTCCGCAAGCCCGACCCGGAACCGAAAGCCGACCCGAAGCCCGCGAAGCGCGCGGACGCGACCGAGGCGCTGCTCGATGTGCTCGAACAGGAGTTCCAACTCAAGGAAGGGGCCAACGTCAACGAGATTCCGCTGTTCGAGTTGCTCCAAGACCTCGCCAAGCGCCACGGCGTCACGTTCGTCATCAACGAAGAGAGCTTCCAAACGAACGGCCTGCCGGACGCGAAGGAGATGAAGCCGAAGCTCGCGGCCACCGGGCTGCGCGGGTTGAAGTTGCGCCAGTTCCTCGCGCTGTCGCTCGACAGTATGGGCGCGGCCTACCTCATCAAGAACAACACCATCGAGATCGTGCCCATCGCGCACGCGCTGAAGGTGACGAAATCCGCACCCAAACTGGAGTTGGACGGGAACACCCCCCAGATGGGCGAAGCGCCGCGACTGGTCGAACCGCTCGTGTCGGCCGTCATCAAGGAGAAGCCGCTGAACGAGACCGTGGCGAAGCTCGCGGAGATGTACGACCTGACCGTTGTGGTGTGCCCGCAGGCCGGCGACGCGCGGACTGGATTCGTTTCGGCCCGTCTGCTAAACGTGCCCGCGGACAAGGCGCTCGACCTGCTCGCGCTACAGGCCGACCTGCGCGTCGTGCGCCGCGGCACCGCGTACCTCGTCACCAGCAAGGACCACGCGAGCGAGCTGTTCAACGAGAAGCTGGACAAGGAACGGCAGAAAGTGGAACTGCAAAAACTGAAAGAAACCCCTGCGAAACCGCCGGTTCCGCCCGCGCCGCCGGAAAAATGAGTACCCGGCGCGCCGCGGCCAATCCGGGCCGCGTCTTGCCTCGTCTGATAGGATGATCGTGTTTTCGGTCGGTTCCCGGCCGCGCTCGGCGGCCGTCACATCTTCGGAGCGAGTCCATGCGTTTGACCCTGTGCCGGCTGTTCGCGGCGGCGGTGTTCGCCGCTAGCCCGGCGGTCGCGACCGCGGCCCCCGCGCCGGCGGCCCCCGCGAACAAGGCCGCGTCCCCGATGGATGCCGCCCGCAAAGCGCTCGACGAAGTCGGCGACATGAACTATCAGGGCAAGACCCTGAACGAGGTGCTGGAAGACCTCAAGGGCAAGGCCAAGGTAAACGTCATCATCGACCCGATGGTGTTCCAGTTCGGGTTCGACCCGAACCAGCCGGCGGTCACGGTGAACCTCAAGCAGGTGAAGCTCAAGGACGGCCTGCGCCAAGCGCTGGCCCCGTTCAACCTGAAGTGCGGGCTGACCAAGGACGGGCTGTACATCTCGACCGAAGACGGTCTGACCACCAAGCAACTGCGCCAGCGCGTGAGCGTGGACTGCGACGGCACCCCGTTCGCCACCGCGATCAAACAACTCGCGGCCGACACCGGGGCGAACGTGGTCATCGACCCGCGCCTCAAGGACAAGGCGAACGCGGCCGTGACCCTGAAGCTCGAAGACGTGCCCCTCGAATCGGCGATCCGCCTGATGGCGGAAGTGGCCGACCTCGGCGCGGTGCGGATGAGCAACGTGCTGTTCGTGACCACCGCAGACCGCGCCGAGAAGCTGCGCCCGTCGTCCGACGGCCCGACGCAGCCCGCGCCCGGCAACCCGGTGTTCCCGTTCCCCGGCGGCGGCCCGGATCGCCTGATCCCGTTCCCCGTGCCCGGCATCGGCATCGCGCCGGGCGGCATGGGCGGCGCGGCCCCGGCCCTGCCCCCGGTGGAAGTGAAGCCCGAACCGGCCCCGGCCCCGCCGGTGCAAGCGGTCCCGCTGCCCGCGACCGGCACCACGACGCCGGCCGCGCCCCCGGCGCTGCCGCCGGCCCCGCCCGCGCCGCCCAAGTAGTTCTCGCGAACCCCGCAGTACGCACCGCCCGCCGGCTCACCCGGCGGGCGGTGGCGTTTTCCGGTGTGTCCCGCGCCCGCGCCGCGTGATACGATAGCACACACCGAGGAGGACCGCGCGTGAGCGTCGACGCCATTCTGAAAGAGATCGAAGCCCTGAGCGCCGCGGAGCAGATCGAGTTATTCCGTCGTCTCGACCAACTCTATCCCCACAGCGGCTGGCACGAACTGAAAGTGAAGTCGGAACAGCGCCTCGCTGTTGCGAACGCAAAGGGATAAACGCCGGCGGCCCGCCCTGTTCGGGGCGGGCCGCGCGGATCACGGCCGGGATAAACCCGGCCGCTCGCTTCGTGTGTTACGGCGCTTCGGTGGTTTCCTGCGCCGCCCACTCGCGCAGCATCTTCATCCCGCGCACGTTGATCTGCCGCACGCGCTCCTTCGTGATGCCGAAGTGCTGGCCGATCTGTTCGAGGGTCATCTCGGCCGACCCGTCGAGGCCGGTGCGCATCCGGATGACGTCGCGGGTGCGGGCGTCGAGGTGCTCCAGTAGGCGGTTCACCTTCGCACGGGCCGCGTCCGCTTGGGCCAGCACTTCCTGCTCGTCGGTGCGCACGTCGGCCTTCGCCTCGAACAACTCGTCGTGGCCCGTCATGTACCGCTGCTTGTGGGTCTGCGCGTCCGGGATCGAGCGCGCGAAGTTCTTCATGATCGCCCACGTCGCGTAGGTGCTGAACTTGAACCCGCGGCCGTAGTCGAACTTCTCGACCGCCCGCATCAGCGACAGGTTGCCGTCGCTCACGAGGTCGTCGATGTTGTCGCCCAGCGCCAGCTTCTGCTTGGCCTGCGCGTACACGAGGCGCTGGTTGCAGTTGATGAGGCGGTCGCGGGCCGCGGTGATCCCGGCCTTCAGCCCCTCGGCCCGCATCAGGTCCGCGACCTTGGCCTTCGCCGGGTCGAGGCCCGTCTGGAGCTTGTGCAACTGGTGCTTCAGGAAGTTCATCTTGCGGAACACGTGCTGTTCCTGCTCCTTGGTGAGCAGCGGCCACTCGTACAAGTGGGCCATGTGCGGGGGCACGTCCTTGGGCGGCGACTTGGCCGCGCGGTCGGCTTGGAACTTGTCCTCGTTCGGCATGTCGGCGAGGATCGCGGCCTCTTTCGCGGCGTCGTCGAACTCGGCGTTGTAGATGTAATCGACCGGGTCGCGGACCAACTCGTTTGCCCGGACCTCGTTCACGATCCGGTGCGCGCTGGAGCGCGAGCGGCCGTATTGCTTGGCGATGGTAGTCACGGTATCCCCCGTGGGTGTGGCGGTCTGACGGTCGGCGTCGAGTTGCCGCTTCGCGGCGTACAGCTCGTGCTTCGCGGCGGCGCTCAGCGGGCCGGTGGCGTGCGGGAACAGCGCGCCGTCCGGGTGCGCCCGGTCGTAGTTCTTGATCGTGTACCGAACGGCCTCCGGGCTGCGGCCCAGCGCGTGCGCGATCTTCTTGCTCACGTCGGTGAGCGTCCCGCCGGCGTCGCGTAGCTCGCGCGCCAGTTTCAGGATGTCTTCCTTCTCGGCGTCGGTCAGGTGGCTGAACTTCGCGCCCTTCTCGACCAGTACCTTGTGGTCGGCGACGAACCGCTCGACGGCCGCGGTCGGGAACCCGAGCTGGCTGCGCCCGTTCACCTTCACCCGGCGGGCGGTCAGCCCCTTGACGCGCCAGCGCGAAATCGTCTTCGTCGAGACGTTGAACTTCCTGCTGACCTCGTCGAGCGTCAGCATCGGCTCGACGGTCTGCTCGGCCGGCACCGCGGGCACGGAGCGCGCGACGCGCCGGATGAACAGCGCGAGATCGTGGCGCAGGTCCGCGCCGGCGATCAACTCGGACGGCCCCGCGTCCGGGCTGTACCCGGTGACGCGGAAACTGACGAACGAGTACGGGTAGTTCCGCCCCGGCTCGACCTCGGCCAACAACTTCTGCGCGTTGGCGATCTGCACCTGCCGGCGCGCGGCGGGGGCGAACCGGGCCTGTTGCTCGGTCAGCTCCTTCAGGGCTAAGCTTGTGAAATCGGACACCGGCTCCTCCCGGCCGCGGGCGACGTGCCCGCTTGTGGCTCTGTTCGATCGGACCTCACGCGCCGGTTGCCCTGTCGCGTAAGATGGGATTGGTCCCTATCAGTTGTTCGCTAGTCCCCCCACGGGGATTCGAGGCTTCGTCGCCTTTACCCAGTTTTACTCTCTACACCCGATGTTTCTAACACGATCGGATGTAACTACTGGCACGGAAAGCGAAATCGGACTTGCACGAGGCTCTTCAAAGGGATAAAGAGCCACACCAAAGGGTTCGCGCGCGCCCAATTTCTCCGCACAACCCGAACCGGACACCGTGCCGGCCGACGCTCGCCGCGTGGCTCGTTGGCCCACGTTTGCAAAGCACTTGGGAATAAGCACGCCTCGCGCCAAACTGCTTGCGGGCCACGGTTCTCGTGTACCCTCACGTTCCTAACTGTTTCTAGTGCGCTACTTGCGCCCGAATCCGATTCCCCTTCTTGTCAACTTCAACGGTCCCGAAGGACCGCCTAAGTGTCCCGCCACGCGGCACGTTGTTACCATGCAATGAGTTGTTTCAATCCGCTCAGGCGAAGTTACATTGCCCCCGCACTGCGAGCGAATCCGTCTCAACCCCGCTAACCGGCAAACGCCATTCGCCATCACTGACGGACCTCATTTCGCGCCGGGTTTCTGTCGGGCGAAAAGTCGGCAGGCGCTAGAATTGCGCGCACTCGCCCGCGCTGGAAACAACAAAGCAGTTCACCATGCGCCTCTCCTTCTGCTTCCTCGTCGCGTTCGTCGCGCCCGCGGCGCTCGCGCAAGACGTTACCCTGAGTGAGCCGTTCAAGCCGGGGCACACAACGAAGGTGGACGTGCGCGTGAAGGTCACGGGCAAGCTCGCGCTCCCCTCGACCGAGAAGGGCAAGGCCGGGCGGCTCGTCGCCATCACCGGCACCAGCAAGCTCGCCTACGACGAGCGCCTCCTCGCCCCGGACGACGCGACGACGCTCAAGACCGTGCGCGCGTACCGCGATGTTGAGTTCGAGCGCACCGTAGACGCCGCGAAGCAGGACGCCGGCATCCGCCCGTCGGTGCGGCGCATGGTTGTCATCAAGGCCGGCGCGCGAAAAGCGCCGTTCTCGCCGGACGGCCCGCTGACGTGGGGCGAGATCGACGTCGTACGTACTGATGTCTTCAACCCCGCGCTTATTCCCGGATTGCTCCCGCCGGGCGCGGTGAAGCCCGGCCAGTCGTGGAAGGCGTCCGCGGCGACCGTGGCCGAACTGACCGACATGGAGAAGGTGGAAGAGGGCGCGATCACCGTCGAACTGGTCGGCGTCACCAAGTTGAACGACAAGCGCGTCGCGCGCCTGAAACTGAGCGGCACCCTGCGCGGCGTGAACGAGGACGGCCCGAACCGCCAGAAGATCGACGGCACCGCGTACTTCGACCTCGACGGCGGGTTCCTCTCGTACCTGTCCGTTCGCGGCACGAAAGAGTTGCTCGACGGCAAGGGCCAAACGGTCGGCGTGGTGGAAGGGCAGTTCGCGCTGACGCGCGCGCCGGTGGCGAAGATGCCCGCGGACCTCTCCGACGCCAGCCTGCGCGACCTCGACCTGAAACCCGGGTCCGAGAACACACTGCTCCTGTACGACAACCCCGATATGGGCGTGCGGTTCCTGTACCCGCGCGGCTGGCGCGTCGGCGCGGTGCAGGGCAAACAACTCACGCTCGACCACGCCCGCGGCGGCGGCGTACTGCTCACCGTCGAGCCGCCGACGAAGGTGCCGAGCGCCGCCGACTACCTAAAGGAAGTGCTCGCGGACCTGAAGAAGCAGAAGGCGACCGTGACCGACACGGAACCCACCAAGCGCCTGCGCGCCGAGCCGGTGCAGCTCGACCGCTTCGCGCTCGACGCCACCGTGGGCGCGGACAAGCTGCGCCTCGAGTACGCGGTCCTGAAGCAGAGCGACGGCGGCGCGACGGTCGCCGCCACGCTCCCCGCGGCCGACGCCGACCTGCGCCCCGAAGTCGCCCGCATCGTGCGGAGCCTGAGCGTCACGAAAGCCATAGAAGAGAAGAAATAAGAGAAAGCTCACGCAAAGACGCGAAGACGCAAAGAAGACAAGAGGATGCGAAGCAGAGATGGTTCGACAGGATCACAGGATGAACAGGGATGGAATACAAGTCGGACGCGCATAGCTGTATTCAATCTCTGTTCATCCTGTGATCCTGTCGAGACTCTTCTCTTGCGTTCTTTTCGACTCCGCGGGTTTGCGCGACACTTCTTTGAGGGGAATTGAAGTTGAGGGTACTTGTCGCGGCGAGTGAGGTGGCCGGGTTCGCCAAAACCGGCGGGCTGGCGGACGTGGCCGGCGCGCTGCCGGCGGCGCTCGCCCGGCGCGGCAACCTCGCGGCCGTGGTGATGCCGCTCTACAACGCCGTGCGCAAGACCGGCGTTCCCATCGAACGCACCGGGATCGTGCTCCCCGTGCCGATGGGCGACCGCACGCTCGCGTGCCGCGTGTTCCGCTCGCGCTTGCCCGGCACCGACGTGCCCGTGTTCCTCGTCGAGCACGCCCCGTACTTCGAGCGCGACGACGCGCGCGCCGGCCGCGGGCTGTACCAGTTCCAAACCGACGGCGGCAAAGCCGACTACTGGGACAACGGCGAGCGGTTCGTGTTCTTCAGCCGCGCGGTGCTGGAACTGGTGCCGCACTTGGGGTTCCCGCCGGACGTGATCCACGCCAACGACTGGCAAACGGGCCTCGTGCCCGTGTACCTCGCCGAGACGTACCGCAACACCCCCGGCTACCAGCGCATCCGCTCGGTGTTCACGATCCACAACATCGCCTACCAAGGCTCGTTCCCGCGCGAGCTGATGAACTACACCGGGCTACCGGGGTGGTTGTACAACCCCGGCCAGCTCGAACACTACGGGTTCAACTTCCTCAAGTCCGGCATCGTGTACGCGGACGCGGTGAACACCGTCAGCCCGACCTACGCGCGCGAGATCCAAACCGGCGAGTTCGGCTGCGGCCTCGAAGGTCTGTTGAACAACGTCCATTGGAAACTGTCGGGTATCGTGAACGGCTGCGACTACCACGATTGGAACCCGGAGCGCGACAAGCACATCGCCGCGAAGTACACCGCGGACACAGTCTTCGACCGCAAGCCGCTGTGCAAGGCCGACCTGCAGCGCCGGTTCAGCGTGAAGGAAGACCCGGCGGCCCCGGTGCTGGGCGTGGTCGCGCGGCTCGTCGCGCAGAAGGGCATCGACCTCGTCATCAGCGCCGCACAAGGCTTCCTCGACCTCGGGTGCCAACTCATCGTGCTGGGCGACGGCGACCTGCACTTCCACCACCAACTGCAAGCGCTGCGCGACCGCAACCCGGAGCGCGTCGGCGTCTTCCTCGGGTTCAACGAGGGCTTGGCGCACGCGGTGGAAGCGGGCAGCGACCTGTTCCTGATGCCGAGCAAGTACGAACCGTGCGGCCTGAACCAGATGTACAGCCTGAAGTACGGCACCCCGCCCGTCGTACGCACCACCGGTGGCCTCGCGGACACGGTCGTGAACGCGACGCTGGAAAACCTCGCCGACGGCCGCGCGACCGGGTTCACCTTTGGTGACTACACGGCCCACGCGCTGTACGAAACCGTGCGCTGGGCGCTCACGCTGCTGCGCGACCGGCCGCTTGAGTTCCGGCAGATCGTCCGCACCGCGATGGCCCAAGACTGGAGCTGGGACCGCAGCGCGGACGTGTACGAGCGCCTGTACCGCAAGATCACCGGCGCGTGATTGCCCTTCCGCCCGCGCCCGCGCGACGATAAACGGCTCCCGCCTTCGCCCGCTCCGAGGTGCCGATGGTGCGTCGCGCGCTCGTGCTGGTTGTGTTCGCTCTGCTCGTCGCGGGCGCTCGCGCGGACGTGGCCCCGTGGCCGTTCAAGGTGCCGCGCCCAGAACCGAAGCCGCAACCCGCGCCACAGCCGCCCCCGCCCCCGATCGATCCGGCGACCGGCAAAGAGCTGTTCGACACGCGAGAAAAGCCGAAGCGCACCGGGCCGTTCCGCTCGTGCGGCAGCGGCGCGGGCGTCGGCCTCGCCGGGATCGGCGCGGCGTGGGCCGCGCTGTGGCTGGGGATGCGGTTCGCGCGCGCGAAGAAGTAATCGTGTCGGGTGGGACGGCGCAAAGCCGTGTCCCACCCTACGAGGCACTTCCCTTTTCCAATCGCAGCGTTTGCGTCACGCAGCGCGGCAGTTCGCTCGGCTCGTGCGTGACGAACAGCAGCGTTTGCTCAACGGTCAGTTCGCGGTCGAGGTAGTCGCGACAGCGCGCCGCGGTTCGCGCGTCCATTCCCTGAAACGGCTCATCAAGGATCAACAGCGGCGGGCGCTTCGCCAGCGCGCGGGCGAGCAGCACCAACCGCTGTTCGCCGGTCGAGAGCGCGCGGAACGCCCGGCCCGCGAGGGGCGCGATGCCCAGCGCCGCGAACAGCTCGCGCACACGCGCGTCCTGTTCGGGCGTCGTCGCGCGATCCGCGAGCGCGTCAAAGAAGCCGGTCGCGGCGGCGCGCTCCGCGGTCAGGTGTTCGCCGAAATAGAGGTGAAACTCCGGCGACAAGAGGCCGACGTTGCGCTTCACGTCCCAGATCGTTTCGCCACTCCCGCGCCGCCGGCCGAACAGCCGCACGTCGTTCGAGAACGCCTGCGGGTGGTCGCCGCACAGCAGGCTGAGGAGCGTCGATTTGCCGCTGCCGTTCGGCCCCAGCACGGCCCAGCGCTCGCCCGCGCGCACGGCCCACGACACGCGATCCAAGATCGTGTGCCCGGCGTGGGCGACGGTCACGTCGGTGAGTTGGACGACTTCTTGGCGAGCGGGGGGCGTCAGCCCCCTGTTCTCTCTTCGGTCCTCACTATCGAACAGGGGGCTGACGTCCCCCGCTCGTCCAAGAACGAGCGTGTCCGTCACCCACGCGGGCACGGCGTCTTCGCGGCAGATCACCAGCACGCACGTCCCGTCGCGCACCAACTCTTCCAGCAGCGCGGCGAGGTCGGCACGCGCGGCGGCGTCGAGTCCGATGAACGGGTCGTCGAGGACCAGCACTTCGGGGTTCGTTAGCAGCGCGCGCGCGAGTCGCGCGCGGCGCGCCTGACCGTTCGAGAGCGTCATAAAGGGTTGGTGCAGTATAGGCGCGAGGCCGAATCGCGCGCACACCGCGGCCCGCGCGTCAGCGCCGCCGACGTTCAAGAAGGCGTCGAGTGACAACGGCGTGTCACTCGCGCTGTCGGCGAACTCGAACCGCTGCTGGTAGTAGCGGCCGGCGTAGGAGAACAGCCGCGAGTCTTCTTTGAAGGTGACGAGCGCGACCGCCTGCGAGGTGTACTCGACGGCGTGCCCGGCGGCGCGGAGCCGGTCGAACAGCGGCCATGTCAGCGTGCCGCCCCCGAGCGCGTGTTTGCCGAGCAGCGCTTCGGCGAGCGTCGTCTTCCCGCTGCCGGTCGGCCCGACGACGGCCCACGCCTCACCCGCGCGCACGGTCCAACTGAAGTCGCGAAGGACTGGCACGCCGGACCGAACGACGGTGGCGCGGTCGAGGTGGAAGACGGTCATGTCTTGAGCACTTCGTCCGCGCCTTCGGCGAGGAGCTTCGCGGCGAGTTCTTGGCCGAGCGCGAGCGGGGCGTCGGCCGGGCCGGTGTGCGTCGCCACGATTCGCCGCGCGCCGTCCGGCGACAGCACCGCGCCGCGAACGGTCAGTAGGCCGTCGAGTACCTTCGAGGTCGTGCCGATGGGGACGAGGCACCCGCCGCCCAGCGCGTACAGCATCGCGCGCTCGGCCAGCACGCGGGCGTAGGTGTCGGGGCAGCGCAGCGCGCCCACGAGGCGCTTCGCTTCGGCGTCGTCGGCGCGGCACTCCAACCCGATCGCGCCCTGCCCGACCGCGGGCAGCATCCAACTCGCGTCCAGCACTTCCGTAATACGATCCGCGAGGCCCAACCGGATTAACCCGGCTTCGGCGAGGATGATCGCGTCCAGCCCTTGTTCGTCCAACTTGCGGAGCCGCGTATCGACGTTCCCGCGCAGTTCGATCAGTTTCAGGTCGGGCCGGCGGTTCAGCACCTGCGCGCGGCGGCGCAGGCTGCTGGTGCCCACGGTCGCGCCCGGCGGCAGGTCGTCGAACAGCTTGTGCTTGCGCGACACGAACGCATCGCCGGTCGGCCCGCGCGTCGGCACGGCGGCCAGTTCGAGCCGCGGTTCCGGGATCGTCGGCAGGTCTTTGAGGCTGTGGACCGCGACATCGGCGCGGCCGTCGAGCAGCGCGTTCTGAATGGCCTTCGTGAACACGCCGAACCCGCCCATCGCGGAGAGCGCGGAGGCTTGGTCGCGGTCGCCGTGCGTCTCGATCAGCACCAGTTCGACGACGCGCGGGGCCGCGACCGGGCGCAGCGCGCCCGCGATGAAGTTGGCCTGCCAGAGCGCCAGCGGGCTGCCGCGCGTACCGAGTCGGAGGGGAGTCATTGGCCCGGTGCCCCGTTCGCTTTGAGCCACTCGCGGAGCCGCTGCGCGACTTCGGCGCGCGGCACGGGGCCGGTTTCGAGCCGGCGCTTTTCGGCCACGTCCGCCTCCGCGTCGTCCAGCGCGAACCACACCGCGCGCAGGCGGTCGGGGTCGGTCGCGTAGCGCGGGAACACGTGCCAGTGCAGGTGCGGAACCTGATTGCCGAGCAGTTCGTAGTTGAGCTTCAACGGCTTGAAACACGCTTCGACGGCCGCGGCCAACGTACACATCTCGTCGAGGTACGCGGCGCGCGTCGGGCCGAGGTGGTTCAGCTCGCGCGCGTGGTCGCGCGCGATCAACTGGCAGTAGCCGGTGTAGAACTGCCACGGCCCCAGCACCGCGACCGAGTGCGGGAACTGCCAAACGACGTCGCCCGCCGGCCACCCGTCCGGTGCGGCGAGCTTCACGCAAAAGGGGCAATTCGGATCGTGCGCCATGAAGATATGGTAAGTGGCGCGCGGCAAGAAAAAAGGTGTGAGCCACCGGCGCGCGACGCGCGCCGGTGGCTCACACCTAACGGAACACAACTGAGGGCTTAGAAGTCGCCGCCGTAGTCGCCGCCGCCCCCGCCGTAGTCACCGCCCCCACCGTAGTCACCGCCCCCACCGCCGCCGTAATCACCGCCGCCACCATAGTCACCACCGCCGCCACCGGCCCCGCCGCCGTCGTCGTAGCTGCCGCCGGCCCCGGCATCGCCGCCGAAGTCGCCGTCACCGGGAGCAGAACCGCCGTCACTGCCGCTGTAGCCGCCATCGGCCGCGCTCGCGTCGCCGCCGAAAGCCGACGGCGGGTAGTGGGTGCCCATCATGCTGTTGTAGAGCCACATGCCGGCCATCGCGCCGAACATGCCGCCTAGCATGGCGGTCATGAACCCGCCGCCGCCACCGCCACCGCCGCCACCACCGCCATACCCGCCGCCGCCACCGCCGCCACTGGTGAGCGCGCGGATGAGGCCGACGACGATCCAGATGGTGAGCAGCACCGCGAGACCGATGCAGATCCAGCCGCCGAGAGTCATGCCTTGCTTCTTCGCGGGCTGCGTCGCGTCGTTCTTCGTCGTCCCCGTCGGCGTGACCGTCGCGACGGTCGTGTTCTGGAGGTCGCGAATCGCGAAGTTCATGCTCGCCAGCAGCGCTTGGTCGCGAATCTCGAACTGCTTATCGGGGTTCGCTTCCTTCGCCGCGTCGCGGAACGACGCGAGGAACAGGTCGCGCAGTTGCTTCTCGTTATCGTTCGTGAACCCGCGCTCGCGCGTGGTCTTGTCCGCGATCACTTCGACGTAGCCGGGGCTGCGGCACACGAGCACGTAGATGCCCTTCGCCTTGTCGCCGGTGGCGAGTTCGACCGCCCAGTCGCGGAAGAACTTGGCTTCCTGTTCCTTCGTCGGCTTGGTCTTCGTATCGGGCACGGTCGCGTGCGTATCAACGGTGATCGTCAGGCCGTGGTCGAACAGCGTGCCGCTGACGACGTTCTTGGCCCGGTCGATGCCGGCTTGCGTGAACATCTTGCCGCCGTCGAAGACGTGCAGCACGCCGTTTTGCTTCGCGGGCGCGGCCTTCGCCGCTTCCACGGTCATCGGCGTCGCCAGCAGCCCGCCGGCAACCAAGGCGGCGAGCGTCGCCATACCCTTCGTCAGCAGTTTCATAGGGTCTCCCGGTGGGTGACGGGCCGCGCACGTCGCGCCGCCCACTTCGCATGTCGCATTCTATCGCACAATAGCCCGATAACGTCAGCAATTCGCGTCCGGTTCTTGCGGTCGCTGTCGGTTCCGACCCGCCGGGGTATCATAACCCCAGCGGGACGAGGCCGCGAGCGGCTTCCCCAGAGTATTCGCCGCCCCCGGAGCGATCTTTACCGTGCCCAAACTGCGCGCCACAACTATTTTGGCCGTCCGAACTTCCGCCGGGGCCGCGCTCGGCGGCGACGGCCAAGTCACGCTCGGCAACATTGTGATGAAGGCCGACGCCCGAAAGGTTCGCAAACTCCACGACGGCCGCGTGCTGGCCGGGTTCGCCGGGGCCGCCGCCGACGCCTTCAGCCTACTCGACCGCTTCGAGCAGAAGCTACGCGACTTTCAAGGCTCGGTGCCGAAGGCCGCGACCGAACTGGCGAAGGAGTGGCGCACCGACCGCGTTCTGCGCCGCCTCGAAGCGATGCTGGTCGTACTCGACCGCGACCACCTGCTGCTGGTCAGCGGCACCGGCGACGTGATCGCGCCCACCGACAACGTGCTCGCCATCGGCAGCGGCGGCCCCTACGCGCTGGCCGCGGCCCGCGCGCTCATGGCCCACACCGCACTGAAGCCGGCCGAGGTCGTCCGCGCCGGGCTGGAAATCGCCGGCGACCTGTGCATTTACACCAACCGCAACATCGACGTGCAAGAACTCTAATGGGCAGAAGAGTTGATCCACAGATTGCGCAGATGGACGCAAATTGAAAGGCAGAAGAGATTTAACCACAGAGTCACAGAGGGCACTGAGCAGAGAAGAACAGCAAGCGAGTATTAGACTCGTTGCGCAATAGCGATCGATGGCCTATTCATAGGGTTATGACGAATTACGAGAAATTGCGTCGGAAGCCGTTGTTGTTCCGCATGTTCACGGGGCTCTCGGC